>NZ_LQPV01000067.1:0-141910 GCF_002101935.1 Mycobacterium sp. IEC1808 | reverse complement strand
CGGCGGGGCCGGCGGTGTCGGCGGGGCCGGTGGCGACGGCGGGGCTGCCGGGTTGCTGTTCGGCAACGGCGGGTCCGGTGGCAACGGTGGGGCGTCCATAATGACCAACGGCGGACCCGGCGGAAACGGCGGCAAGGCCGCACTGATCGGCAACGGTGGCGCCGGCGGCGACGGCGGCGTCAGCACGAACCTCGGCGGCATACCGGGGAATGGCGGCAACGCGCAGCTGATCGGTAACGGCGGCGCCGGCGGTAACTCCGGAGAGGCCCCGTTCAAGGAGCCGCCCGGCGCCGGCGGGACCGGCGGCATCTTGCTTGGCTTGAACGGGGCGCCGGGGCAGCAGTAGCCAATCAGGCGGCGGCTTCGGGCCTTTGGTGCTCGACCAGATCGGCCGCGCGCTCATCGGTCTCGGCGATCCCCTCGATCCGCACCGTGCCGCCCGTCGCCTCGTACTGGCGCTGCCAATCGGTAATCGCCTGATGCGCGGCGTGGTCGAGGTACTGAGTCGAAATATTCACCGTGACAAGGGCTCCCGTCGGGATGGACGCCAGCACACGGGTCAGCCGGGGCAGGGCGAGGAAGGTGCAGGCCGGCCCCTCGATCACCACCCGCCAGTCGTCGCCCACCGGCTTGGCCTCGACCTTGACCCGGATCACCCGCCATCCGGTCAACACGATGGCCAGGGCCAGCCCGATCATCACCCCGTGCAGCAGGTTGAGGAAGACGACGCTGACCGCGGTCACGACATAGACGGCGAGATCGCCGTGCTTCATTGCCGTTTCGATGTGCGCCGGCTTCAGCAGCTGGATGCCGATGACGATCAGCAGGCCCGCCAGCGCCGCCGTCGGGATCTGCTCGACCAGCTCCGCGAACGGAACCGTGAACAGCAGGATCCACACGCCGTGCATGATCGAGGAGGCGCGGGATTTCGCGCCCGCGTTGACATTGGTTGAGCTGCGGACGATTACACCGGTTACCGGAAGCCCGCCGATGGTCCCGGACAGGAAGTTCGCGGTGCCCTGCCCGATCAACTCGCGGTCGAAGTCGGTGCGCGGGCCGTTGTGCATTCGGTCCACCGAAACCGCCGACAGCAGGCTTTCGACGCTGGCGATCAGCGTGACGGTGATGACGCCGATGGCCACCGCGCCCCAGTTGCCGTGCGGAATGTCGGGCAGCCGCAGCGCATTCAGGGGCGACTCGTCGATCTCGATCCGTCGCACGTGGAACGGCAGGACCAGCGAGACGACCGTCACCGCAACGATGGCCACCAGCGGTCCCGGCACGAAGCGCAGCCGAGCCGGCACCCAGCGCCAGGCGATCAGGATGACGATCACCAGCGCGCCCAGCAGCGCCCCGGGCCGATGCGCATCGATGATCTGGCCGGGCAGGCCGATCAGGTTGTGCCAGGCCGTGCTTTTGGATTTTCCGCCCAACAAGACGTGCGCCTGCTGCAGCGCAATGGTGATCCCGATTCCCGCCAGCATGGCGTGCACGACGACCGGTGAGATCGCCAGCGCGGCGCGCGCAACACGACTGAGCCCCAACAGAATCTGCAGCACGCCCGCTGCGGCGGTGATCAGACACGTTACGCCCCAACCGAAGTCGGAGATAAGGCCCGCGACCACCACCGTCAGGCCGGCGGCGGGACCGCTCACCTGCAACGGCGATCCGCCGAGGGACCCGACGATGATTCCCCCCACGATCGCGGCGATCAGCCCCGCCAGCACCGGCGCGTTCGAGGCGATCGCGATCCCCAGCGACAACGGCAGCGCGACCAGGAAAACCACCAGGGACGAGGGTAGGTCGTGTCGGAGGATGGATCGTATGCGTTCCATTTGAATGTCTTGCATCGGTCGCTTTCCACTCGTTGGGTGTAAGCGGGGAATGTTTTGAGCCCCGTAACTGCACTTGGCTACGTCGGCGTAGCTTGTTGGCGCACAGGCGATTACAACTGCGCGATCCGGCCGTCAGGGCCTGGCTGCCTCGTTCGACGGTATTGGCGCGACGAAGCGCGGGTCAAGCCGACCGTGCGGGCGCATATGGAATGCAAATAATTTCGTTACGAGTTGTTTGGTTGACGAATCAGAAGCCCGACCCGTGGACTTCGTGCCCGGGAACCTCGACCATCAGGCCGCGGTAGGCCTGCTCGACGGTCGAGCCGTGGTTGATCACCGCGTCGACCTCGCGGGCGATGGGCATGTTCAGGCCAAACTCATTGGCGAACTCGGTGATCACGCTGGCGGCCTTGACGCCCTCGGCGACCTGGTTCATCGAGGCGATGATCTCGTCGATCGGCTTGCCGGCGCCGAGCTGTTCGCCGACGTGGCGATTGCGGCTGCGCTGGCTCGTGCAGGTCACGATCAGGTCACCGAGCCCCGCCAGGCCCGGGAAGGTGTCGGGATTGCCACCCATCGCCACCCCGAGCTTGGTCATCTCCCGTAGCGCACGCGCGATCACCAGCGCGCGGGTGTTCTCCCCGATCCCCAGCGAGTAGCCCATCCCGACGGCGATGGCGTAGACGTTCTTCAGCGCGCCCGCCAACTCGACGCCGATGACGTCGTCGGTGGTGTACACGCGGAACCGCCGGGTGCGGAACAGGCCCGACAGCCGGGTCGCCAGGTGTTGGTCGGGCATCGCCAGCACCGCCGCGGCGGCGTAGCCCTCGCCCACCTCGCGCGCGATGTTCGGCCCGGCGAGGATTCCCGCCGGGTGGCCGGGCAGCACCTCCTCGATGATCTGCGACATCCGCATGTTGGTGCCCTGCTCGAGCCCCTTGACCAGCGACACGACCGGCACCCAGGGCCGCAGCTCCTTGGCCAGTTCGGTGAGGACCCCCCGGAAGCCATGCGACGGCACGCCCATGACGACGACGTCGGCGCAGCTGGCGGCCTCGGCAAAGTCGCTGGTCGCGCGCAGCGTTGAGCTCAGTTCGACGCCCTCGCCGAGGTAGCGCGTGTTGCGATGGTTGTCGTTGATGTCGGTGGCGGTTTCCTCCGAACGCACCCATTGCAGCGTCGGCCCGCGGCGCGCGCAGATCGACGCGACGGTGGTTCCCCATGATCCGCCACCGAGAACGACAACGTTCGGTTCACGCATAGCCATGGCGATCACAGTATTGCCGCCATCGGAGATTTAGAAGCAGTTCACCAACTGTGCGTTTCTCGGAACCAAGGACCCGACGGCAGGGGACTTCCGCCCCTACTTCCGCCGCTCGGCGTGCCCGATCGTCAAGGGACAGGTTCATACGAGGAGGATGCATGTCCGGACGCGCTCGTTGCGGCCGCGTGTCCGCATTGCTGTCGGCGGCCGCTCTTGCCATGTTGGTCGGCTCGCCCGGGATCGCGGCGGCCGACGACGGCCGTCCGCGCGTCAACCCGGAGGAACGGGCGGCGGCCATGATCCGGCCCGCGGTGATGTACCTCGCCGGTCAAAGCTACGGCGCGGTGCGGCTGCCCGACGGCCAGATCCTGTCTCAGTTCGGCCCCGGTACGACCATGCCGTTCATCGCGACCTGGAGCTGCACCGGTTTCGTCGTCAACCCCGACGGCTGGGTGGCCACGGCCGGACATTGCGTCGATTCCGAGAGCGCCAAGCTGTTGATCCTCAAGCGCGCGGCCAAGGAATACGTCACCCAGTTCCCCGACGCGCCCGAATCGCGGGACCCCGCCACGACCCTGGACTGGCTGCGCAAGAACGCGCGGGTCGAAGGCGACACCCCCGACCGGGGTCCCGAAATCAGCCTGGCGCTGTCGTACGGCACCGGGACCAAGCTCGCCGGCAAGCTCGCGGCCAGCGTCGTGGATTTCCGGCCGCTGGGCAAGGGCGACGTGGCCCTGCTCAAGGTGGACAAGCACAACCTGCCGTCGTCGGAGCTCGCCGGCGACGCCGACGTCAGCATCGGCACATCGGTTCTGGCGGTCGGCTTTTCGCAGAGCACCGAGAACATCACCGGTCCCTCGCTGGACCCGACGAACAAGAGCGGCAGGGTCAGCAAGAAGTCGACCATGGGTTCGGCCGCCGAGTATGAGATCGATGCCGCGGTCTCGGAGGGCATGAGCGGTGGCCCGACCGTCGACCTCAACGGCAAGGTGATCGGCATCAACAGCTTCGCCCCCGTCGGCGAACCGCAGGCGTTCAACTTCGTCGCACCCGCCGACGGCCTCGCCGCGATAATGGCGAGCAAGGGCGTCAAGGCGACGCTGGGGCCCGCCGACGCGTACTACCGCAAGGGCCTCAAGCATTATTACGCGGGCCAATACACCGAGGCGATCGACGACTTCGACCAGACGCTGTCGATGTCACCCGACTATCCCGGGCTGACCGATCTCCGCACCAGCGCGGCCAACCTGCGCCAGCAGCACGGTGACTTCTCGGTGCTCAGCGGCGCAAACCTGTTGTGGTACATCGTCGCTGGCGTCGCGCTGGTGCTTGCCGCGGGCGCGGGATTCACACTCCTGGTGGTTCGGGGGCGCCGGCCGCTGCTGTCCCCGGTCAGGATCTCGGCTTTCCGGCCGTTTACTCGCAAGCCCCCGGAACCGCCGACGGAGACCGAACCGCACTTCTGCTCGAGCTGCGGGGCCGAACACCACCCCGCCGAGACGTTCTGCCCCAATTGCGGGACGCGAATTCACCCCGCGAGCGACGCCCGGTCGGACGCGCGGCCGAACACCATCGACTCCTCGATGCGGTCGAAGCGGTAGTCGAGGGCGTCGGCGAAGTAGTTCTGCCGCACATTCCACGGCCGACGGGTGCCCGACTTGGGCAGCGCATGACCCGACCGCTTCACGTAGTTGGCCTTGATGTCCCAGGACGGCTTGACGTCCATCGGCTCGTTGCCCCGGTGCGGGTAGGCGTGCGTGTAGCCGTGGGCAGCCATGTGCGCCATCAGCTTTGCCGTCGCCCGGGCGGTGATGTCGGCGCGCAGCGTCCACGACGCCTTGGTGTAACCCACGCACCAGAACAGGTTGGGCACGTCTTCCAGCATGTGCGCCTTGTAGACGAAGCGGTCGCGGTGATCGACCGGTTCGCCGTCGAGGCTGATGGCGGCCCCGCCCAGCGCCTGCAGCTGCAGGCCGGTCGCCGTGACGATGATGTCGGCGTCGAGGTGTTGGCCGGATTCGAGCGCGATGCCGGTGGCATCGAAGTGGTCGATGCGGTCGGTGACCACCTCGGCGCGGCCGGCTTTGATCGCGCTGAAGAAATCGGCGTCGGGTATCAGGCACATCCGCTGGTCCCACGGGTTGTACCGCGGCTTGAAATGGACGTCGACCTCATAGCCGGCGGGTAGCTTGCTGATCGCCCTGCGCCGCAGCAGCCAGCGCACGAAACCCGGTGCCTTGCCGGACAATAAGACGAACACCGACTCCATCAGCGCGGTGTGAATCCGGAGCAGCAGGTGAGCGGCCCTGCGCGGCAACAGCTTACGAGCGACGGGGGCGACCTTGCCGTACTTGGACGCCGAGACCAGATACGTCGGCGACCGCTGCAGCATGGTCACTTTTCCCGCGCGTTCGGCCATCGACGGGATCAGCGTGACGGCGGTCGCCCCGCTCCCGATGACCACGACCTTCTTGCCGGCGTAGTCCAAGTCCTCGGGCCAGCGCTGGGGATGCGCGACGGTGCCGCCGAACTGCTCGATGCCGGGGAACTCGGGCATGTAGCCCTCGTCGTAGTTGTAGTAGCCGCTCGCGAAGAACACGAAGCGGCTTCGCAGACTCCTGCTGGCCCCGTCTTGTTCAACGGTGACCGTCCACATGTCGGTGGACGAGTCCCAATCCGCCGCGCGGACACGGCTGTTGAAGCGGATGTGGCGGTCGATTCCGTACTTGCGCGCGGTGGCGCTCAGATACTCGCGGATGTGGCCGCCGTCGGCGATCCCCTCTTTCCGGTTCCACGGCTCGAACGGAAACGCCAGGGTGAACATGCTGCTGTCGGAGCGGACGCCGGGGTAGCGGAACAAGTCCCAGGTGCCGCCGATCTGCGCGCGGCGCTCCAGGATGGTGTAGGTCACGCCCGGGTTGCGCTCGGTGATCCGGTAGGCCGCGTCGATGCCGGAGATGCCCGCGCCGACGATGATGATGTCGAACTGGTCCACCTGCTGCGGAGTCACCGTCATCGTGAACCTCGCTTCATAGCTACCGATAGTTGACGAACTGCAGCGCCACGTCCAGATCGGCCTGCTTGAGCAGCGCGATAACGGCCTGCAGATCGTCGCGCTTCTTGCTGCTGACGCGGACCTCGTCCCCCTGGATCTGGGTCTTGACGTTCTTGGGGCCCTCGTCGCGGATCAGCTTGGTGATCTTCTTGGCGTTCTCGCTGCTGATGCCCTGCTTCAGGGTCCCGCTGACCTTGTACGTCTTGCCGGAGGCCTGCGGCTCGCCCGCGTCGAAGGCCTTCATCGAGATGTCGCGGCGGATCAGCTTCTCCTTGAATACGTCGACGGCGGCCTTGACCCGCTCCTCGGTGGACGACGTCAGCTCGATGGCCTCGTCACCCTTCCACTCGATCTTGGTGTCGGTGCCGCGGAAGTCGAAACGGGTGGCCAGCTCCTTGGCGGCCTGGTTGAGCGCGTTGTCGACCTCCTGCCGATCGACCTTGCTGACGATGTCGAACGATGAGTCCGCCATTCGATCCGTCCCTTCGTCGGGTGATAGCCGTTTGTGCCTTGTCTACCCGTTCGTTGTAACCTGTCTGGCGGCAGGTTGCCCGAGCGGCCAATGGGAGCGGACTGTAAATCCGTCGGCTTACGCCTACACAGGTTCGAATCCTGTACCTGCCACCAAGGTCAGGGCCTACTTGCGCGGCCGCGGGGCGACGTTCACAACCCTCCCTCAACCCCGGTGAAGGCGGCTGCGCACCGGGAGTGGAGGACAGCGAGCTCGGCGCAACCTGCGGTGCCGCAGCTGACTCGACGCGTTTCATTGCGCTGAGAAAAGGCGAACCGACTGGAGGTCGCCACCATCGGACTAGTGCATGCGCGCGCTGCCACCGAGGCCGATCTCGAGGACGCTGCCGGTGATGACTCCGGGATCGGTGACCAGGTACACGACCCCGCGGCTGACGTCCTCGGGTTGCAGCCACGGCTGAGGTATCGGGTTGGCCCTCATCATCCGGCGCACCAAATCGTCGGGAACGTCGTCACTTTCGGTGGGCTGAACCATCGGTGTGTGGGTTGTCGTCGGGCACACGACGTTCACCGTGACGCCCTCTTTGGCTACCTCGAGGGCGACGGATTTGGCCAGACCGATGATGCCCCACTTGGTGGCGTTGTATGCCGCCAACTCGGGGATGCCCATCCTGCCTCCCATAGAGGACGTCACCACGATCCTGCCGAAGCGCTGGCGTCGCATCACCGGGATGGCCGCGCGCAGCGTGTGAAATACACCGGTCAGGTTCGTGTCGAGCAGCTGTTGCCAGACCTGGTCGCTCACCTGCTCGAGGGGGCCGGTGCTGACGATGCCGGCGTTCGCCACCACAATGTGCAGGCCATCCATCTCTGTCACCGCCTGCCGCACCGCGGCGTCGACCTGCGCCGAGACGCGCACGTCGAGAGTTATTGGCAGGCAACGTTTGCCGAGCTCTTCGACTTGCTTAGCCGTGTCGTGCAGGTCGTCCTTGGTGCCAAGCGGGTAGGTCAGGTCCACCATCGGTCCGGGCGCGTCGGCGGCGACGATGTTCGCGCCTTCGGCCGCCAGTGCCAGGGCGTGTGCGCGCCCCTGTCCCCGTGCCGCTCCCGTGATCAGCGCGACGCGCCCTTCCAATGCACCCATAGCGGGCAACGGTAACGGCAAACCGGGCGCGTTGACACCGGCTGGTTAGGTGAGGCTAAGTTGGACGGATCTGTCGCTGCCGCCGCACGAAGGAGTTGGTCAAGGGTGACCGAAACAACCACACCGGTGGCCGAGCCGTCAGATCAGCCGCCCGAGTCGGTCTCGCGCCGCGGTCGGTGGCTGCGCTGGGGGCTGCTGACGGTGTGGGGCCCGGGGCTGGTCGTGATGCTGGCCGACACCGACGCGGGATCGCTGATCACCGCGTCGCAGTCCGGCGCCCAATGGGGCTATCGGATGGTGCTGCCGCAGCTGATCCTTATGCCGATCCTCTACGTCGTTCAGGAAATGACGGTGCGGCTGGGCATCGTCACCAAGAAGGGACACGGCGCGCTGATCCGGGAACGGTTCGGCCGCTTCTGGGCGTGGGTGTCGGCGTTCACGCTGTTCGCGTCGTCGATCGGGGCGTTGCTCACCGAGTTCGCGGGCGTCGCCGGGGTCGGAGAGCTGTTCGGCGTCTCGCGCTGGGTGAGCATCCCGATCGCGACCGCCGCGCTGCTGGCCTTGGCGCTGACCGGCAGCTACCGGCGCGTGGAACGCATCGGCCTTGTCATCGGCTCGGCCGAACTGGCGTTCCTGGTCGCCATGGTGATGTCGCGGCCCGAGCCCAAAGCCTTTGTGGAGGGCCTGAAGTCGATGCCGCTGGGCAACTCGTCGTATCTGCTGCTGATCGCCGCCAACGTCGGCGCCGTCATCATGCCCTGGATGGTGTTCTACCAGCAGGGCGCGGTCGTCGATAAGCACCTGTCGGTGGCCACGATCCGCCAGGCGCGCCACGACACCGCCGCCGGCGCCGTGCTGACCCAGCTGATCATGATCTCGGTGGTGGTCACCGTGGCCTCGACGATCGGGGCCCATGGCGGCGAGACCGCGCTGAACACCGTCGGCGACATCGCCAACGCGCTCACGCCGTACCTGGGCCGCGTCGGCGGCACGGTCCTGTTCGGGCTGGGCATGCTCGGCGCGGCGCTGGTCGCCGCGATCGTCGCGTCCCTCGCCGGCGCCTGGGGACTGTCCGAGGTCTTCGGCTGGAAGCACACCCTCAACCAGCGGCCCAACCGGGCGACCGCCAAGTTCTACATCACATACGGGCTCGCGCACGTTATCGGCGCCGCACTCGTGCTGGCCAGCGTCGACCTGGTCAACCTCGCCGTCGACGTCGAGGTGATGAACGCCCTGCTGCTCCCCATCGTGTTGGGCCTGTTGCTGGCCCTGGAATCCCGTGCGCTGCCCGAGGAGTGGCGCATGCGCGGTCCCCGCAAATACATCGCGTGGGCGCTCTGCCTGGTCGTGATGGGCTTCGGGCTCTACATGGTCCCGCAGGCCCTCGGCTTCACCTAGCCGGCGTGCGCCGGGTAGGCGTGCACGAGCGCGCTGTCCAGCCGGGGCACGGCGTGGGTGAGCTGGTGTTCGGCGTCGTGAGCGATGCGGTGAGCGTCCTCGAGGCTGGTGGTGGGATCGATGTCCAGCTCGGCGTCGGCGTGCAGGCGGTGTCCGATCCAGCGCATCCGGACCCGGCGCACGCTGCGGACGCCCGGCCGCGCGGCCAGTGTCGTCTCGGCGGTGTCGACGAGCTCGGGGTCGACGGCGTCCATCAGCCGGCGGAAGATGTCGCGCACCGCGCCGCGCAGCACGGCCAGTATCGCCACTGTGATGATCAGGCCGACGATCGGGTCGGCCAGCGGGTAGCCGAGGGCGACGCCACCGGCCCCGAAAAGCACTGCCAGCGAGGTGAATCCGTCGGTGCGGGCATGCAGGCCGTCGGCGACCAGGGCGGCCGACCCGATCCGGCGCCCGATCCGGATCCGGTACAGGGCGACGACTTCGTTGCCGAGGAAGCCGATCACGCCGGCGGCAGCGACCCAGCCGACGTGCTCGATGGCGACGGGGTGGATCAAACGCACGATTGCTTCGTAGCCCGCGATGATCGCCGACATCGTGATCATGCCGATGACGAACAAGCCGGCGATGTCCTCGGCCCGGCCGTAGCCATAGGTATAGCGCCGCGTCGCCGGGCGGGTGCCCAACGCGAACGCGACCCACAGCGGGACCGCGGTCAGGGCGTCCGAGAAGTTGTGGATGGTGTCGGCGGCCAGGGCGATCGATCCGGAGACGACGGTGATGACCACCTGCACGATCGCGGTCGCGCCCAGCCCGACCAGGCTGACCTTGACCGCCCGGATGCCGATGGCGCTGGATTCCAGGGCGGTGTCGACGCTGTCGGCGGCGTCGTGGCTGTGCGGCATCAAGAGCTGCGCCACGATGCCACGAATGCCGTGGGCGTGTTCGTGCCCGTGGTCGTGGGCATGGCTATCTGCATGCATACGCAGATAATAAGTTATTGGGACGGCGATCGCGAATGCGAGTCGGCGGCAGCGCCGACTGCGGCGTCGACACGAGTAAGTCCTCGGCTGCCCTACAGGTGCGCGGCGAACATCAGCGCTGTGCCCGCCGCGGTGAACGCCTGGTATATCGGTTCAAATCGCGCGACCAGTGCGCCCCGCGGTTCCGGACCCCTTCGCCGCGAAGCGATGTAACGGCAGGGCCAATACAGCGCCACCATCGCGAACCCCAAGGTGGCGATCGCGTTCACCGGTCCGGCTACGGTCGAGGCCAAGTGCTGCGCCGGCATCTCCATACCGGGAGTGTCGACGTCCATCCCGGAGGAATTCATGGCCATCGAACCCGCCATCGGGTGCTCGGGCGTCTGACTCGCCATGCCATTCATCCCCGCGGACATCCATGCCATCGCCACCATCATCACCGCGTAGTAGGAGTTGGTCACTCGGTCGCGGGAAACTCGGCCGGCCAGAAACGCAAACCACAGACCCGCCAAGAGGAAGAAGGCAATCGGCCCGGCGCTCGGCAGTTCCATTCCGGCGTGCCAGGCCATCAGGATCATCGCCGCCGACATGGCCAGGTGCAAAAGGTGGTTGACAGTGCTGGTCCACCGGCCGCGTTGCGCGACAAGGGTATACGAGTACGTTGCGATGCTGACGCCGAAGAGTGCGGTGAGCATCCATCGGAGCACGACGTCGCCCATCAGCAGATGAAATAGCTAAGGCCCCGACGCTGTCGAGGCCTTAGCTAGGAGTGATCAGTCGTTGCAGGTGCAGTCCGGATGGCCGCACTGGCAGCCAGCCGATTGAGTGCACGCGGAGGTACCGCACGCACAGCCGGTTGATTTGCAGGCACAGTTTCCAGTTTCGTTCATGGCCGTAACGGTACCCCCGTAGGGTATATACGGTCAAGCGCCACGCGAACATGACCTGCAGGTGTCGCCCGGGTGTCGGCGCGCTAGGGTGTTCCGGCCGGCGTCAGCAAACAGGCCGGCAGGAAAGTTGAGCATTCATGACCGCAGCAGCGGATGCGCCGGCGCTGGAATCGCGGGTCGGCCACTACTACCAGATGGACAGCACCTACGTGGTCGGCCGCGAGAAGGTGCGCGAATACGCCCGCGCGGTGCAGGACTATCACCCCGCGCACTGGGATGTCGCCGCCGCCGCTGAGCTGGGCTATTCCGGGCTGGTGGCGCCGCTGACGTTCACGTCGGTGCCCGGCATGACCTGCAATCGCCGGATGTTCGAGTCGGTGGTCGTCGGTTACGACACCTACCTGCAGACCGAAGAAGTGTTCGAGCAGCACCGCCCGATCGTGGCCGGCGACGAGCTGCTCGTCGACGTCGAGCTGACGTCGGTGCGCAGAACCGCGGGCCGAGATTTCATCACCGTCACCAACACCTTCACCGACGCCGAGGGCGAGCGAGTGCACACCCTGCACACCACCGTCGTCGGCATCACCGCCGAAGACGTCGATCCGGCGATCAAGCTGGCGGTGCCGAAAATCATGATGCACGACGTGGACATCGTCGCGATCGGCGAAGGCGCTGCCGGATATCAGAAGACGGTGCGCCCCGAGGGTGAGGTTCGGGTCGCCCAAGGTGGCGCCACGCGCACGCCGGGCACCCCGTCCTTCGAGGACGTGAAGGTCGGTGACGAGCTACCGACCCACCACACCCGACTGTCCCGCGGCGACTTGGTGAACTACGCCGGCGTGGCCGGCGACGCCAACCCGATCCACTGGGACGAGGGGATCGCCAAGCTGGCCGGCTTGCCCGACGTCATCGCGCACGGAATGCTCACCATGGGCCTGGGTGCGGGATTTGCCTCGGCGTGGACGGGCGATCCCGGCGCGGTCACCCGGTACGCGGTGCGGCTGTCCCAGCCCGCGATCGTGTCGGCCGCCGAGGGCGCCGACATCGAGTTCACCGGGCGGATCAAGTCCCTGGACCCGGAGACCCGCAGCGGTGTCGTCGTGGTCGCGGCGAAGTCCGGTGGGCAGAAGATCTTCGGGATGGCGACGCTCAACGTCCGCTTTAGCTGACTCAGAACCAGGGCCCGGGGAAGTGCCCGTCCTGGTCCTGGACCATCACGATGTCCTTGCAGTCCCCGTTCAGGGCGGCGGCGTTCTCGCCGCGGCACACCAGCGTCCAGCCCGAGATCCGCGCGAACGGCCGGACCGACCACGTCGTCGCGACCGGATCGGGGGCGGGCAGGGCCAGCACGGCGTACGTGTTGCCGACGTTCGTGATGTAGAGGTGGTCTTGGAAGTACGCCAGTTTCGCGATCGACATCTTCTTGGCGTCATCGCGCGTCTTCAACAGATCCCAGTGCTGGGTGTGCAGGTTCCACACCCCGAACCCGAACTGCGAATTGTCCGATTTGAGGGCGTCGACGAATAATTTCCCGTCCGACAACGTGGCGGACAATCCACCGCCGGAGATCCGATCCGAATCGCCAACCTTGATAAGGGATTTCGCGTTCAGGTCGTAGAACATCGTCGACACCACCGGGGGGTTGTAGGAATCCCAGTGGGTGATCTTCACCAGTGCGTCCGGGCCGTCCGACAACTCGCCGTCGACGGTCCAGATGTCGTTGTCCTGATAGATCGCTTCACCGCTCGGCCGGCGCAGCTCCGCTCCCGACGCCTTGGCCGCGTCGGTGTTGCGCTGGAACGACAGCACGTCCTGCCACACCCGGCCGGGCTGCGGGTCGTTCCACATCATCGACAGATCGGTCCCGGAAAGGATGACGGTCCGCGGCGGCGACGCGGCGCTGTGCCCGTCGGTGAACGCGTTCACCCACGCCACACCGGTGGCGGTCGCCGCCAGACCCCACTCGTTCGCCGCCGTCAGTTTCAGGTCGGGCGTCGGTGGCGCCAGCTCCTTGGTCACCAGGGGCTGGCTCGTCTTGAGGTCGAAAGCGTAGGCCGTGGCCTTCGTGGTTTCGGGCTGCGAGCCTTGCGCCGCCTTGGTCGTCGTCACCACGTAAACGACCCTCATATTGTCGGCCGTCCCCGTCAGCGCGCAGATGCCGCCCGACAGGGTCTCGCCGGCCGGGACCGTGGGCACGCCCGGCACCACGTACTGACCCGTCTTGGTGTCGAACACCTTGGGGCGAATGTCCTCGAGCGCCGACTTGCGCTCAACGAATTTCTCTGGACATCCCACGTAGGCCGTCCCGCCGTAGCTCTTCCAGTCCCGTTCCAACGGGCCCGTCACCGGGGGCGGCGCGGGCGCCGCATTGGCCGTGGTCGACGAGGTCGAGCTCGAGGTGGTCGGCGTGGCCGCGGGCGGGTCCACCGTTGCCGAACAGGACGCGACGACGGCGCAGCCCGCCGCCACCAGGGCAAGCCTGTGTGCGGGCAGAGTCCGCCCCCGGATCCCACGCATCAACAAAACCCCCGTTAAGTTCCTGTAACCACCGAGCGTAAAGCCGGCCCGGACCGACCGCGAATTGTGCGCGGGCGTCTTGGTCACACGTGGTACACCAAAAGCCATGAGCAGCCTTGCCGACGAGACCCGCTGGATGGACGCCACGGACCAGGCGGCGCTGGTGGCAAAGGGCGAGGTCACGCCTGGTGAGCTGCTCGAGGCGGCGATCGAGCGCATCGAGCGGTCGAACGCAGCGCTGAACGCGGTCGTCATCGAGTGGTTCGATCACGCCCGAGCCGTGGCCGCCGGCCCCGACCTGCCCAAAGGCCCGTTTCACGGCGTCCCGTTCCTCCTCAAGGACCTGTACACGAGCTTCGCCGGCCAGACCATGTCGAACGGCAACGTCGCGCTGAAAGAGGCGGCGAAGATCGACGCGGCCGACACGACGCTGGTCGCCCGGTTCAAGGCGGCCGGCCTGGTGATCGCCGGGCGGACGAACAGCCCCGAGATGGGCAGCCTGCCCACCACACAGCCGCTGGCCTGGGGAGCGACCCGCAACCCGTGGGCGCTCGACCGCACCCCGGGCGGCTCCAGTGGCGGCGCCGCGGCGGCGGTGGCCGTCGGGATGGTGCCGTTCGCCAACGCCTCCGACGGCGGCGGCAGCATCAGAATCCCGGCGTCGTGCTGCGGGCTGGTGGGCCTCAAGCCGAGCCAGGGACGAATCACAACGGGCCCCGTCCGCTCCGAAGCCGGCCTGGGCGTCGAACTCTGCGTCAGCCGCACGGTGCGCGACACGGCGCGGTTGCTCGACGCGGTGCGCGGCCCCGGTGTCGGCGACTCCGTCATCGCCCCGCCGCCGCAGCGCCCCTACGCCGACGAGGTCGGCGCCGACCCTGGCCGGTTGCGCATCGGGCTGCTCGACGTGCACCCGCGCGGTGACTTCCTGCACGACGACTGCGTCTCGGCGGTGCGCGCCGCTGCGTCGATGCTGGAGGGCCTCGGCCACACCGTCGAGCCGGCCTGGCCGGCGTGCCTGGCCGACACCTCCTTGGTGACAAAGTTCATGGCGTTGTGGGCCACCCAGTTGGCGATGGCGGCGCGCGGGTTCGGCCAGACGCTCGGACGCGAGGTGACGGCCGATGACATCGAGCCGGTCAACTGGGTGCACGTCGAGCGCGCGCAGCGGTTGACCGCGATCGACTACGCCGTCGCCCAGGAGGCGGTGTGGGGTTTCCGCAGGGCGCTGCAGCAGTGGTGGGCCGACGGCTGGGACCTCCTGCTCACGCCGACGGTGGCCGAACCCCCGCTGCCCCTAGCGGAATTCGAGAACGACCCGGCGCACCCGACGGCGCCCATGCGCCGTGCCGGCCAGTTCGCGGCCTTCACGCCACCGTTCAACATGAGTGGGCAGCCGGCCATCAGCCTGCCCCTGCACCGCAACGCCGAAGGCCTCCCGATCGGTGTCCAGCTCGCCGCCGCCTACGGCCGCGAGGATGTGCTCATTCGTGTTGCGGCGCAATTGGAATCGGCGCATCCCTGGGCGTCGACTCATCCGTCGGTTCCCTGACGGACCACGCGGCCTACGTGTCGAACTCGATGGGCAGGCTCAGCGGACCGCTCAAACTGACCATCGGTTTCCACGGCACCGGCCCGGCTATGCGCGGGTTCAGCAGCCGGGCCGCGATCACATTGAGTGCCTCGGCGATCTCGCGCCGGGCCAGGTTGGCGCCCAGGCAGTAGTGCGCGCCGCCGCCGAACGTCAGGATGGGCGGCGCTCCCTGGCGGGTGATGTCGACGCGGTCCGGCTCGTCGTAGACCGCCGGATCGCGGTTGGCCGCAGCGGTATTCACCAGGACCATGGTGCCGGCGGGGAAGAGGTAGCCGTCCAGCTCGGCGTCCTGGGCCACCAGCCGCAGGGTTCCGCTCGCGATCGGCGAGTGGCGCATGGTCTCCTCTACCGCGGGCATCGCCAGCTCCGGGTTCCCCTTGAGCAGCGCCCACTGGTCCGGGTGTTCGCACAGGACGTGCACCGAGGCGGCCACCTGGTTGCGGGTGGTGTCCGTGCCCGCGAGCAGCAGGCCGCCGGCAAGCATGCGCAGTTCGGCCGCGTTGAGCCGGTCGCCGTCATCCTCGGCGCGAATGAGGTCGGACAGCAGGTCGTCGGTGAGGCTGGTGCGGCGCCGGGCGACCATGTCGTCGACGTAGTCGTCGAGCTCCCGCCACGCGCGCATCACGACCGGTTCGACTGCGCGAAGATCGACGGTAAAGCTGAAGGCCTTGAAGACGTCGTCGGCCCACAACGAAAACTGTTGCCAGTCTTCGCGCGGCGCGCCGAGCAACGCGCAGATGATCGGGACGGGGTAAGGGCGGGCGAGGTCGGTGACGACGTCGCAGCGACCCGTGTCGATGACCTGATCGACCAGCTCGTTCATCACCGCGACCATGGTGTCGTGCAGGCGCAGCGTCGCTCGGGGCGTGAACGCCTTGGACGTCAGGCTGCGCAGCCGGTGGTGCTCGTCGCCCTCCAGGCACAGCAGGCTGTTGACCACCTTGTCCCACAACGGCCCCGAGGTGACGCCCTGAGCGAGCAGGTTGATGCCGGGCGGGATCAGGAACCGCGGGTCCCGAAGGACGGACCGCACCAGGTGATACGAGAGCACCTCGGGCCCGTGCGGTCCCAGCGCGACCGGCGCCTGCCGCTGCGCCGCCTGCAGGCGGGGATAGACGTCGGCCGGCGATTCCTCGGCGTCGTACTCCAGCGTCGGCAGGCCGGCATCGAAAACGCTTGGGGGAGCGGCACCGACGGTCATGACGGTCTCCTCGCGACGAGTTCCTCAGAATGTATGGCCACGCCGCGCCGCTGTCAACGATATCGGGTGCCCAGCAGAAACTTGCCAGTAACCCGCCATACATAATCGCGCTGGGTGTATTGCCGCCCGAAGGTCACCCCTGCTTCGATGCGCGGGCCAGCTGGCCGGCGAGCAGCACGAGCGCGAACACACCGCCCGCGATTCCCGAAATGAGCAACGGCAGTTGCCCATTCGAACCCCACAGGAAGCCCGCCCACAGCCCGGCCACCAGCACGGCCAGGCCGGTGGCGCCCTGGAACACGCCCTGGGCGCTCGCCTGATGCTCCTTGCCGACGAGACCCGAAATCCAGGCCTTCCCGACGCCGTCGGTGCAGCCGGTGAACACGCCGTAGGCGCCGATCAGCAGCCATGCCGTCACCAGGTCGGTGGTCAGCCCCAGCCCGGTATAGCCGATCGCGAAGAACGCCAGACCGATCCCGAACAACGCCGGCTTGCCGATACGGTCGGCGAGCGACCCGGCCGGGTAGCTGGCCAGGGCGTACACCGCGTTGTATCCGACGTAGGCCAGGATCACCTCGATCACCGAGAAGCCAATCTCGTTGAGCCGCAATAACAACAGGGCGTCCGGAAAATTCACCAAGCTGAAGCCGATGAGCAGCGCGGTGACCCGCCAGTAGGGCCGCGGCAACGTGCGCACGCCGGCCCACATGGACTGCCGCTGCGGTCGCGGGGCGGGCCGGCTGCGCTCTCGCGCGAGGAAGACGAGTGCCACGCTGAGGACGGCGGGCACGATGGCGACATACAGCAACGGCGGAATCCGGTGGTCCAGCAGCTCGTAGCCCGCCAACCCGAGCAGCGGACCGACAACGGCGCCCAAGGTGTCCATCGCGCGATGGAAGCCGAAGACCCGGCCGCGCTCTGCCTCGTCCACCCCGTCGACCAGCAACGCGTCCCGCGGGGCGCCGCGAATGCCCTTGCCGAGCCGGTCGACGACGCGGCCCGCCAGCACGCCCGGCCACGCCCCGGCCACCGCGATGATGATCTTGCCGAGCGCCGCCATCCCGTAGCCGGTGGCGATCAGCGGGCGCCGCGCAAACCGGTCGCCCAGCGGCCCCGCGGCCAGCTTCGTCAGCGACGACGCACCCTCGGCCACCCCCTCGACGGCTCCCACCACCGACGGCGGTGCACCGAGCACGGCCGTGAGGTAGATCGGCAGCAGCGGATACAGCAGTTCGCTGGCGGCGTCCTGGAGAAACGACACCCCGGAGAGCACCCGGACGTTGCGGGTGAGCCAGGCGGGCCATGAGCGTCGCGGTCGGATCGCTTCCCGTGTCACGGTCGTCAGCGTAGGGGAGGCGCTTAGTCCTTACCGCGCAACCGCACCATCCGGGTCGTCGAGCTCTCGTCCAACTCGACGACGTCGGACCGCGAACGCAGGAAGTCACTGAATGACCGGAATCCCAAAGACTTCTCGCTGAACGACGGGTCCATCCGTTTCATTTGCGCTTTGACGGCCGAGTTGTGCAGCCAGTCGACGTCGTCCTTCTCCAGCCCGATTTGCAGCGCGCGGGTCAGCAGCGCGGTGGCGGCGGCCTGCGGGTCGGGCGGCTCCTCGGGTTCCTCGCGCTTGTCCGCCTTGCCGCGGCCGTTTGCCTTTTTGGGTTTGGCGACCTGGGTGCCGGCGCCGGCCGGCTCGGGCTCGAACACCGGAATCCCCGGCAGCGCGTCGTAGATGACGAATTCGTCGCAGGCGGCCGCCAGCGCCCGGCTCGACGCGCCGGCCACCCCGATGCCGACCACGTACCGGCCGAGCCTCTTGCAGCGCTGCGCCAGTGCGATGTAGTCGGAGTCGCCGGCCACGATCACCACGTGGGTCAGGTCGGGCAGCCGGAACATGTCCTCGACCGCGTCGACGGCCAGCCGGATGTCGGCGCCGTTCTTGCCGTAGGCCGCCGCCGGGAACAGTTGGACCAGGTCGACCGCGCGGGCCACCAGCTGTCCGCGATAGCCGGCGTTGACGTCGGCCGACCAGTCCGCGTAGGCACGGGTGAGCACCAGCGTCCCGAACGACGACGCGAAGTCGATGATCGCGCCGACGTCGACCGTGGCCCGGCCCAGCCGATCGGCGTGCTGCTCGAGCCCGGCGGCCTTGTCCCGCTGGAACGAGTTGCGCCCGTTCACCTGGTCGTACCGCGAGATCACGATGTTGTCGAAGTCGAGGTAGACCGCCACGCGGGCCATCGCCGGTTCGGTCATGCCCGCAATCTTGTCAGGCGCCGGCAGTCGCGCCGTCATCGGCCAACGCAAGAATTCCGCAAGAAATCGGCGAAAATTTGGCAAGCGGTGTGCCGCAACCTAACTGCATGAAGCGAGTCCTCGCCGGAGTCCTCGTCTCGGCCGGCTTGGCGGTGGCCGCAGCGGGGGCGCCCGCGGGCACCGCCCACGCCGACGACGACCACTGCTCGTCGAGGACGGGGTGCTACCACGGTCCCGGGATGCGCTGGTGCCCGGGCGACTACGTGTGGCCCGGGTTGCGGGCCACCGGGTGGGACCTGAACGTCTGCCACGTCTATCACGAGCAGTGTCCACCCGGGTACTACGGTGGCTGCCCCGACAACATCATCGAGGGACCTCCCCCGCCACCGCCGCCGCCCGTCTTCCGCACCCGCGAGGAGTGTGAGCGGGTGCTCGGATTGATTTGCGCGTTCGCGCCGTAGTGTCCAGGGATACCAAATGCGTTTCGTCTCAACGAGAATTACGGCGATAATTGAGGCCCTCCTGTTAGCCGGCGCGATCCTGACAGCGACTCCCGCAGAGGCCGACGTGACGGCGCAACCGGTGCCGAGCCACGTCTACCCGCTGCAGCCGCCCTCGCCTCAGGCCGACCCCAAGGCTGAGGTACAGGAACTGCTGCGGCAGATCACCGAGTTGGACGACACGTGGGACAGCCTCACCCCCGCGCAGCGAAACCAGCGACTAGCGGGACTGCAACAGCAGGTCACCGTCGTTGATCGGGAGACGCGGAATCTCCCTCCCGACCAGCAGCCGGAGATAGAAGGGATGCTGGGAATGGCGATCATCAGGCTGCTGGACCTCACCCGGAAAGCCCAGGGTCCCAACCAGCCCTGCTACTTTCCCCTCTGTTTGCCCGGGCTGTAGCAGGCGCGACAATCGCAGCATGCTTTTGATCCCGGCATGGGTATGGCGCGGTGGTCCCCTGTTCCGGGCGGTGTGCCTGGGGATCCCAGCCGGTGTGTTCGTGGCAGCCCTGGCATTTGCGGAGTCGGGGGTGATAATCAGCGCGCCGGTCGTATTTGTTGTAATCAGCGTCTTCAACGGGGTCATGATGGCGCGGCGGATGGGTAAGTCGTGGCCCGCGGCGATCGATCTCAGCCCCGCCGAGCGGGTCGCGGTCAGTTCCGCGGTGCGCCGCGGCCACCACCTCGCCAAGGCGGCGCGACTGGCACCCGCGGCCGTCGAGTATGCCGGCGCTTTGCGCGACGCCGGTCGGCAAGCACGCCGCTGGCAGTGGTTGGTGTGGTTGGGCGGCGCGGCGGCGCTTGTCCTTGCGGCGATCGACAGCGTCTTTGCGACGCCCCGGGTCGCCACCGTGTCGTGGCTGATCGTCGTGCTCTTTGCCGTCGAGATCTTTTGGTGGCCACGGGTGCGAGACCGGCTGCTGGCCAACGCCGAGCGCACTCACGAAGCAGCGTGCCGGGACTTGGCCCAGCGGCGGGTCGACGACGCGTGAGGTTCAGCCGGTAACCGGGCTGGGCACATCCGGGCTGTAGCCCTCGCGCGCGCCGAGGTTGGTGGCCCCGGTGATGATCGCCCGATCGATTTGGCGAAGCGCGTGCACGGCGGTGAGAAACCGCCGGGCATCGGCGCCGAGCTCGCCATCGCCGTCCTGGTGCCGGGCCGCGGTCTCGGCGGCGTCCAGATCGTCGGTCGCGGAGTTGACGGTGATGCCCTCGGCGCCGTCGATCACGGCGCACAGTGCGTCGATATTGCTTCGGGTTTGCGCCGCCGCCGCCATGAAATCCGTTGCCAGGCTTTCCGATCCGATCGGATCCTGGTACTGCTCGGCGCTGCGCGCCAGGCTGCGCCCGTGCCGATCGCACGCGGCGAATATCCGCAAGGCCCGCCGGATGCTTCGCCGGCCGGCCAGCCCGGCCACCCCGGCCAGCAGCGGCTTGGCGCTGACCCGGAATTGCTGCAGCGCCCGGTCGAGTTGGCGCGCCTGCTCGGTCGGGCTCACCGTCTCGTCGCCGCCGAACATGGTCGCCGTGGAAATCTCGATCAGCGCCGACAAGGCCGTCAAGAACGCGCGGCTGTCCGTGCGGATCGTTGTCCGGGTGTGGGTGGGCAGCACCAGGATGGCCACCGCCACGCCGATGACCGCCCCGATCGCGGTCTCTTCGATCCGCAGCATCAGCACGCCGAAGGAGAATTGGCCCAGCAGGCCATACAGCAGCGCCAGCGTCGTGGTGATCCAGAAGGTCATCAGGCTGTACGTGACGGTCATGAAATAGAAGGCGCAGAACAGGCAGACGAAGATCGCCACCAGCGAGGCGGCGGTGTTCCCGTTGAACAGCGTGGCCACCAGCACGCCGCACGGCACGCCGAGCAGGGTGCCGAGCAGTCGCTGCCAACCCTTGGTCAGGGTTTCGCCCCAGGAGTTGGTGCCGGCGAAGATCACGAACGCCGCGATCACCGCCCAGTACCAGCGGGCCGGTGACACCAGCTCCCCGGTGACGATGGCCAGCGACGCGGCGACCGACACCTGGATGGCTTGCCGGGTGGTCGGGCGCAGGCCCTGCTCGGCGGCGCCCAGGTCGGCACCGCCCGGCGCCGGGGGCGACACGTCCTCGGCGCGCTGCAGCGGATCCGCCGTCGCGGCGGCGGCGCCTTCGACGACGGCCCGGACCTCGGCCGTCGCCCTGGCCGCGTTGATGATCGCCAGCGCCAGCCGGCGTACCTCGGCCGAGTCCGCGTACTCGTCGAGGATCCGCTGCGCCTGGCTCGCGGCCCGGCGCAGGCCGTCGGCCTGCGGCGTGCGGATCGCGCGCGCCAGCTGCGTCAGCGCCCCGACCAGCTCGACGCGGGTGCTGATGGGAATGTCCGCGGAGAGCGCGGCCGCCCGTCGACCCGCCGTGGCGACCCATTCGATGGCCAGCTCGGCGTCGAACAGCCACGGGGCCAGTTGTTCGCTGGTGACCCCCGGCCAGAGCACGGCGGGATCTGCCTTGTCCTCGATCTGGCCCTGCACCATCAGCGCCGTCTCGTTGAGCCGGATGGTGCGGGCACGCATGCGGCGGCGGCGGCGTTCGTCGAACCGGCCGGTGCGCACCGCGTCGGCGGTGGTGTCGACGACGATCGCCATCCGCGCCCGCAACGCCCGAACGGTGGCGCTCAGCACGCGTTCGGGCCGGTCGGGCAGGACGTACGCGCTCATGACGAACGTGCACAGCGTCCCGACCAGCACCGCGCCGATCAACCAGGGCAACTCCGAAATGCGGGCCCGCAGATACAGGGTGAAGAAATAGGACATGAACGCGACCATGCCCAACGCCCTGCCGCGGGGCCCGAAGCGGCGGACATAGACGGCGGCGAACACCACGGCCACGAACGCGGCGTCGCTGGCCACCGGATGCGGCGCGAGCGCCGCGGCGGCGGTGATGGACGCCGCGGCGGGCAGCGGCAGCAGCGCCATGGTGACCCGCTGCCGACGGGGGTCGGGCTCGTTGACCGATCGCGCCGCGACCATGGTGATGACGACACCGAGCAGGGCGACCGTCAACGGCTGGCCCGCCGCCTTGGTCACCAGGTACATGATCAGCAGCGAACAACCGAGCGCGGCGGTGGTGCGCGTCGCCATCCGGAGCCGCAGCAGGCCGGGATCCGACCCGATCCACCAGTCTCGGGCCCGTTGGTAGAGAACAGTGATGCGCTACCCCTTCGTCGGCCGGACACCCCATGGTTACCCGAAAGGCGCCGGGCGGCCCAGGCTAGTGTTCGACGTCGTGAGGGCGCCTACGCGGGCAACGCTGGCCGACGGCCGGGACCTCCTGTTCTTCGCGCTGCCCGGCCACCGCCCGGCGCCGGTCGAAGACCGCAGGCCGTTGCCGCCGCGGGCCCCGGACCAGTCGCAACTGCGATTCGACCGCTCGACCGGGCAGTGGGTGATCGTCGCCGCGCTGCGCCAGGACCGCACCTACAAGCCCCCCGCCGACCAGTGCCCGCTGTGCCCGGGACCGAGCGGCCTGACCAGCGAGGTGCCCGCCCCCGACTATGACGTCGTGGTTTTCGAAAACCGGTTCCCTAGCCTGTCGGGCGGCGGGCAGCCCGTCGGTGCGCCCGCCAGTGACGGCTTCGTCTGCGCCCCGGGCCACGGCCGCTGCGAGGTGATCTGCTTTTCCAGCGACCACGGCGGGTCGTTTGCGGGGTTGGAACCGGCGCACGCCCGGCTGGTGATCGAGGCGTGGCGGCACCGCACCGCGGACCTGATGGCCACACCGGGCATCGAGCAGGTGTTCTGTTTCGAAAATCGCGGCGAGGAAATCGGGGTGACGCTGACCCACCCCCACGGCCAGATCTACGGCTACCCCTTCCCGACGCCGCGAACCGCCGCCATGCTGGCACAGGCGCGCGAGCACCGAATGCGCCACGGCTCCAACCTCTTTGCCGACCTGCTGGCGCGCGAGGTGGCCGACGGCTCGCGCATCGTCGCGCGCAGTGAGCTGTTCACGGCGTTCGTGCCGTTCGCGGCGCGCTGGCCGGTCGAGGTGCACCTGTACCCGAACCGGTTCGTGCACAACCTCGTCGAGCTCCGCGAGGACGAGCTCGATGCGTTCGCGCACATCTACCTCGACGTGCTCGGGCGGTTCGACCGGATGTATACGACCCCGCTGCCCTACATCTCGGCGCTGCACCAGTTTGCCGCCACCGACGCCCAGGACGACGGCTACTTCCACGTCGAGCTGATGTCGATCCGGCGCAGCGCGACCAAGCTCAAGTACCTGGCGGCCTCCGAGTCGGCGATGGACGCGTTCATCAGCGACGTCACGCCCGAGGCCGTCGCCGCGCGGCTGCGGGAGCTCGGATGACGGTCCGCTACGCCGCCCCCGGGCGGATCAACCTGATCGGCGAGCACACTGACTACAACCTCGGCTTCGCGCTGCCGATCGCGCTTCCGCAGCGCACCGTGGTGACCTTCGCGCCCGACCGCACCGACGGAATCACCGTGCACAGCCAGCGCGCGCAGGGCGCGGTGCGATTTCCGCTCGACACCTTTCCCGGCCAGGTGACCGACTGGGCCGCCTACGTCGCCGGGGTGGTGTGGGCGCTGCGTCAGACCGGCCAGCCGATACCCGGCGGCACGATGTGGATCACCAGCGACGTGGAGATGGGATCGGGCCTGTCCTCCTCGGCTGCGCTGGAATGCGCAGTCCTGGGCGCGATCGCGGCGGCCGCCGGCATGCGCATCGACGAAAAGGAGCAGGCGCGGCTGGCCCAGCGCGCGGAGAACGACTATGTCGGTGCCCCAACCGGTTTGCTCGACCAGCTGGCCTCACTTTTCGGGCAGCCGTCGACGGCATTGCTGATCGACTTTCACGACCTCAGCCTCACACCGGTGGCCTTCGACCCCGAAGCGTCCGGGGTCGCGCTGCTGCTGATCGACTCCAGGGCCCGGCACAGCCACGCCGGCGGCGAATACGCCGCCCGCCGCAAGTCCTGCGAGCGCGCGGCGGCCGACTTGCGGGCGTCGTCGTTGCGCGAAGTCTGGGATCGCGGACGCGCGGAGTTGAGCGCAGTCGGCAACCCGATCGATGCCCGCCGCGCGCGCCACGTCCTCACCGAGAACGGCAGGGTGTTGGATTTCGTTGCGGCATTGGGTGATTCGGATTATGTCGAAGCCGGCCACATCTTGACCTCGTCGCACGTCTCCATGCGCGACGACTTCCAGATCACCACCGAACACATCGATCTGATCGCCGATACCGCGGTGGGTGCCGGCTCGCTCGGTGCCCGGATGACCGGCGGCGGATTCGGCGGCTGCGTGATCGCGCTGGTGCCGGAGCGCCGCGCGGACGCGGTCGCCGATTCGGTGCGGCGGACGGCGCTCGCCGCGGGTCACCCGCGGCCGATCATCACCCGGACCCGCGCGGGTGCGGGCGCGGGGCTGGAGGGGGAGTCGTGACGCAGCCGCTTGCATCGGCCGACCACGACGGCATCCGAGTGCTGACCCTCAACCGGCCCGACGCGCGTAACGCATTGAGCCGCAACCTCGTTGAGTCGCTGTTCGACGCGCTGTGCGCCGCCGACGACGACGAGCGCGTGGCCGTCGTCGTGCTAACGGGTGCCGACCCCGCCTTCTGCGCGGGGGTCGATCTCAAGGAGGCGGCGGCCAGGGGCCGGGACTACTTCGCGGTGTACGAATCACACAACTGCATCACCCGCGTCGGCGAGATGCGCACGCCCGTCATCGGCGCCGTCAACGGCCCGGCGTTTACCGGCGGCCTCGAAATCGCGCTCGGTTGCGACTTTCTGATCGCCTCCGAGCGCGCCATCTTCGGCGACACCCACGCGCACGTGGGCATCCTGCCGGGCGGGGGCATGACCGCTCGGCTGCCGCAACTCGTCGGCGCGGCGATGGCGCGGCGCATGTCGATGACAGGGGAAATCGTCGACGCCCGGCGGGCCGAACAAATCGGGCTGGTCACCGAGGTCGTCGCCCACGCCGACCTGTTGCCCCGCGCGCTCGAGCTGGCCGCCCAGATTGCGGCCGTGCCGACGATCACCATGCGGGGGCTCAAGGAGATCTATCGGCGGGGATCGGCGGCGGTCGTCGAACCTGCACTCGCCGCCGAACAGAGCATCGCCGGCGCGCAGGCCCCCGCGGCAGATCTCGACCGGGCCTACCGCAGAGTGGCCGAGCGCAACCGCCGACAGCGGTGACGCTAGCCGTTGCGACGGCCATAGCTGTAACGTAACGGCTATGGCCAGGGGTGAGTGCTCGATGTGCGGGACCGGTTTCTCCGGTCGGTCCGACGCGGTCTACTGCTCTTCTGCGTGCCGGCAGAAGGCTCACCGGGCGCGCACGGCCCGCCGCACCGCGGTGCTGCGCGCAAGCCTGAGGCGAAGTTTCGTGCCGACGCGGGCCGACACGGAGGCCAGCCGATTGCTGCGGGTTTCGGTCGCAACCTCCGTGCAACGGGCGCGGGAGCAGGTCGATCGATCCCGCGAACTCTGTCGCGCCTCGGAGCGTCGTCTGCGGGAAAGTGACGCCCTCTTGCGGGAGGGCATGCCATGCCCTGGGAATTAGACGGCCAAGCGGCGGCCGTCGAACAGGCGCTGGCGGGCGGTACACCGCAGTGCGCGGGCTGGTTCCGCTTCTATTTCGAAGACCGACGCTGGGAATGGTCCGAACAGGTGCAGCGCATGCACGGCTATGAACCCGGAACGGTGACTCCGACCACCGAGCTGGTGTTGTCACACAAGCACCCTGAGGATCGTCACCAAGTGGCCGCGACCATCGACGACATGGTCAAGAACCGTCAGCCGTTCAGCGCGCGGCACCGCATCGTCGACACCCGCGGCGCGGTGCACCATGTGGTCGTGGTGGGCGATCAATTCTGCGACGACGCCGGCGAGGTGATCGGCACCCACGGCTTCTACATTGACGTCACGCCGGCGCCCACCAGAAAATCCGAGGACGCCATCACGGCGAAAGTCGCCGCGATCGCCGAGCGTCGCGGCGTGATCGACCAAGCCAAGGGCATGCTGATGATGGTCTACGGCGTCGACGAGGACGCCGCTTTCAATCTGCTCAAATCGCTTTCCCAGGCGCGCAATATGAAGCTATGGCCGCTGGCGCGGCAGATCGCCGAGGACTTCGCCGCGCTGGGCAAGGAGGCCATCACCTCGCACTCGCGATTCGACCAGCAGCTGCTCACCGCCCACCTGCGCGCGGCTAGCCGGCCGGAGTGAAGCGGACCGCCCCCAGGTGCATCCGGTCGACGGCTTCGGCGAACTCTTCGCGGGTCGGGATGCGCTCATCGCGGAACTTCAGTCCGATCATTCGCTGCGCGCGCTGCACGCCGTAGGACTCGGCGCAGCGGTGGAATAGGTCCGAGACGATGGTGCGGTCGCGGATAAGCTCGCCGCGCATGGCCGTCGTCTTGCCGTCGTAGACAACGTTGGCGGCCGCGCCGCCGCGGAAGTTCTGCTTCCACGGGGCGCCGGTCAACGCATACAACTCATGGTCGATTACATGGGCGCTCACGGGAATTGTGAACTCCCGCCCCGTCTTTCGCCCCGTGAAGCTCAACACCATCAGCTGCTTGCGTGCCGGTCCGGCAAGCGGGGTGCGGAGCAGGAACCCGAGCACGGGGTTGACGAGACGCAGTAGCGCCGACGGGGGGTGCGCGGCGTCTATCGCGTGCGACTGTTCTGGCATGCCAACACCGTAAGGCCAATCGGGCGCCGCGGCGTAGGGAGTTCACCGCCGCGGCGGCCCGAAAGGCGGCCGACGATCAGGGGGTGATGGTCGTCTGGTCGTCGATGATGTTGGCGGCGTCCATCAACGGCGCCTCGTCGGCCTGCAGCGCGTCGGCGTTGAGCTGCAGGACGTAAACCGCGCCCTGGCTGGGGATGACCACCGTCTTCTGTGCGACGGCCCGCGTCTTGCCGTCCCTCTGGTAGGAGCCCTTGAGCTGCCAGGCCTGAAAACCCCCGAGCGTGGATGCCACGCCGTTGCCGGTGCCCTGATAGCCGGGAAGTCCGAGTAGCTCGTTGGGGGCGTACTGGATGATCTTCGCCGTGTCGACGTCACCGGTCAGTTTCGAGTAGAGCGCCGAGATGGTGGGCGGATCGGACGGATTGGACGGCTGCGCCAAAACGATGCCGCCGTACGACGTGCCGGCGTTCTGGTTGATCTGCCAGCCCGCGGGCACCGGCAGGTCGACGTTGGGCCCGGGATCCCCGTGGTGCACCGGGGTCTCGGTGATGTGGGCGTCGCGAATGTAGTCGGCGATCGTCGGGCCGCCCTGCGCGCTCGGCGTCGCCGAGGTTTTCGAGGTGGTCGTTGAAGTCGACGTTGACGTCGAAGTGGATGTCGACGTCGACGGCGATGATTTGTTGCTAGAGCCGCACGCCACAAGCGCCAGACTCAGCGCCACGGTAATGGTTGCTGCGGTCAAGTGTTTCATAAGCAAACCTCCCGGAGATGGGGCCGGTACCAGCGCCAGCCACGCGGAATGAGACTAGCCGACGAAGGTGGCAAACGTTGCTAGTGAATTTCTCCGAACTCCCGGCATCGCCGAAATAACCCGCGAAGCGGCGGTCATGCAGTAAGAGAACAGCTATGCGGTCACGCGCCCGTTATCGGGCCCTCATCGCGTTGGTCGCGGCGGGCGCCGTGTTCCTGACGTTCGTCGCGGCGGCCCCGCCCATCGCCTACGACGGCGAACCCCCGCTCGTGACCGATCCCGTCGACCACGTCGACACCCTGATCGGCACCGGGACGGGCGGTGAGACCGTGGGGGAGATCAACAACTTTCCCGGCGCCTCCGCGCCGTTCGGAATGGTGCAGTATTCGCCGGACACCGTCGGCAACTACGCCGGCTACAACTACGACAACTCGCGCTCCACCGGGTTCAGCATGACGCACGCCTCGGTAGGATGCGCCGCGTTCGGTGACATCTCGATGCTGCCGACCACCACACCGATCGGCGCGCAGCCGTGGAACGCGTGGGAACGGATCGCCCACGACGACACCGAGCAGGGCCAGCCCGGGTATTACACGGTTCGGTTCCCCGGCACCGGCGTGACCGCCGAACTCACCGCCACCACCCGCACCGGCGTCGGCCGGTTCCGCTACCCGCGCAACGGCCGGCCCGCCTTGTTCCACGTGCGTTCCGGTGCGTCGCTGGCGGGCAACTCGCGCGCCGCCATCCAGATCGGCGAGGACAACACCACGATCACCGGGTGGGCGACCAGCGGCGGGTTCTGCGGCAAGAGGAACACCTACACGGTGTACTTCGCGATGAAGTTCAGCCGGCCGTTCATCTCCTACGGCGCCTGGGACGGCTATTCGGTGGTCGCCGGCGCCCGCACCGCGGCGTCGCCCTACAGCGGGGGCTACGTGGAGTTCCCGCCCGGCTCGGCGATCGAGGTGCGGACCGCGATCTCCTACGTCGGCATCGACGGCGCGCGCGCGAACCTCGCGGCCGAGGGCGGGGCCGGCTTCGACCAGGTGCGAGCGGCCGCGGCTTCCGAATGGAATGCCACGCTGTCGTGTATCGCGGTGGCCGGACGCAACATTGGCAACCTGGACACCTTCTACACCTCCCTGTACCACTCGCTGCTGCACCCCAACACTTTCAACGACGCCGACGGGCGCTACATCGGCTTCGACGGCCTCATTCACACCGTGGAAAAGGGGCGCACCCAGTACGCCAACTTCTCCGACTGGGACACCTACCGGGGCCTGGCCGCCCTGCAGGGGCTGCTCTTCCCGAAGCAGGCCAGCGACATGGCCCAGTCGCTGGTCAACGACGCCGTGCAGAGCGGTTCGTTTCCCCGGTGGGCGCTGGCGAATGCGGCAACCGGCGAGATGACCGGGGACAGCGTGGTCCCGCTCATCGTTAACCTATACGCCTTCGGCGCCAAGGACTTCGACGTCCACACGGCATTGCGCTACATGGTGCGCGCGGCGACCGAGGGCGGCATCGGGTTGGACGGCTACGTGGAGCGGCCGGGCATCGCCACCTATCTGCGGTTGGGTTACCTACCGGACACGGCGGGGTTCGGCGCGGGCGCTTCGATCACGCTCGAATGGTCCGTCGATGACTTCGCCATCTCCCGCTTCGCCGAATCGCTCGGCGACGCGGCGACGGCCGCCGAATTCCAGTACCGGGCGCAGTACTGGCAGAACCTGTTCAATCCCAGCACCCGGTACATCTCGCCCCGCAACGCGATGGGATTCTTCCCCCCGGGCCCGGGATTCGTAGAGTCCGGTTCGGGTTTCGGCCAGGAGGGGTTCGACGAGGGCAACGCCGAGCAGTACGTCTGGTGGGTGCCGCACAACGTCGCGGGCCTGGTGACCGCTCTCGGCGGCCGAAGCACCGTCGCCGGCCGGCTCGACCGGCTCACCGAAGAGCTGAACGTGGGTCCCAAGGAGCCGTATCTGTGGGCCGGCAACGAACCGGGCTTCGGGGTGCCCTGGCTGTACAACTACGTCGGCCAGCCCTGGAAGACTCAGCTCACGGTCGACCGGGTCCGCGGACTGTTCGGCCCGACGCCCGACGGCGCACCCGGCAACGACGACCTCGGCGCGCTCGCCAGCTGGTACGTCTGGGCCGCGCTCGGCCTGTACCCGAGCACCCCGGGGACGCCGATCCTCACCGTTGCCACGCCGCTGTTCGACCGCGCCGTAATCGCCCTTCCGCAAGGCGGTTTCATCCGGATCTCCGCCCCCGGCGCGTCCGGACCGCACCGCCTGAAATACATCGGCGGCCTGTCCGTCGACGGGGAGGCCACCGACCGCACATGGATCCCGGAGCGCGTCGTCCGCGACGGGGGAGAGCTGAAGTTTTCACTGGCCGCCTATCCGAACAAGGCGTGGGGCACCGCCGAGTCCTCCGCGCCGCCGTCGTTCGGTGCGGGAAGCTCGGCGGTGACCGTCAACGTCTCGCGACCCATCGTCGTGATCGCGCCCGGGCATACCGGCACCGTCAAGGTTGACCTGCAACGGATGGTCGACGGCGCCGACCGCTACCGCATCACCGGCACGTCCTCCGACGCGGGGGTCACGGTGGCGCCCTCGTCCGGTCAATTCGGCGCCGACGGATTGGCCACCGCGGACGTTCAGATCGCGGTGGCGCAGTCGGTGCCCGACCAGTACTACGCGGTGTTCCTCAGCACCGCGGCCGGCGAAACCGTAAGGGGATCAGTCGTTTCCGTGCTAGTTCGCAGCAGTCCCGACGAGCCCTGACTCCGGTCAGATCATTTCGTTCTCGGTCAGCCACCGCATCACCGGCCACCCGGCGAACACGGGCAGCCAGCAGGTCAGCACGCGATAGAGCAGGACCGACGGCACGCCGACGGCGGCGGGGATGCCGAACGCGGCCAGGCCACCGATCAGGGCGGCCTCGACGGCGCCGACACCGCCGGGTGTCGGGGCGGCCGAGGCCAGCGTTCCGCCGACCATCGTCACCACCGTGCAGGTGACGAACGAGGCGCCGCCGCCGAACGCTTGGACGCTGGTCCAAAGCGCCAGCGCCGCACCGAGAGTCGTCCCGGCGCACCCGAGCACGATCAACCCCAGCCGCTTCGGCTCCCGGGCAACCTCCACGAGGTCGCCGGCCACCTCCTTAACCCTCGGACGCAAGTCGGTCGCCAGCCACCGCCGCAGCCGCGGCACCAACAGAAAGGTGCCGACGATGCCCAGCGCGACACCCGCGATCAGGTACAGCACCGTGGCGCTCGGGACGTAGTGCCCAAGGTCCATCGACGCGCCCGCGACAGTGCTGAACAGGATCAGCAACACCAGGTGCATGATCACCTGCACCGCTTGCTGCATCGCCACCGCGGTAGTGGCCCGGACCGCGGACAGCCCGCCGCCCTTCTGCAAATACCGCGTGCTGAGGGCGAGGCCGCCGACCCCGGCCGGTGTCGTGGTCGCGGCAAAAGTATTGGCCACCTGGGCTATTGACAGCTTCCAGAAGACCACCGATTCGTCGGCGCTCGCCCACAAGGCGGCCGCCGCGCCCACGTATGTCAGCGCCGATATCACCAGGCCCAGCAGTGCCCACCACCAGTTCGCCCTACTCACCTGCGAAATGAACGTCGGCACGGTGCTGATGAACGGGTACGCGACGTAGACCAGCGCGACCAGCAGCACCAGCTGAATGACCTGCCTGCGGGTGAACCGGGTGATCGTTTCGGTCTTGATCTGGTCCGCGCCGGTTTGACGCTTCACCTCGGCGCGGGCACCGGAGATGACGGCGCCGGCATCGACGATCGATCGCCGGATCTGTTTGGGCATCGCCGTTTTGGTGAGCCGGCGCGAAGCGGCGAGCACGGTGTCCTTGCCGAACGCGTCGATCGCCGCGCCCACCGCGGACTCCGCGTCGTACAGCGCCGACGTCGTCACCAACAGTTGTGCGATGTCGGACTGGAGTTGGGTCTCGGTGGCCCCGTACTCGGCGTTGCCGAACCCGCCGAAGAGGACCGTGCCGTCGTCGACGGTGATCGTGGTCGCTCGCAGGTCGCCATGGGAGATCTGGTGGTCGTTGAGTGTGCGCAGCGATTCCCACGAGCGCTCGACCGGGGTCGTCATGGCGCAGTGGTCGAGCATCGTTCCCCGAATGGGCTTGTGGGAGTACAACATCCACCCCCGGTCGAGGGGGGCCACGGCGATTGCCGACGTGTTCGCCAGGCCCAGGTCGCCGACGGCGATGGCCATCAGCGCGCGATGCTCGACGGCGCGCCGCATCGACGCGACCAGGGGCGCGGTCTCCCTGGCCCGCAGCCGCAGCTTGCGCCACAGCTGAACCAACGCGCCGCCGCTGCGCTGGTGCGGGCCGTACAACTCGATCAACGCCTCGTCGCGGGCCGAATCGGAATCCATGCAGACTGCCGACAACACAAGTGGCCCCGGTCCGGCGGGCCGGACCACCCGAAGCTCGGAGACCACGCATCCGCGTTTGGCCAGCGCGCGCACCGTGGCCTCCAGGGGCACCTCGAGCGCGGGGGTGCCGACGACCAGCACCACCAGCGCGCCGACGAACCAGCCGACCGCGAGCCCGAGCAACGAGCGCGCCGGGACGATGGCGCTGATGAACAGGTGGATCGGCACGAAGGCCAGCAGCAGCGTCCACCACCAATGCCGCCAGCGCGCGGGCAGCCAGGGACCCGAGACGGTCAGGACGGCCGCGAGCATCGCGATCCACCGCGGGTCGTCGAGGATCTGGGCCAGCGCGGTTTGGGGCCGGTCCGTGAGGTCGAAATGCCAGCGGGGCGCCGAGATGCCGGTGCCGCTTATCGAGAGCGGGAGTACCGCGAGGAGAGCCGCGGCCGCGTAGGCGCCGAGCATTTTCCATTGCCGCGCGGCGATCAAACCAATCATGATCGCGAACGGCAGAGCCAGGATCGCGATGCCGTATACGAGGTACACGAGATCGGATTGGGTTGGCGTCAGCACCCCGACGATCTCCGAGATGGACTTCTCCAGCGCCACCCACTGCGGACGGGTGATCAGCGAGCCGGCGATCACGATCGCGAAGAACACCACGGTCGCGGCGAGCCGAAGGATGTCGTTGGTTCGCCGGGTGATCGGTTGCAGCAGGTTGCCCGAAACGCTGATTTCGCGCCCGTCAACCCGCATGTCGAGACCTTAACCGGATACCTGGGCGCCAGTGCGGATGAACCTCGCGGACAGCTTGCTCACATGAGACGCGCGTAGGGTCGGCGAAGGTATATAGGTAGTTGAGCTAGTCGAATTGGGGGACACGAGGGTGACCAGAACCGACAACGACACCTGGGAGATCACCGAGAGCGTCGGCGCCACGGCGCTGGGCGTCGCGGCGGCCCGCGCGGCGGAAACCGAGAGCGACAACCCGCTGATCAGCGACCCGTTCGCGCGGGTCTTCCTGGACGCCGCCGGCGACGGCATGTGGAACTGGTTCGCGGCGCCCGACCTGCCCGCCGAGATCGCCGAGGCCGAACCGGACCTGGTGCCCCGGATGAAGCGAATGGTCGACTACATGGCCGCCCGGACGGCGTTTTTCGATCAGTTCTTCCTCGACGCGGCCCGCGCGGGTGTGTCGCAGGTGGTGATCCTCGCCGCCGGCCTGGATTCGCGGGCGTGGCGGCTGCCCTGGCCCGATGGCGTCACGGTGTACGAGCTCGATCAGCCCGGGGTGCTGGAGTTCAAGTCCTCGACGCTGCGCGAGCACGGCGCCGAGCCCACGTGCAACCTGGTGCACGTCCCGATCGACCTGCGCCACGACTGGCCGGCCGCGTTGCGGCAGGCGGGGTTTGACTCGTCGGTGCCGAGCGCATGGTCGGCCGAGGGGCTGCTGCCGTTCTTGCCGGCGGCGGCCGAGGAGCTGCTCTTCGAGCGCGTCCACGCGCTGGGCGCCGCCGGCAGCCGGATCGCTGTGGAAGCGCATGGTCCGGACTTCCTCGACGAGGCCGCGCACGCGAAGCAACGCGAGACGATGCAGCGGATCCGCGACCTGATGGCCAGGCTGGAGCCCGAGCGCGAAATCCCCGACGTCCAGGACCTGTGGTACTTCGAGGAGCGCGAGGACGTGGGGAACTGGCTGCGCCGGCACGGCTGGGACGTCACGGTCACGCCGGCTGAGGAGCTGATGGCCCGCTACGACCGTCGGCCCCCGCAGGATGTCGAAGACGCCGCCCCGAAGACGCTTTTCGTGGCCGCCGAGCGCAGCGAGAGGGAGTGAGCGTGGCAAGGACCGACAACGACAGCTGGGAGATCACCGAAAGCGTGGGGGCGACGGCGTTGGGCGTGGCCTCGGCGCGCGCTGTGGAAACCGAGAGCGAGAACCCGTTGATCAGCGATCCGTTCGCGCGGGTTTTCCTCGACGCCGCCGGCGACGGGCTGTGGAACTGGTATTCCGCCTCCCAGCTGCCCGCCGAGGTCCTTCAGGCCGAACCGAGTCTGCAGTTGCAGATGAAGGCGATGGTCGGCTACATGGCTTGCCGCACGGCGTTTTTCGACCAGTTCTTCGTCGACGCGAGCGAGGCGGGCATCCGCCAGGCGGTTATCCTGGCGGCGGGTTTGGACTCGCGCGCGTGGCGGCTGCCCTGGCCAGACGGCGTCACGGTGTACGAGCTCGACCAGCCGCGGGTGCTGGAGTTCAAATCGTCGACGTTGGACGAGCACGGGGCGCAGCCCGCCTGCAACCGCATCGCGGTTCCGGTGGACCTGCGCCAGGATTGGCCGACGGCGTTGCGGCGGGCCGGTTTTGATGACTCGGCGCCCAGCGCCTGGTCGGCCGAGGGCCTGATGCCCTATCTGCCCGCCGCGGCCCAGGACCTGCTCTTCGAACGCGTCGACGCGCTCGCCGCCGACGGCAGCCGGGTCGCCGTGGAAGCGCTGGGGCCGAAGTTCCTCGACCCCGAGTTCCGCGCGAATCGTCGCGCGCGCATGGAGCGCATCCGCGCCCTGGTGACCAAACTGGACCCGCAGCGCGAGATCCCCAACAACGAGGAGTTGTTCTATTTCGAGGAGCGCGAAGAGGTCGGCGACTGGTTTTCTCGCCACGGCTGGGCCGTGACGGTGACGCCGGCCGACGAGCTGATGACCGGGTACGGCCGCAAAGCCCCCACCGAGGTCGCCGACCAGGTTCCGGGGAATCTGTTCGTGACCGCGCGGCGATAAAATCAGCCGCACGGTTTCCGGGCCCCGGCGATCGTTGCCAGCAAAGGGGAACTCGAGCGGATGGATCGCCCCAACAAGGGGATCAGCCGGCGCGGTGTGCTTTTCGCGATCGCGGGCGCAATCCCACTCACCGCGGCGACACAGCCGTCGCAGGCGGCGGTTACGGAGAAGTCGTCCCCCGGCCCGGTGGGGCTCGGGGAGCGGGCGGAGCTGGCGGAGCGGGCGGTCGTCCAGCGGCACGTGCACACGCTGTGGGGGCAGCCGCGGACGCAACTGGGCACGCTGCACTGGCCGGCGTCGCTGTTCGACCAATTGTTGTTGGCGCGCTGGTGTTACTGGTGGCAGGCCCACCTGCTGGACTGCGCGGTGGATGCCGCCTACCGCGCTCGCACCCCCGAACGCATCGACCGGATCGGCGCCATCGCGCGCGGCATTCACACCCGCAATCTCACCGGCTGGACCAACGGGTACTGCGACGACATGGCGTGGCTGGTGCTGGCGCTCGAACGCGCCGACAGGCTGCTCGGCGTCCGGTTCGACGATGCCGTTCCGAAGCTGCGGGCCGCCCTGCTCGACGGCTGGAATCCGGCCGTCGCCGCGGTGCCCTGGAAGCTCGGCCACGATTACTACAGCACCTCCTCGATCGGTCCGGCCGGCATCGCGATGGCGCGCCTGGGCAAGCTGTCCCACGCCGAACGACTCGCCGAATTCCTGAACAACCGGCTGCGCGACACCGAGAGCAGCCTCGTCTTCGACGGCGTGCACGAACCCAGCGGGCTGGTGAACCACTCCCTGCGGACCTACTGCCAGGGCGTCGCCATCGGGCTGGAGACCGAATTAGCGCTGCGCACAAGGGATTCGAGCCATCGTGACCGCGCGGCGGCGCTCGTCGCCGCTACCGCTGACAGGCTCGCCGACGCGGGCGTGATCGCCGGGGCCGCCGGAAACGACTCCGGGCTGTTCATGGGCATCCTCGCGAGGTATCTCGCCCAGACCGCGCTGGCGCTGGGCGACACCACCGCGGCGCGGCTCGTGCACGCCTCCGCGCGGGCGGCCTGGGACAACCGCGCCGAGGTGGACGGGCTGCCGCTGTTCGGTGCGGATTGGGCCCGACCGGTCGCCGCGCCGTCGTTGCTGGCGCCGTCGTCGCCGAATCAGAGCCGCGATCTCTCGATCCAGCTGAGCGGGTGGATGCTCCTCGAGGCGGACTACCAGCTCACCTGCGCCGGGCACTGAGCCCGCCGCGCACGGCGTTGTAATCGCGACACACTGGTCTGACCACTTGACGTCTGACCTCCGACCAATCACACTTCCACCCATGGCGCTGCAGCCAGTGATCCGCCGATCGGTGCCGGAAGAGGTGTTCGAGCAGATCGCCACCGACGTGCTCAGCGGCGAGATGCAGCCGGGCGAGGCGTTGCCCAGCGAGCGCCGGTTGGCCGAGGTTTTCGGGGTATCGCGGCCGGCCGTGCGCGAAGCGCTCAAGCGGCTTTCGGCCGCCAGCCTGGTCGAGGTGCGCCAGGGCGGCGTCACGACCGTGCGGGATTTCCGCCGGCACGCCGGCCTTGACCTGCTGCCCCGCTTGCTTTTTCGCAGCGGTGAGCTCGACCTCGCAGTCTTCCACAGCCTGCTGGAAGCCCGGCTGCGCATCGGTCCGAAGGTCGCGGAGCTGGCGGCCGAACAACGCGGACCCGAATTGACCGGATCGCTCGAGGACGCGTTGGGGGTCCTCGAGCGCGAGCAGGACCCGGTCGAGTGGCAACGCGGCACCCTCGCATTCTGGGATCATGTGGTCGACGGCGCCGGCTCGATCGTTTTCCGGTTGATGTACAACGCCTTTCGTGCCGCGTACGAACCGGCGCTTGATGCCCTGGCCGACGCCATGACAACCGACGTCAAGCGCCCCGACGCCTACCGGAAACTGGCCGACGCGATCCGCGCCGGCGATCCCGCCGCGGCGAAGAAGGCCGCCCAGGACCTACTCGAACTCGCCAACACCTCGATGACGGCCGCCCTCGACCGCCGGCGGAAACGTCGATGAGCACCCACACCGTGATCGCCGCCTACCTGCGGGGCCAGGTTCAGCCCGGCATCGACGCCATCGGCGGCTTCTTCCGCACCTGCGTGCTGACCGGAAAGGCCCTGTTCCGCCGGCCCTTTCAATGGCGCGAGACGATCGAGCAGGGCTGGTTCATCACCAGCGTCTCGCTGCTGCCCACCCTGGCGGTCGCGATCCCGCTGACCGTGCTCATCATCTTCACGCTCAACATCCTGCTGGCGGAGTTCGGCGCCGCCGACATCTCCGGCGCGGGGGCGGCGCTGGGTGCGGTCACCCAGTTGGGGCCGCTGACCACCGTGCTGGTGATCGCCGGCGCCGGGTCCACCGCGATCTGCGCCGACCTGGGGGCCCGCACCATCCGCGAGGAGATCGACGCGATGGAGGTGCTCGGCATCGACCCGATCCACCGGCTGGTGGTGCCCCGCGTCGTCGCCGCGACCATCGTCGCCACCCTGCTCAACGGGGCGGTGATCACCATCGGCCTGGTCGGCGGATTCATTTTCGGCGTTTACATCCAACACATTTCGGCCGGCGCCTACGTCGGCACCCTGACCCTGATCACCGGCCTGCCCGAGGTGGTGATCTCCGTGGTCAAGTCGGCCACGTTCGGAACCATCGCCGGCCTGGTCGGCTGCTATCGCGGCCTGACCACGAAGGGCGGTCCCAAGGGCGTCGGAACCGCGGTCAACGAGACGCTGGTGTTGTGCGTGATCGCCCTGTTCGCGGTGAACGTGGTGCTGACCACGATCGGCGTTCGGTTCGGGACGGGGCGCTGACGTGTCGAGTGCAGCCGTGTTCCGGTCCCGCTACCCACGGACCGCCGCCAACCTTAACCGCTATGGCGGCGGCGCAACCCGAAGGCTTTGGCAGATCGGGATTTTCGCGAGGTTCACCCGGATCAGCGTCGGGGAGATCGGGTGGGCGTTGCGCCATTATCGACGGGAGACGTTGCGGCTGATCGCCGAGATAGGCATGGGCACCGGAGCGATGGCCGTCGTCGGCGGCACCGTCGCGATCGTCGGCTTCGTCACCCTATCCGGCGGTTCGCTGATCGCCATCCAGGGCTTCGCGTCGCTGGGCAACATCGGCGTCGAGGCGTTCACCGGATTCTTTGCCGCACTGGCGAACACCCGTATCGCCGCGCCCATCGTCGCCGGGGTCACGCTGGCCGCCACGGTCGGCGCCGGCGCCACCGCCCAGCTGGGCGCGATGCGGATCAGCGAGGAGATCGACGCACTGGAAGTCATGGGCATCAAATCGATCTCGTTTCTGGTCTCCACCCGGATCCTGGGCGGGCTGGCGGTGATCGTGCCGCTCTACGCGTTGGCGCTCGACATGGCGTTCACCTCGGGCCAGGTCGTCACGACGGTGTTCTACGGACAGTCGAACGGCACCTACGAGCACTACTTCCGCACCTTCCTGCGGCCCGAGGACGTCGGCTGGTCGGTTCTCGAGGTCGTCATCATCGCGGTGGTCGTGATGATCACCCACTGCTACTACGGCTACACCGCCAGCGGCGGCCCGGTGGGCGTCGGCCAGGCGGTGGGCCGCTCGATGCGATTCTCACTGGTCTCGGTCGTGGTAGTCGTCCTGTTGGCCCAGTTGGCGCTCTATGGCGTCGACCCCAACTTCAATCTCACGGTGTAACGGCCATGACGACGCCGGCGACGCGAAAGAACCGACGCGCGTGGGTGTACGTCGAGAGTGTGATCCTGCTGTTGGCCTGCGGGCTGGTTCTCGCGCTGGTGTACATGCAGTTTCGCGGCGACTTCACGCCCAAGACCCAGCTGACGATGGTGGCCGCACGGGCCGGGCTGGTGATGGAGCAGGGATCGAAGGTCACCTTCAACGGCGTGGAAATCGGCCGGGTGTCGCACATCTCCGAGATCGCACGCGACGGGCGGCCCGCGGCCAAGCTGGTGTTGGACGTGAATCCCCGCTACCTCAACCTGATTCCGGCCAACGTCGTAGCCAACATCGAGGCGGCCACCCTGTTCGGCAACAAGTACGTGTCCCTGACCTCGCCGGAGGACCCGGCGCCGCGGCGCATCTCGCCGCACGACGTGATCGACGTGCGCTCGGTGACAACCGAATTCAACACGCTGTTCGAGACGGTCACCTCGATATCCGAGAAGGTGGATCCGATCGAACTGAACGCGACGCTGTCCGCGCTGGCGCAGGCACTCGATGGCCTCGGGGTCAAGTTCGGCCAGTCGATCGTCAACGGGAACGAGATTCTCGCGCAACTCAATCCGCGGATGCCGCAGATCCGCTACGACGTGCGGCGGCTGGCGGACCTGGCCGACGTGTACACCGGCGCTTCGCCCGACCTGTGGGACTTCCTGCGCAACGCGGTGACCATCGCGCGCACGCTGACCAGGCAGCAGGGCGACCTGGACGCCGCGCTGTTGGCCGCGGTGGGCGTGGGCCGCACCGGCGAGGAGATCTTCGCCAAGGGCGGCCCGTACCTGGCGCGCGGCGCCGCCGACCTGGTGCCGACCGCCGAACTGCTCGACACCTACAGCCCCGAAATGTTCTGCACGATCCGCAATTTCCACGACGCCGCGCCCGAGGTCGCCAAAGCGGCCGGCGGCAACGGCTATTCGCTGTCGGCCGCCGGATCGCTCATCGGGGCACCGAACCCCTACGTGTATCCGGACAATCTGCCGCGGGTGAACGCCCGCGGCGGGCCCGGGGGCCGGCCGGGCTGCTGGCAGAAGATCACCCGGGAGTTGTGGCCGGCCCCGTACCTGGTGATGGACACCGGCGCCAGCCTGGTGCCGTACAACCACCTAGAGCTCGGCCAGCCGCTGGCGACCGAGTACGTCTGGGGCCGCCAATACGGGGAGAACACGATCAACCCATGAGAACCACCGGCACCGCGGTCAAACTCGGCATCTTCTGGTTGGTGCTGGCGATGTTCACCGTGATGATCATCATCGTCTTCGGGCAGGTGCGGTTCGGCCACACCACCGGGTACTCCGCGGTGTTCAGCGACGCGAGCGGGCTGCGGCCCGGGCAGTTCGTCCGCGCGTCGGGGGTCGAGGTCGGCAAGGTCTCCAAGGTGACGCTGATCGACGGCGACGCGCGAGTGTTGGTGCAGTTCAACGTGGATCGCTCGCTGCCGCTGGATCGGGCCACCACCGCGTCGATCCGCTACCTCAACCTGATCGGCGACCGCTACCTGGAGCTCAAACACGGCGAGAGCGGACAGCGGCTGCCGCCGGGGGGCATGATCCCGCTCGAGCACACCCAGCCGGCGTTGGATCTCGACGCGCTGATCGGCGGGTTCCGCCCGCTCTTCAAGGCGTTGGACCCGAACAAGGTCAACAGCATCGCCCAGTCCATCATCACCGTGTTCCAGGGGCAGGGTGCCACCATCAACGACATCCTCGATCAGACCGCCGCGCTGACCGCGGCGCTGGCCGACCGCGACAAGGCGATCGGCGAGGTCATCACCAACCTCAACACCGTGCTCGCCACCACCGTCAAGCATCAGAAGGACTTCGACCGAACGGTGGACAACCTGGACCTGTTGATCACCGGGCTGAAGAACCGGGCCGATCCGCTGGCCGCGGCGGCGGCGCACATCAGCGACGCCGCCGGAACCCTGGCCGACCTGCTGGGTGAGGACCGGCCACTGCTGCACGGCACCCTCGAGCGCCTCGAGGGCATTGCCCAGCCGCTCATCAACGACCTGCCCACCCTTGACGGCGTACTGGCCAAGCTGCCGAACGCGTTCCGCGTCATCGGCCGTGCGGGCGGCATCTACGGCGACTTCTACAACTTCTACCTGTGCGATATCTCGATCAAGGTCAACGGATTACAGCCTGGCGGTCCGGTGCGCACCATCAAACTCTTCGGGCAGCCCACCGGGAGGTGCACGCCGCAATGAGGACGCTGACGGAGTTCAACCGCACGCGCGTCGGCCTGATGGGCGCGCTGGTCACGCTGCTCGCCGTCGGTGTCGGCCAGAGCTTCACCAGCGTGCCGATGCTGTTCGCCACGCCCACCTACTACGCGCAATTCGCCGACACCGGCGGCATCAGCGCCGGCGACAAGGTCGAGATCGCGGGCGTCAACGTCGGCCTGGTGCGCTCGCTGGCGATCCACGGCGACCGGGTCCTGATCGGCTTCTCGATGCCCGGCCGGACGATCGGGAAGCAGAGCCGCGCCGCGATCCGCACGGACACCCTGCTCGGCCGCAAGAACATGGCGATCGAAAACCGCGGTGCGGATGCGTTGCGGCCCAACGACGTTATCCCGTCGGGGCAGACGACCACGCCCTACCAGATCTACGACGCGTTCGTCGACGTCACCAAGGCCGCGACCGATTGGGACATCGACGCGGTGAAACGGTCGCTGAACGTGCTGTCCGAGACGTTCGATCAGACCGCGCCGCACCTGAGTGCCGCCCTCGACAGTGTCGCCAAGTTCTCCGACACCGTCGGCGGGCGGGACGAGCAGATCAAGCAGCTGTTGGCCAACGCCGACAAGCTCACCCGGGTGCTCGGCGACCGCAGCCAGCAGGTCGACGGGTTGCTGGTCAACGCCAAGACCCTGCTGGGTGCGTTCCGGCAGCGCAGCCAGGCGCTGAGCATCCTGCTGAGCAACGTGTCGGCCGTGTCGACGCAGGTGTCCGCCCTGATCAACGAAAACCCGAACGCCCATCGCGTGCTGGAGCAGTTGGGCACCGTCAGCGACGAATTGGTGAAGCGCAAAACGGAATTGGCCGACGTGCTGGTGCTGCTCAGCCGATACACCGCATCCCTGACCGAGGCCGTCGCCTCCGGTCCGTACTTCAAGGCGATCGTGGCGAATCTGCTGCCCTACCAGATCCTTCAACCGTGGGTGGATGCCGCGTTCAAGAAGCGGGGCATCGACCCGGAGAACTTCTGGCGCGGCGCCGGGCTGCCGGAGTTCCGCTGGCCCGACCCCAACGGCGGGCGGTTCTCCAACGGTGCACCGCCGCCGGCGCCGCCGGTGCTGGAGGGCACGCCGGATCATCCGCAACCGGCCGTCCCGCCGGGATCGCCGTGCTCGTACACCCCGGCCGCCGACAGCCCGCCGCGGCCGGCAAACCCGTTGCCGTGCGCGCTTTCCGATCAAGGGCCGTTCGGTCCGGTCACCGGCGGTTTCCCGGCGCCGCTGGACGTTCAGACGTCACCGCCGAACCCCGACGGCCCAGCGCCCGCGCCCAACGTCCCGAGCGCGGGCCGGCCGGGGGAGGCGCCGCCGGTCGTTCCCGGCACCCCGGCGCCGCTTCCGGCGCACACACCACCCGGGGCGCGTACGGAAGGGACAGGGACCCGATGAGCACCATCTTCGACATCCGCAACCTGCGACTGCCGAAAGTGTCCGGCCGGGTGTTGGTCGTCGCGGCACTGGCGGCGGTTTTCGTCGTCACCGCGGCCGTCGCCGGCGCGCAGCTGTACCGCCGGCTGACCAACACGACCGTCGTCGCGTACTTCCCCGAGACCCTCGCGCTGTACCCGGGCGACAAAGTTCAGATCATGGGTGTGCGGGTCGGTGCGATCGACAGAATCGAACCGGACGGCGACAAGATGCGAGTCACGTTGCACTACAGCAACGAATACACGCTGCCCGCCACGGCCACCGCGTCGATTCTCAACCCCAGCCTGGTCGCCTCGCGCACCATTCAGCTGTCACCGCCCTACACCGGCGGACCGGCGCTACGCGACGGCGACGTGATCCCGATCGAGCGCACCCGGGTGCCCGTCGAGTGGGACCAGCTGCGCGATTCCATCAACGGCATCCTGCGCCAGCTCGGCCCGACGCCCCAGCAACCGCGGGGTCCGTTCGGCGACATCATCGAATCGGCCGCGGACAACCTGGCCGGAAAAGGCAAGCAGCTCAACGAAACCCTGAACAGCTTGTCGCGGGCGCTGACCGCGCTCAACGAGGGCCGCGGCGACTTCGTCGCGATCACCCGAAGCCTGGCGCAGTTCGTCACCGCGCTATACCAGAACGACCAACAGTTCGTCGCGCTCAACGACGACCTGGCCGAGTTCACCGGCTGGTTCACCAAGTCCGACCACGACGTGGCCGACGCGATCACGCACCTCGACGACGTGCTCACGGCCGCCCGAAAGTTCGTGAACGACAACAGGTCCGCGCTGGCCCACGACGTCGGCAACCTCGCGGACGCGACCACCACCCTCCTGCAACCCGAGGCCCGGGACGGCCTGGAGGCCGCGTTGCACGTGCTGCCCACCTTCGCCGGCAACTTCAACAACCTGTACCACCCCGCGCACAGCTCGCTGGTGGGCTTGTTCGAGTTCACCAACTTCGCCAACCCGATTCAGTTCATCTGCAGTACAATTCAGGCCGGCAGCCGGCTGGGCTACCAGGACTCGGCCGAGCTGTGCGCGCAGTATCTGGCGCCGGTTCTGGACGCCATCAAGTTCAACTACCTGCCGGTCGGCCTCAACCCGTTCAACTCGGCGGCCACCCTGCCCAAGGAGGTGGCGTACTCCGAGGAGCGGCTGCATCCGCCGCCGGGATACAAGGACACCACCGTCCCGGGGATCTTCTCGCGCGATACCCCGTTTTCGCACGGCAACCACGAACCGGGCTGGGTCGTCGCGCCCGGGATGCAGGGCACGCGGGTTCAGCCGTTCACCGCCGACATGCTGACCCCCGACTCGCTGGCCGAGCTGATGGGCGGTCCCGACGCCGGGCCCCCGCCGCCCGGAACCAATCTGCCCGGGCCCCCGAACGCCTACGACGAGTCGGAGCCGGGCCGGTGAACGGGCTTCGCCGCGGGCTGGTCCTGCTGCTCGCCTTGCTGCTGGTGCCTGTCGTGCTGACGTCGTGCACCTGGCAGGGCATCGCCAACGTGCCGCTGCCGGTCGGGCGCGGCACCGGGGCCAACCGGATGACGATCTACGTGCAAATGCCGGATACGCTGGCGCTCAACACCAACAGCCGGGTGCGGGTCGCCGACGTGTGGGTCGGAACGGTGCGCGCCATCGCGCTGAAGAACTGGATCGCCACCCTGACGCTCGACCTCGATCCGGGCGTGCGGCTGCCGGCGAACGCGACCGCCAAGATCGGCCAGACGAGCCTGCTGGGCACCCAGCACGTCGAGCTGGCCGCGCCGAAAAACCCGTCGGCGCAACCGTTGCAGAGCGGCGACACCATCTTCCTGAAGAACTCCTCGGCCTACCCCACCGTCGAACGAACCCTGGCGAGCGTCGCGGTGATCCTCAACGGCGGCGGCCTGGCGAACCTCGACGCGATCCAGACCGAGGTGGTCAACATCCTCGACGGTCACGCCGGCCAGGTCCGCGAATTGCTCACGCGGCTGGACACATTCGTCGCCGAGCTGAACCGCCAACGCGACGACCTCGTCCGCGCCATCGATTCGACGAACCAGTTGCTGACCATCGTCGCGAACCGCGACGACACCCTGGACCGGGTGCTCACCGAAATCCCGCCCTTGATCCAGCATTTCGCCGACACCCGCAATCTGTTCGCCGACGCCACCGAATCCCTGGGGCGGTTCAGCGACGTCGCCAACCGGGCGCTGGCCGATGCCCGGCCCAACCTGAACCGGAGCCTGCAATCGTTGCAGCGGCCGCTGCGCCAGCTCGGCCTGGCTTCGCCGTACGTGGTCGGGGCGCTGAAATTGGGCCTCACGGCGCCGTTCAACATCGACCACATCACCCAGGTGATCCGCGGTGACTACGTCAACCTGTCGCCGGTGCTCGACCTGACGCTGTCCAGCCTCGACAACGCGATGCTCAGCGGCACCGGATTCTCCGGGGCGTTGCGGGCACTCGAGCAGGCGTGGGGCCGGGACCCGAACACCATGATCCCGGACGTCCGCTACACGCCCAACCCCAACGACGCCCCGGGCGGGCCGCTGGTGGAAAGGGGCGAATGAAAGATGTTGCCCCGCATCGTCAGAACGCAGCTGGCCGTGTTGGCAGGCGTTGCGGTGGCCGCCGTCCTCGTCCTCGGGCTGTACTACCTGCGGCTGCCCAGCCTCGCCGGCGTCGGCCGCTACACCGTCTACGCCGAATTGCCGCAGTCCGGTGGGCTGTACCGCACCGCCAACGTCACATACCGGGGCATCACCATCGGGAAGGTCACCGGCGTGGAACCGACCGCGCGGGGGGCGCGCGCGATCCTGAGCGTCGACAATCGTTACCAGATACCGGCCGACGCGTCGGCCAATGTGCACTCCGTCTCGGCGATCGGCGAGCAATACATCGATCTGGTGTCCACCGCCAACCGCGGTCCATACCTGCGAAACGGGCAGACGATCACCAAAAGCACGGTGCCCAGTCAGATCGGCCCGGCGCTCGACGCCGCCAACCGCGCGTTGGCGGTGCTGCCCAAAGAAAAGTTGCAGACCGTGCTGTACGAGGCGTCGCAGGCGCTGGGTGGGCTCGGGCCCGCGTTGCAGCGGTTGGTGGACGCCACCCAGGCGATCGCCCACGACTTCCGTGGCAGCATCGGCGACGTCGACGACATCATCGACCGGTCGGCGCCCGTCATCGACAGCCAGGTCGATTCCGCCGACACGATCCGGCGGTGGGCCGCCAACCTGAACACCTTGACCGCGCAGGCCGCACAACAGGATCAGGCGGTGCGCAGCATCCTGACCAACGCGCCGCCCACCGCCGAACAGGTCAACGCCACGTTCGGCGACGTGCGCGAGGCGCTGCCGCAGACGTTGGCCAACCTCGAGGTCGTGATCGACATGCTCAAGCGCTACCACAACGGCGTGGAGCAGGCGCTGGTGTTCTTGCCGCAGTCGGGCGCGATCGCCCAGTCGGTGACCGCGAACTCCCCGGGCCAAGCGGCGCTCGGCGTCGGCGCCATCGCGCTCAACCAGCCACCGCCGTGCCTGACCGGCTTCCTGCCCGCGTCGGAGTGGCGCGCCCCGGCCGACACCAGCAGCGCGCCGCTCCCGGCCGGCACCTACTGCAAGATCCCGATGGACGCGACGAATGTGGTTCGCGGGGCGCGCAATTACCCGTGCGTCGACGCGCCCGGCAAGCGGGCGGCGAGCCCGCGCGAGTGCCGCAGCACCGAGCCGTATGTGCCGCTGGGCACCAACCCGTGGTACGGCGACCCCAACCAGATCCTGACCTGCCCGGCGCCGGCCGCGCGCTGCGACCAACCGGTGAAACCGGGTCAGGTGATCCCGGCCCCGTCGGTCGACAACGGCCTCAACCCGCTGCCCGCCGACCGGCTTCCGGGCACCCCGCCGCCGGTCAGCGATCCGCTGCAGCGGCCGGGCTCGGGCACCGTCCAGTGCAACGGGCAGCAGCCCAACCCGTGCTTCTACACGCCGAGCGCGCTGCCGACGGCGCTGTACGACGTGCGGAGCGGCAAGGTGGTCGGGCCCGACGGCGTGGTGTATTCCGTTGCGAATTCGACCCATATCGGCGACGAGGGCTGGCAGCAGATGCTCGGGCCGGCGGGCTGAAACGCCTACCCCTCTTCGTCGGTGCCACCCCGGGCATGCGCTCGCCATTTCCGGAAGCCGTGCCGCGCCGCGAACGCGCCGACGACGGCGCTCACGCACCACACCACGATCGCCGCATACGCCAGCGGCGACGACAGATGCCTGATGGAGGCGCCCAGCGCGGTGTAAGCGAAAGCCCTTGGCGCCGAACCGATCAGCGAGCCCACTGCCATCTGCCACAACGGAACGCCGAAGGCGCCGAACGCGTACGAGGCGAGCGCATCGGAGATGCCCGGCACGAATCGCTGCCCCACGACCGCCCACAGCCCGCCCCGCTCGATGAGCGCGTCGATGCGGTCGGCGCGTTGCGGCCCCAGCAGGGCCCGCGCGCTATCCCGGCCGGCCCGGCGGCCGACGCGACTCGCGACCACCGCGGTGCCCACCGCCGCGCCCAGCGTCACGAAGACCCCGAGCAACGGGCCGAACAGCATCCCGCTGCCCGCCGCCAGGATCGAGCCCGGCACGAACAGCGCGCCGAGGGCCGCCGAGACCACCACATAGGCCAGCGGCGCCGCCGGGCCCGTCGCCGCGACCGCGTGCCGTATCGCCTCGATGTCGATGACCCGCGCCACCGCCACCAGGTAGAACATCGCGGCGAGGAACGCGCCGAACACCGCGAGTCGCGCGATGTGGCGGCGCCGGGATGCAGGCTGGGAACTGTCGACCATGGTGACCACGATTGTCCCGTACCAAGGCCAGGCCGCGAGTGTGGGCCTTACTCGCGGGCCCCAGTCAGCGCTCCGCGCCCTGCAGCCGCTGGCGTAGCCCGCTCGCCCGCACCGCCCGCCGTCCGATCGCGGCGCGCACCGACGGCTCCGAACCGACCACCCGGACCTTGACCTTGGCGCGGGTCACCGCGGTGTAGAACAGCTCTCGGGTCAGCAACCGCGAATCTTCGGGCGGCATCAGGACCGTCACCTCGGCGGCCTGGCTGCCCTGGCTCTTGTGGATCGTCATGGCGTGCATGGTCTCGATGTCCGACAGCCGGCTGGGCGCGAAGTCCAGCGGTCCGGTGGCGCCGGCGATGGCGGCCCGCAATCCGTCGGGGCCGGCCACCACCACCCCGGTGTCGCCGTTGTAGACCTTGAGCCCATAGTCGTTGGCGGTCACCAACAATGGCCGGCCGGCGTACCACGCCGAGAATGCCGGCTGCCCGGTCTCCTCGGTCAGCCAGCGCTCCACCTGCCGGTTCCAGTGCGACACCCCGTACGGACCGCGCCGGTGTGCGCACAACAGGCGATGCTCGTCGAGCGTCGCCAACGCCGCCCCCGCGGCACCGAGCACCGCGGCCTCCCGCACCCGCAGCGCGTGGGAAACCAGCACCCCGCGCAACCGGTCGGCCGGGTGGTCGGAGTCGATCCACTCGACGTGCTCCCCGCCGGCACGCAGCAGCGCCACCACCCGGTCTTCGTCGCCGGTCCGGATCGCCTCGGCCAGTGCACCGATCGACTCGCCGAATCGGTGGGGCGTGCGCAGGGCGGCCACCCGGATGTCGCGACGGGCGGCCAGCCCCTCCACCAGATCCGCGAGCACCGCGCCGGCCTCCACCGACGCGAGCTGGTCGGGATCACCCACCAGGATCAGCCGGGTGTCCGGGCGCACGGCCTCCAGCAACCGGGCCATCATGGTCAACGACACCATCGACGTCTCGTCGACGACGATGACGTCGTGCGGCAGCCGGTTGCCGCGATTGTGCTTGAACCGCACCGACGTATCCGGCCGCGAGCCCAGCAGCCGGTGCAGCGTCGTGGCCCGCAGGCCGGCCAGGCGCGCCCGGTCCGCCGCGTCTTCGAGGTTCTCGACCTCGGCCGCCACCGCCTCGGCCAGCCGTGCCGCCGCCTTGCCGGTCGGCGCGCCCAGCGCGATCCGGGGCCGCGGGGCGCCGGCGAGCTCGGCCTGGCCGACCAGCAGCGCCAACAGCCGCGCCACCGTGGTGGTCTTGCCGGTGCCGGGTCCGCCGGTCAGCACCGTAACCGCCTGCGACAGCGCGATTTCGGCGGCCGCTCGTTGCTCGTCGTACTTCGGCCGGGTGAACAGCCGCTCCAGCGCGGGCACGTCGCCGACCGTCTCGGACACCGAGAGCGCCAGCAGGTCGGCGCACACCTGCTCCTCCTCGAGCCAGTACCGGTCCAGGTAGAGCAGGTCACCGAACAGCCGCAGCGCGGGCGGCGATCCGAGCAACGGGCTGGCCCGCACCGCGGTCAGCCAATCGTCGGCGGCGGGCCAGGGCAGCTCGGCCATGCCGAGCTGAGCGGCCACCGCCCGCAGGTCCACGCACACCGACCCGCCACGCAGCGCGCGCACCACGAGCGCGATCGCCAGCGCCACCCGCTCGTCGGGTTCGCCGGCGAGCGCGGTAAGGCGCTGCGCCACATGGACATCCGCCGCCTCGAAGACACCGGCATCGCCGAATGGCCGCAGCAATCCCTCGGCGGCGATCGCCTGCACCGTCACGCGACCGCCCTCCCCGCGTCGAGCAGATCCGACAACCCCGTGACCAAGGACGGCGGCGGGCGCCAGCTGAACACGCCGGACGGATGGCCGTCGACGACGGGCGTGTCCGCGCCGCACATCCCGCGCACGAACAGGTAGAGGACACCTCCGAGATGCCGGGCGGGATCGTAGCCGGAGACGCGCCACCGCAAGAACCGGTGCAGCACAACGCTATACAGCAGCGCCTGGAGCGGATAGTCCGAGTGCAGCATCGCCTCGATCAGCCGCGGCCGGTCGTAATCCGCGGACGTCAGCGGCCGCTCGGGATCGCCGATCCAGTTGGTCTTGTAGTCCACCACCACATAGCGATGCCCCGCGCCGTCGGGAATGCGCAACACCGCATCGACCGACCCGGACAGGTAGCCGCGCAACGACTGGCCGCCCAGCGCCGGGCCCGTCAACCGATCGGCGTAGGAGGCCAGCGCATCGCCGGCGGCCAACTGCTCACGCAACAACGTCCCCACATCCGCCAGCAGAATCTCCGGTGCCGCCACCCGCAGATCCCCGCCGGCCAGCGGAAACTCAAAATCCAACTCTCGCAACCGATCACGCAGGCCGATCTGCCGCAGCGTCAAACCGCCGGCCAGCGGGCCCAACGGGGTCTCGTGCATCGGCACCAGCGCCGCAGCCAGCGCCTCGGGCGCCACATCGACCGGCCACCACACCGAGTGCTTCCGGATCTGCGCCTCGAGCTCGGCCGCCAGATCGGCGGCCAGCGGGTCGGCGGTCTCCAGCACCGCGTGCACCAGCGTGCCGAACTTTGCGCCCGTCGGCAGGTCCGCCATCGGAGAGGGCAGCTGCGGCCCGGAGGCGTTCTCCGACAACGGAACTGCGCCGGATTCGTCGTCCAGCTCGGTGACCTCGGGCTCGCTGCTCACCCCGGGGGACGCCGAGGTTTCCGCCACCCGGATGAGACCCGAGTAGGAGGTGCGCCGCCAGCCGGTGTCGATGGTGCGGTGGAAGTGGCGGTAGTCCAGGTCCGGCGGCACCGGCTCGGGCGGCATCGACGGCAGGGCCCGGGCCACCACCGACTCCTCGATCACCGGGCCGCCGGCCGCCTCCCATTCGCGCAGCCGGGCGAGCGCGTCGTCGTCGGAGATCTTGGCGGGCTCGCAGCGGTCGGGGACGAACGACTCGCCCGGCCGGCGGCCGCGCAGCAGTCGTGACAGGCCGCCGTTGGGCTCGTCGTAGGCCGGCGACCACCACGCCACCACCTGCGACTGCGCCCGGGTCATCGCGACGTAGGTGAGCCGGCTCGCGTCACCGGCGTCCTCCCGGCGCCCCAGCGTCTCGACCCTCGCGAAGTCGGGGCTGTCGCCGCCGCCGACGTGCAGGCAGCGCACCCTGTCGTCGTGGAACAGCACGATGTCGCGTTTCGGCACACTGCGGTTGAATGCGAACGGCAGGTACACGATCGGGTACTGCAGCCCCTTGCTCACGTACACCGTCATGATCTGAACGGCGGCCGCGTCGCTGTCGAGCCGCCGGTTGCGTTCGGTCGAGCCGCTGCGCTCGTCGCGCTGGCGGCGCAGCCAGTCGCGCAGCGCGGGCAGGCTGTAGTGCTCGCGGTGCGCGACGTCTCCCAGCAGCTGCGTGACGTGTGCCAGGTCGGTCAGGTGGCGCTCGCCGTCCTGCCAGGACAGCACGCGATCGCCCATGCCCCGCAGCTGCGCGGCCTCGAAGATCGCCGCGACGCCGCGTTCGCGGGCGTGGCCGGCCCACTCCCGCAACGTTTCCGCGACCCGGTCGGTCAGCGCATCACCGCCGGCCGCCAGCGATTCCGCGGTCTCGCCGAAGAACATCGTTGCCGCCGCGGCGCGGACCATGCCGGGCCGGTGCGGTTGATCGAACGCCTCCAGCAGGCATAGCCAATCCTCGGCTGCGTCCGAGGTGAAGACGTCGGAGTCGCCGGTGTACACCGCCGGAATGCCCGCATCGCACAGCGCCCGAAAGCAGGCGGCGGCATCCTTGTGTCTTTCCACGATCACGGCGATGTCGCGGGCCTGCAGCGGATGTCCGTCGAATGTCGCCCCGGCGGCGAGCAGGGCGCGGATGTCGGCGGCCAGGTCGGCGCCGATGTGTTGCCGCAAATCCTCGATCGGCATGTTCGCCAACCCCCTGCGCCCCAACGCCGTTCGCGGCACCACCCGCAACCGGAACGGATCGTTGTGGGGGGCCCTGGCCAGGCGGTGACCCCGGTGGTGCGCCTCGACTTCGCTGACCACGATCGCGGGGTCGCCGAGTTGGGCGCCGCGCAGCACCACCTGCAGGCGTTCGACCAGCGCCGCGTCGCTGCGCCAGTTGGTGCCCAGCGTCTTCTTCTCGCCCGCAGTCTCGGCCGCCCGCAGGTAGGTGTCGATGTCACCGCCGCGGAACGCGTAGATGGCCTGCTTCGGATCCCCGATCAGCACGACGGTGGAGCGCCCGCTGAACGCGCGATCGATGACCTGCCACTGCACCGGGTCGGTGTCCTGGAATTCGTCGACCATCACGATCGGCCAGCGTTGATGCATCCGGGCGCGGGCGGGTGAATCGCCGGTGGCCAGCGCGTCCGCCAGCCGGCTCAGCAGGTCGTCATAGCTCAGGACGCCCAATTGCCGCTTGCGGGTGTCCAATTCGGCGAGAACATCTTTCGCGAAGCCGGCGCGCACCGCCGCCGGCGAGCCGGGTTGGGGGTCCCGCGGCCGCAGCTGCGCCGACGGGTTGTTGGCCACCTCGCGTGCCAGGCGCAGCGCGTTGCGGTAGGCCAGCGCCGGATCGTCGCGCTGCTGGCCGAAGTGGGCCAGGTACAGGTCGTCGACGATCTCGGTGACCAGCTCGTCGAGGCTCTCGATCAGGGTCACGCTGGCGGCGGTATCGCCGGCCACGCCGAGCGAGCGCAACACCAGCTGGCAGAACTGGTGGGTGGTCGCGATGGTCGCCGCGTCGAATCCGGCGAGCGCGTCACGCAGCCGCTGCCTGCGCGCCGCGCGCTCGTCGTCGGTGCCGTCCAGCAGGTGGGCGACCAACTCATTGTCGCCGACCAAGCTCGGGCCGTCGAATGCCGTTACGGCGGCGACGATCTGACACCGCACCCGCTCGCGCAGTTCCTGGCTGGCGGCCCGGCCGAAGGTGATGAGCAGCATCTGGTCGAGCGTCGCCGCGCCGTCGGCGAGGTAGCGGGTCACCAGCCCGGCCAGCGCGAAGGTCTTGCCGGTTCCCGCGCTGGCCTCCAGCACCGTGGTCGAGCGGTCGGCGGGCAGCGGGCCGAGCAGGTCGAAGCGCTCCATCTAGGTCGGCCTCCGCTCGGCGCGCAGCATCGGCAGCCAGAGGCGGGCGGCGTAGGCGCCGAGGCGGGTGTCTTCGCCGTCGTACTGCTCGCCGGGCCGCGGGGCCTGCATCAGGTCCTCCAGCCGCGCGTTGCGGCCCCAGGCCCGCACGTGCGCGGGGGCCTCGTTCTCGCCCGGATAATTGGCGGATTTCCAGCGATATTCGGCCTCGCGGACGGGGTCGTCACCGCAATGACGGGCGGCCGCCCAGGCATAGGATGTCTTGACGGGCAATGGAATCGGCTCCCGACGGCCGGCATCGTAGATCGTCACCAGGTCGCGTAAGACATCGACGGGATCGCCCGCCGGCCGCCCCAGCCCCTCCTCCCGCGGCGTGGTGCCCCGCCGGGCGCGGCCGAGGCACACCGCCGTCCAGTCGCGGCCCGGGTCGTGAGCGATCAACGCCAGCAACGGGATCCACGACTCGAGCAGGTGCTTGCCGTCCAGCCTGGAATAGGTGACCGAAACCAGCCTGTCGCCGTACACCGGCGACACCGTGCCGGTGAGGCGGCGCCCGGGGCCGAGCTCGACGTCGACGTCGTAGGCCCGTGCGTCCGCCCGCCGGTGCCGCCGCGCTGCGGTCGCGAGCAGGGCGGCCTGATCGCGAATCTCGGCCGCCTTGCGCCAGCCCAGCTGACCCGGCGGCAGCGTGCCGCGGCGCCACTCGGCCTGGCGCGCGTCGTCGGGCGTCATGCCGCGCAGGATGTCGCCGAGCATCCGGTCGCCGACCGTCCACTCCTCGAGGGCGTTGAGGTCCACGGGCATTGCGTCCTGCACCCCGTCGACGTCGCGTGGCAGCGTGAATTCCAGGGCGCGGAAGAAGCCCTTCACCGGATCCTTGAAGAAGTCGACGAGGTCGGCGAGGATCACGTCGTCGGGCGGCGGTGGCGGCAACGGCCCGGAGATGAACGGGGGCCGCTCGCCCCGTTCGCCGCCGGCCACCCGCGCCGCGCGCAGCACGGTCGGGTCGAAGCTGAACGGGACCTTCGGCACCAGCTTGCCGGGGGTGACGTTGCGAATGTCGAACGGCTGCAACGGATGCTCGACGAGAACCCGCTCGCGGACGCCGTCCGGCACGGTCATGTCGAGGGTGTCCAGCAATTCGGCCAGCGGCACCGCCGGCGGGCGCGTCTGGCCGGAGTACTCGTTGGCGCCGGTGTAGGTGATCACCAGCTTCTCGGTGGCCGCGCCGATGGCGTCGAGCAGCAATTGCCGGTCCTCCGAACGGATATCGCGTTCGCCGGTCATCGGGTTGCGCGCCAGCACGTCGTCGCCGTCGACGACGCCCAGGCGCGGGAACACGCCGTCGTCGAGGCCGACCAGGCACACCACCCGGTGCGGCACCGAGCGCATCGGCACCATCGTGCACACCGTCAGCGTGCCGGTGCGGAAGTTGGCCCGAGTCGGGCGCCCGGAGAGATGCCGGTCGAGCAGGGCGCGGACGTCGGGAAGCCGCAACACGGTGTCGGCGCGCGTGCCGGCGTCGGCCAGCACCTGGGCGAACTCACGCTGCATCTGGCTGGTCTGCCACAGGTCCGAATCGTCGACGCGGGCCAGCAGGGTGATCCCCTCGGTCAGGGCGCCCAGCCACTCGCGCAGCGGCCGGGCCCTGGTGAGCGAGTCGACGACGTGTTGCAGCCGGCAGACGAATTCGGCCAACTGCCCGGCCAGCTGGACGCGGTTGCTGCTGACGTCGTCGAGGGGGAGGGTGGCGTCGATCCAGGCGTGCGAGTCGTCCGACATCGCGACCCCGGTCAGTACCCGGTCGATGCCGAAACGCCAAGTGTTGTGCACGAAGTCGACGTGATATGGGCGCCGGTGCTCCTGATCGAAGCCCCACCGGATGTTCGCCTGGCGGACCCAGCGGGCGATGGCCTCCAGGTCGTCGTCGGTGAAGCCGAAGCAGGCGCGCACCGGGGCGGCCTCGGCGAAGTCGAGCACCTCGCTGGCGGTCACCCGGCTGCCCGCCAGCGCCAGCAGTTGCGCGGCCACGCCGAGCAGGGGATTGGTCTGGATCGGCGAGCGGTCGGCGAGCCGCACCCGCAACCGGTGGGCGGGATGCGCGCCGTGCACCACGTCGCCGAGGCCGAAGTCGGCGACGATCAGCGCGGCGTAGGTCTCGATGTCCGGGCACATCACCAGGATGTCGCGCGGCTGCAGCGTCGGGTCGTCTTGCAGGAGGCCGAGCAGCACCTCGCGCAGCACATCGACTTGGCGGGCCGGGCCGTGGCAGCTGTGTATCTGGACGGAGCGGTCGTCGGCGGCGAGCTTTCGCCCTTGGGGGCGAACGGCATTGGCCGCGATGTCGGACTGCAGCCAGCCGAGCAGCGTGTGGGGGTGCCCCGGGCCGGGAAGATATTCGTCGGTCCGCGGATCCGCCGGCAGGCTGCGCTGGAGTTCGCGCAGGTCTCGGCCGAGCGTCGCCAGCAGCGGATGTCCCACGTCGCGATGGCTGACGTCGGCGCGGCGGGGAATCGCGCCGTGGGCGCCGGCCAGCGCCCCCCAGAGTTCGTCGCTGGGGTGTGGCAGCCACAGGTGCAGGTCGTGGTGGCTGGCCAGCGCGTCGAGTAACTGCACGTCCGTGCACGCCAGGCGGGTGTGGCCGAACAGTGACAACCGCGCCGGCAGGTCACTCGGTCCCTCCCGCAGCCGCTCGACGGTCTTTTCGTGGCGCACGTGTGGGGGGTCGGCCGGCACGCGCCGGACCAGCGCCCGCCAGATTTCCGGCTGCCAGCGCAGGTCCTCGTCCAGGTTTCCCGCGTTGCCCGCCAGCCAGTCGGCGAGCAGCTGCGGGCGCTGCCGGGCGTACGACGCGAACAGCCCCGCCAGCCGGCGGGCCGTCGCATACCGCCGGGCCCGGCGCAGCTCGGACTCCTCGCCGGTATGGAAGTGGCCCAAATGTGTTGCCAGCGTTGCGCACCACGGCTCGTCGAGGCTGCAGTCGATGACCTCCAGCAGCGGCCACGTCATCGCGTCCGGCGCCCACGGGTCGTCGTCGACGGTGCCGGTGATTTCCGCGATCAACGACGCCGGGCTGCGGAAAGCGACCCCCGCGCACACCCCGTCACCGCCGGCGGGCCCGGACCCCAGCACGTGCGACAGCCGCTGAGAAAGCCAGCGTTCCACGCCGCGCGCCGGCACCAGCACCAGCTCCTCGGCGAACGGGTCCGCCTGGGGGTTGGCCAGCAGGGCGCCGAGAGCGTCGGCGAGTAAGTCGGTGCGTTCGGCGCGGTGGAGATGGAGGGCCATTGCGCTGCCACCATAGAACGCCGCACCGACGGGCGGGGATGATTCCGCGCCGACATGCGGTTCGAAACGGTTATGGAAGCTTGGGACGCGATCAGCGCGCGGCGCAACGTGCGGCAGTACAAAGCAGAGCCGGTGTCGGAAGACGACCTGAACCGCATCGCCGAGGCCGGCTGGCGGGCGCCCTCGGCGAAAAACCGGCAGCCGTGGGACTTCGTCATCGTCACCGACCGTGACCAGCTGCAGCAGCTGTCCACGGTCTGGCAGGGCGCCGGACACATCGCCGCGGCCCCGGCCGCGATCGCCATCGTCGTGCCCGAGCCGCCGGACCAGCGCAGGCTGGTCACCGACACCTACGACATCGGCCAGGCCACGATGGCGATGATGATCGCGGCCACCGACCTGGGCATCGGGACGGGCCATTCGTCGGTGGGCGATCAGGACAAGGCGCGTGCCATCCTGGGCGTGCCCGACGACCACCAGGTGGCCTTCCTGCTCGGCCTCGGGTATCCCGCCGACCGTCCGCTCACCCCGATCCGCAAGCCGAATCGGCGCCCGTTCGCGGAGGTCGTTCACCACGGGCGGTGGTGAGCGCAGGCGACCGAATATGCTTGTGCTCGTGCATGATCACCGCGGCGACTACGGAATCGACGGTTCGTTCAAGACCCTCTCGGCGCGCGCCCAGGCCATGGGCGTCGTCGCGCAGGCCGCCGCCCTGGCCGCGTGGGCCGGGCTCAGTTGGGCGCGCGGCAGGCGGGCGCGGCCGGCGTTGGCGGGGGGATCGAGCGCGGCCATGCTCGCGGCGATGTTCTGGTACATCTACGCGACGCGCTCGGGCAAGTTCGTCGTCTGGGACCGGGTGCTCGACGAGCTGCGGCTGCGCGGCGACGAGACGGTGTTGGACCTGGGGTGCGGGCGCGGCGCGGTGTTGATGGCCGCGGCCAAGCGGCTGCCGCGGGGCCGGGCGATCGGTGTCGACCTCTGGCGGGCGGACCAGACCGACAACTCGCAGCAGGCAACGCTGGCCAACGCGGCGCTGGAAGAGGTCGCCGACCGCGTCGAGGTTCGCACCGGTGACATGACGGCCCTGCCGCTGGCCGACGAAAGCGTGGACGTCATCGTGAGCAACCTGGCGATCCACAACATCCCGACCCACGCCGGCCGGCGAAAGGCCCTCGACGAAGCGGTTCGCGTGCTGCGCCCGGGCGGTCGGCTCGCCATCGCCGACCTGTGGGAGACCGGCAACCACGCGGCCCGGCTGCGCGAGCTGGGCTGGCGAAACGTCAAGCGGCGCAACCTCGGATGGCGCATGTGGTACGGCGGCCCCTGGTTTGCGACTCGCCTCGTCACTGCCACCAAGCCGGGGTGAGGTGCGGTCGGGTGCGCGGCAGGTGCGGGATATAGGTCACCGCAGAACTTGATAGCGCGGGTGATATCGAATTCGCAAAGTGCCTGGTGGTCCAGTCCAGTGCAATGCTGATACGCATGACGAGAAACGAACTCACCGAACAGGTCGTCGTCGCGCGGTTGGCCAGGGGGCTGACGTGGCAGGAGCTGGCCGACGCGATCGACAGGCCGGTGCTATGGACCACGTCGGCGTTGCTGGGCCAGCACCCGATCCCCGCCGAGCTCGGCAAGGTCCTCGTCGAAATGCTCGGCCTCGACGAGTCGGCGGTGCCGGTGCTGGCGGCCCCGCCCATGCGCGGCGGCCTGCCCACCGCCGTGCCGACCGACCCGACCATCTACCGCTTCTACGAAGCCCTGCAGGTGTACGGCGGCGCCATCAAGGAACTCATCCACGAGCAGTTCGGCGACGGCATCATGAGCGCGATCAACTTCAGCGTCGACCTGCAAAAGCGGCCGCACGCGTCGGGTGACCGGGTGGTGGTGACATTCGACGGGAAATTCCTTCCCTACCAATGGACGTCGGCGGACGACTGACCCACGAAGGTGAAGTGACGGCGCGCGGCGTCCGTGTCACACTGGCCACGAGGAGGCGAGCAACGCGGTGGCCAGGTCTTTCACCTGCCACCGCGTTCGCTTGCTCGGTTCATCAGCGCCTGCGCCTCAGAGCCCGAACTCGGCCTCTATCCCGTCGATTCCGGCGCGGATGGCTTTGAGCGCCTCGGCGCGGGCGCGCAATTTGGTTGCGGCGTGGGCGTGCTGGTGCAGGCCGGCGAATTCACGCGCGGCCTCCTCGGCGCGGCTGACCACGATCTCGGGCAGCACGATTTCGTCGACAAAGCCCGCCGCGAGGGCGGTTTCGCCGAAGAACGTCTTGGCAAGCCCGGCGGCCTGCTGGTAGGCGGACTGCGTCAGCCGCAGTTTCATGATCTCCAGGGCCGCGTACGGGATGACCATGCCGATCGCGACTTCGTTGGCCTGGATGTTGTAGGCGTGGGCGGCCACCCGGTGGTCGCCGGACGACAGCAGGAACGCGCCCATCGCGATGGCATGGCCGGTGCAGGCCATCACCACCGGCTTGGGGTAGGACAGCAGCCGGTAGGCCAGCTCGAAGCCACCCCGGAGCATGTCGATCGCGGGCTGCGCCTGGCCCGAGGTCAGGATCTTCAGGTCGAAGCCGCCGCTGAACACCCGGTCGTTCCCGGTGATCACCAGCGCCCCGGCATTGTCACTGTCGGCCCGGTCGATCGCCTCGCCCAGCGCCTGCTGCATGGTCGGGCCCAGCGCGTTGACTTTGCCGTCGTCCATCCTGATGACCGCGATGGAGTCCTGCTTGCTGTAGTGGACCGGGCCGCTCATAAGTTGCTCCTTTTATCCCCGCGTCAGACGTGCTGGCTGCGGTGTTTGGCCAGATCCGCTTCGGCGTTGCCCCAGCGCACGCTGACGTCGGTGGGCTGGTCGAGCAGCCGGGTGCGCCAACGCTCCTGCGTCTCCTGCACGGCGCCGTTGATCCGCTCGATCTCGCTGCGGAACACCTCGGGGCGCGTCTCCTTGCTCGCGTAGTGGAAGTAGGTCAGCAGCCCGCGCAACAGCTCCAGCTTCTGCTTTTCCCGTTTCGCCAGGTCGTGCGTCGTCATCAACTCGATGCGCTGGACCGGCGGCAGGGCATCCCAGTCCAGCACCACGCTCGTCTGCAGGGCGGGTCGCTCGCCCTGCCAGAACCGCCAACCGCGCGGCTTGCCGGGGCGGTCGTAATAGATCAGTGTCCCGGTGAAGCGGGATTCGATGCCGGTTCCGATTTCGGCGCGGTCGAGCGCCGAGTCCCACACCATGCGCCATTCCTGCCCGGGCGCGAGCACCGGCAACTCGCTCGGAAGCTGCAGTTCTGCGACGTCGGCGTAGCCGTCGGCGGCGTTTTCGTATTCGGCCACCGTCGGCGGATTCGGAAATGAAAAACGGATGTTGTAGGCCGCCGTCTGGCCGAAATTCCTGACCACGAGTTCGATGACGTGCCAGTCGGCGGGATGCGGTTCCATGAACATTGCGACGTGTGGTCGGATCCGCTCCGCGGCCACCCGCCGGTTGAGTCTGAGCTGGCGATTTGTGAAGATCAGCGCGACGATACCCAGCAAGATCGCGGCCCACGCCGCCCACGCCAACCAGGTGCTGGACCCCACATTTGTCACCCCGTGCCAGCCGCCCTGGATCCACCCCATTGAATCCACCCTCCGCTTATATCACAGTGATCTGGCGGGAAATTTCGCTGAACCGATCGTAGAGGTATTCGGCCCATTAAATTGCCCCACGTCAATTACCCGCCCATCAACATTCGCCACTGATCGAGGTCGGCGGCGCGATACACATAGTTTGTGCGCTTGACCTCAGACAGCGAAGCGCTCGGCTCGGCCGAATACCAGTGTCCCGGAAAGACGGTCGGGTCGCCGGGCAGTGCGGCGAGCCGCTGCAGGCTGCGGTACATCTCATCGGAGTCCCCGCCGGGGAAGTCGGTGCGCCCGCAGCCGTCGAGGAACAGCGTGTCACCGGCGACCAGGCGGTCGTCGAGCAGGAAGCATTGGCTGCCGGGGGTGTGCCCCGGCGTGTGCAGCAGCTCGATTTCGATATCGCCGATGCTGACCTTGTCGTGGCTCTCGTGGGTGGTGAGGTCGCCGAGGCCGATCCCGGTGACCCGCGAAACCCACACGGCTTCATGCGTATTCACATGCACCGGGACGGCCGCCCGCTCCAGCAGCTCGGCCAGGCCCTCCATCTGGAAGCCCATCATCGAGCCACCCACGTGGTCGGGGTGATGGTGCGTCACCAGTACGCCGGACAGGTGCATTCCGTCGGCCTCGAGCGCGTCGAGCAGATCAGCGGCGGCATACGCGGGGTCGACCACCACGCAGTCGCCGGTCTGGCGGTCGCCGATCAGGTAGGCAAAGTTGCGCATCTGCGTCGCGAACATGTCACCGGCGGCGAAATCGCGACCCGAGAGCAGTTGGCGAAAGTACAACCGGTCCTCTGACACCCGACCAGACTAGTGGCTCGTCCGCGACTCGCCGCTCGGTTCCGGTCACCCTCAGTGGGTATTGTTGGCCCATGAGGAAGGTCGAGATCGAAATCGACGACGAGCTGGTCCAAGAGGCGATACGTCGGTTCCATCTGGCCGACACCCGCGAGGCCGTTCATCTCGCGTTGCGGACCTTGCTCGGTGAGTCGGACCCGGAAGAGAAGGACGGCGAGGAGTACGACGAGTTCAGCGATCTCAGCGCGTGGCAACCCCGTCACGGCGAGGGCGGGTGATCGATTACCCCACCGGCCGCCAACTCGTTGCGGGAGCCGACCACGGCCACGTCGGTGGTTTGGTGACGTTGCGTCCCAGGCTGTACCCTCTTTTTGGCCCGCGGCAGGACTGTCGCTTGGGTGAACGGCCCCCTTAGCTCAGTCGGTAGAGCGTTTCCATGGTAAGGAAAAGGTCAACGGTTCGATTCCGTTAGGGGGCTCGGCGGACGCCGAGCAGGCAGGCGGCCAACACCCCGAAGCGGGGTGGACCAGAGGCGATGTAGCTCAGTCGGTTAGAGCGAACGACTCATAATCGTTAGGTCGCCGGTTCGAGTCCGGCCATCGCTACAGCACAACAGCACAACAGCGCGACGCGAGAGATTTGAGAGAGAACGGACATGGCTTCCAGTACCGACGTGCGGCCCAAGATCACCTTGGCATGCGAGGTGTGCAAGCACCGCAACTACATCACCAAGAAGAACCGCCGCAACGACCCCGACCGCATGGAGCTGAAGAAGTTCTGCCCGAACTGCGGCAAGCACCAGCCCCACCGGGAAACGCGGTAGCCCCGAGGCATTCATCGAGATTGGCTAGGTAGGTTCTAGACCTGTGTCATTGAGCGCAAACATCGTCGGGATGCACTACCGCTACCCCGACTACTACGTCGTGGAGCGGGAGAAGATCCGCGAGTACGCGGTGGCGGTGCAAAACGACGACAAGTCGTTTTACGAGGAGGACGCCGCCGCCGAGCTCGGCTATAAGGCCCTGGTGGCCCCGCTGACCTTCATTTGCGTTTTCGGCTACAAGGCCCAGTCGGCGTTCTTCCAATACGCCAACATCTCGGTCGAAGAAGCGCAGATCGTCCAGGTCGACCAGGTGCTGAAGTTTGCGAAGCCGATCGTGGCGGGTGACAAGCTCTACTGCGATGTGTGGTTGGACTCGATGCGCGAGGCGCACGGCACGCAGATCATCGTGACCAAGAACATCATCACCGATGAGGCAGGTGACATCGTGCAGGAGACCTACACGACCCTGGCGGGCCGTGCCGGCGAAAACGGGGAGGCGGGATTTTCTGATGGCGCTGCGTGAGTTCAGTTCGGTGAAGGTCGGGGACCGGCTGCCGGAGAAGACCTACCCACTGACCCGTCAGGACCTGGTGAACTACGCGGGGGTCTCCGGCGACTTGAACCCGATCCACTGGGACGACGAGATCGCCAAGGTCGTCGGGCTGGACACCGTGATCGCGCACGGCATGCTGACGATGGGCATCGGCGGCGGTTACGTGACGTCGTGGGTCGGCGACCCCGGCGCCGTCACGGAATACAACGTGCGGTTCACGGCTGTGGTCCCGGTGCCCAACGACGGCAAGGGCGCCGAGCTGGTCTTCAGCGGCAGGGTGAAATCGGTGGATCCGGACAGCAAGTCGGTCACCATCGCCCTCACGGCCACCACCGGCGGCAAGAAGATCTTCGGTCGGGCGATCGCGTCGGCCAAGCTGGCGTAATCCATGGCTCTCAAAACCGACGTCCGAGGGATGACGTGGATATACCCGGACTACTTCGAGATCGGCCGGGAGCAGAATCGCGCCTTTGCGCGGGCGATCAAGTGCACCGACCGGGCCTGTTTCGACGAGCAAGCGGCCGCCGAGTTGGGGTACGACGCCTTGGTCGTACCGCTCACCTTTGTGTCGATATTCGCGAAAATCATCCAGGACGATTTCTTCCGGAACGTCGATGTGGGCATGGAGACCATGCAGATCGTCCAGGTCGACCAGCGATTCCAGTACCACACGCCCTTGCTGGTCGGCCACAAGCTCTTCGGTCGTATGGACATCGAATCGGTGGACGAGCGTTTCGGCGCCGACATCGTCGTCACCAAGAACACCTGCACAAACGAGAATGGCGAGGTGCTGCTGCTCGCCTACACCACCCTGATGGGCCACGAGGGCGACAATTCCATCCAGCTCAGGTGGGACAAGGAAACCGGCCAGGTCGTCAGAACCGCGTAATTAGTATCTGACTCCCACGCCGATGTACACTCGGACCTCGGGGTTTTCCCAGCATCAGCGCGCTTTCCGGGATTCGAGTAATCGGGGAGCGCGCCTGTCATGTAAGCCCCGGCAGGTAAGCGCAGGTTGGCCTGCCAACCGCGAAGGGGCGTAGCTCAACTGGCAGAGCAGCGGTCTCCAAAACCGCAGGTTGCAGGTTCAAGTCCTGTCGCCCCTGCTGACGGACGCATGCGGTCCGTGCCATGGTGGACACTGGAAGAAGTGCCCCATCATGCGGGACGGCTCGCAGGAAACTAGCAAACAAAGGAGCATGCGGTGAGCGACGAGGGCGACGCTGCCAACGACGCCGCACGCGACGGCGGCGACACTGACGAGAGCCGCGACAGCGGTGGTCGGACGGCCGTGGTGACCCGGCCCCAACGGCCGACCGGCAAGCGGACGCGGCAACGCGTGGCCGACGACTCGGGTTCGTCCGTCGACGCGGAGTCGCCGGACGAGGTCGAGGTCGCCAAGGAGGGCAAGGCCAAGAAGGGCCGGACGGCTCGGACGACCAAGGCCAAGACCGCGAAGAAGCCCGGCGCCCGTTCGGTCAACCCGTTCGCATTCGTCTACAACTACCTCAAGCAGGTCGTTGCGGAGATGCGGAAGGTGATCTGGCCCAACCGCCGGCAGATGCTCACCTACACCTCCGTGGTGCTGGCGTTCCTGGCGTTCATGGTGGCGCTGGTCGGCCTGGCTGATTTCGGCCTGGCCAAACTGGTGCTGCTGGTGTTCGGCTGAGCTTGAGTTATAGGAAGGACCGAGAACCGTGACTACCTTCGACGGTGACACGTCCGCGGGTGAAGCGGTCGACGTGCAAGACGTCGCCGAGACCACCGAGGCCGCCGAGACCAGCGAGACCCTCGAGACCACCGACGCCCCGGGCGAGGAGGCGCAGGCCGCGCCGAGCGAGGAGGTCGAGGACGACCCCGCCGCCGCGCTCAAGGCGGACCTGCGCAGCAAGCCCGGCGACTGGTACGTCATCCACTCCTACGCGGGTTACGAGAACAAGGTGAAAGCCAACCTGGAAACCCGCGTGCAGAACCTGGACGTCGGCGACTACATCTTCCAGGTCGAGGTGCCCACCGAAGAGGTCACCGAGATCAAGAACGGCCAGCGCAAGCAGGTCAACCGCAAGGTGCTGCCGGGCTACATCCTGGTGCGGATGGATCTGACCGACGACTCGTGGGCCGCGGTGCGCAACACCCCGGGCGTCACCGGTTTCGTCGGCGCGACATCGCGCCCGTCGGCCCTGGCGCTCGACGACGTGGTGAAGTTCCTGCTGCCGCGGGGGGCGGCGAAGAAGGCCGCCAAGGGCGCGGCCAGCGCCGCCACGGTCGCCGAGGCCGGTGGCCTGGAGCGCCCGACCGTCGAGGTCGACTACGAGGTCGGCGAATCGGTGACGGTCATGGACGGACCGTTCGCGACGTTGCCGGCCACCATCAGCGAGGTCAACGGCGAACAGCAGAAGCTCAAGGTGCTGGTATCGATCTTCGGCCGCGAAACCCCCGTCGAATTGACGTTCAGCCAAGTCTCGAAGATTTAGCCGGGCGAATTCAGCCCAGTAGCAAGGAAGGAACCACAACATCTCATGGCCCCGAAGAAGAAAGTCGTTGGGCTGATCAAGCTGCAGATTCAGGCCGGGCAGGCCAACCCCGCCCCGCCGGTCGGGCCCGCGCTCGGCCAGCACGGCGTCAACATCATGGAGTTCTGCAAGGCGTACAACGCCGCGACGGAAAACCAGCGCGGCAACGTCATTCCGGTGGAGATCACGGTCTACGAGGACCGCAGCTTCACCTTCGCGCTCAAGACGCCGCCGGCCGCCAAGCTGCTGCTCAAGGCCGCCGGCGTGGGCAAGGGCTCGGCCGAGCCGCACAAGACCAAGGTCGCCAAGGTCAGCTGGGATCAGGTCAAAGAGATCGCCGAGACCAAGAAGGCGGACCTCAACGCCAACGACATCGACGCCGCCGCCAAGATCATCGCCGGTACCGCCCGGTCGATGGGCATTACCGTCGAATAGCACCACCCGTCGGGTGACGATGCGGGCCGGTACGGCCCGAGGAGGAATCCGACAAATCAGACCTCGTGGGAGGGCCAGCTTCGGCCCGCTAACCACGACCCAACACCAGATTGGATGAATCAATGAGCAAGAACAGCAAGGCATACCGCGCCGCCGCCGAGAAGGTGGACCGCGACAACCTGTACACCCCGCTTCAGGCGGCCAAGCTCGCCAAGGAGACGTCGTCGGCCAAGCAGGACGCGACCGTCGAGGTGGCGATCCGGCTCGGCGTCGACCCGCGCAAGGCCGACCAGATGGTCCGTGGCACCGTCAACCTGCCGCACGGCACCGGTAAGACGGCCCGGGTCGCGGTCTTCGCCGTCGGCGACAAGGCCGAACAGGCGCAGGCCGCCGGCGCGGACATCGTGGGCAGCGACGACCTGATCGAAAAGATCCAGGGCGGGTTCCTCGACTTCGACGCCGCGATCGCCACCCCCGACCAGATGGCCAAGGTCGGCCGCATCGCGCGGATCCTGGGTCCGCGCGGCCTGATGCCCAACCCCAAGACCGGCACCGTCACGCCCGACGTCGCCAAGGCCGTGGCCGACATCAAGGGCGGCAAGATCAACTTCCGCGTGGACAAGCAGGCCAACCTGCACTTCGTCATCGGCAAGGCGTCGTTCGACGAGAAGAGCCTGGCGGAGAACTACGGCGCCGCGATCGACGAGGTGCTGCGGCTCAAGCCGTCGTCATCGAAGGGTCGCTACCTGAAGAAGATCACGGTGTCGACGACCACGGGCCCGGGCATCCCGGTGGACCCGGCCGTCACCCGCAACTTCGCGGAGGCCTAACCGCCGCACTCGGCGATGCGGCGCCGCAGGAACTCGCGGCCCGGCTCGGAGCCGTTGGACTGCAACGCCGTTCGGTACCACTGCACGGCTTCGGCGAGCCGTCCCGCGCGCCGAAGCAGATCGGCGCGCAGCGTCGCCACGAGATTCGAGCGGCCCAGCCGGGGATCGTCCGCTGCCTTGTCCAGCGCCGCAAGGCCCGCGTCGGGGCCGTCGCGGAAGCCGATCGCGATCGCGCGGTTGGCGCGGGCCACCGGGGAGTCCGTCATCGACAGCAGCCGGTCGTAGGCCGCGCAGATGGTGACCCAATCCGTTTGCTCCCAGGACGGCGCCGTCGCGTGCAGCGCGGCGATCACCGCCTGCGGCAGGTAGGGGCCGGTCGATCCCTCGGCCCGCCGTAACCGGTCCAGCCCGCGGGCGATGCGGCCGCGGTCCCAGCGGCGGCGGTCCTGCTCCTCGAGCGGCACCAGCAGCCCGTCGGCGTCCACCCGGGTCGCGCGCCGCGAATCGTGCAGCAGCACAAGGGCGGCCAGCGCGTGCGCCTCGGGCTCGTGCGGCATCAGCCCGCACAGCTCCTGTGCCAGCCGGACCCCTTCGTCGCACAGTTCGTCGCGGATCGCCGACGGGCCGGCGGTCGACCAATAGCCCTCGGTGAACACCGAGTAGATGCAGCCGAGCACGTGCGGTGTGCGCTCGGGCAGCAGCTCGGCGGGTGGCACCCGCAGCGGGATGTTGGCGTGCCGAACCTTGTTCTTGGCGCGGGTGATTCGCTGCCCGACGGCAGCCTCGCTCTGTAGCAGCGCGCGGGCGATCTCGGCGACGGTCAGCCCGGACACCAACCGCAGCGTGAGCGCCAGCTGCGACGGCCGGTCCAGCGCCGGGTGCGCGCAGGTGAACATCATCCGCAGCTCGTCGTCGACGACGGGGTGCGGGTCGGTGTGATCGGTGCGCGCCCGAATCTCGTCCACCACAGCCGCCAATTCCTTTCCGGGGCGCACCGATTCGCGGCGCAGCCGGTCCCGCGCGCGGTTGCGCGCGACGGTCACCAGCCAGCCGCCGGGGCTGTCCGGCACGCCGTCGCGAGACCAGGTGTGCAACGCCTCGGCGCAGGCCTCCTGGACGGCGTCCTCCGCAACCGTGAGGTCGCCGGACCACCGCGCGAGCGCGGCGACGGCCGGACCCCACTCCCGGCGGAAGACGCCGTCCAGGCCTGTCATCGGCTGAGCTAGAGCGCGGAGATCCCGGCCAGCTGCCGCAACTGCACGGTCGAGGCGGGGATCATCGACGCGACCTTGACGGCCTCGTCGCGATCCGCGGCGCCGAGCAGGTAGATGCCCGTAGCGATTTCGGCTCCCTCGACATACGGCCCGTCGGTGATCAGGACCTCGCCGTTGCGCACCCGCACGGTCGTCGCCGTGGACCGGTCGTGCAACGCGGCACCGCCGATGATGCGATCGCCGGCGGCCGCATGCAGATCGGCGTGCTTGGCGGCCACCGCCTCCCACTCCGGCGTGCCCGGGGTGTGCGCGGATTCGGCCGGTTCCAGCAGCAGCGCGAGCCAGTCGTTGCCGGTGAGCTTGCGGGACAGCTCAACCGAGTGGACGGTCGGCCAGACTTCCACGGCCCCCCACTTGGCGATCGGGACGTCGCGCGCCAGTGCCAGCGCCTCATCGAGGTTTTCCGCCTCGAACACGTAGTAGCCGCAGGCCACCTCCGCGCCCTCGGCGAAGGGCCCGTCGGTCACCATCGGCGCGTCCGGGCCGCCGGTGATGGTCGCGGCCGCGGCGGCGGGAGCCAGCGCGTCGCCGGACTTGATCGCGGAGCCGGCCTTGGCGTGGAAGCTCTCCCATTCCGCCATCGCGGCGGCCGCGTCGTCGGGTGAGCGGTCTTGCTCCTGGCCGATCAACAGGGCGAAGTACTGCATGTTCGTCACCTCCGGGTAGTGAGCGAAGCCTCGTGCTCCACTCTCTACCTACTCGACGAACGGCGCAGCCCCGATCCGACAGTCGCCGCAAAAAACTTAGGAGGCGGAGACGGCACCCGGCTTGAGGTAGGTCACCAGGCTGCAGTCGAGCAACTCGTAGTCGAAGTAGTGCTCGCAGCCGCGCAGGTACTTCATGTACCGCTCGTAGACCTCTTCGGAGGTGATTTCGATGGCCTTGTCCCGGTTGGCTTCGAGCGCATCGCCCCACATGTGCAGCGTTCTGATGTAGTGCGGCCGCAGCGAAAGCGGTTCGGGAACAACGAAACCGGCCTTCTCGCCATGCTCGACCATCATCTCGGTGGACGGCAATCGGCCGCCCGGGAATATCTCGGTGACAATGAACTTGATGAACCGCACCGTCTCGAAAGTGATCTTTTTGCCGCGGGCGGCCATGTCGTAGGGATGGTAGCTCACGCTGCTTTGAATGGTCATCCGGCCGTCGTCGGGCATGATGTCGAAACACCGCTTGAAGAAGTCGGGGTAGTTCTCATGGCCGAAGTGCTCGAAGGCCTCGATCGACACGATCCGGTCGACCGGGTCGGTGAAGTCCTCCCAGCCGTGCAGGCGAACCTCGCGCGAGCGGCCGGTGTCGAGCGCCGCAAGCACCTGCTCGCTGCGGGCGTGCTGGTTCTTGGACAGCGTCAGGCCGATTACGTTGACGTCGTACTTCTCGACCGCGCGCTTCATGGTCGTCCCCCAGCCGCAGCCGATGTCAAGCAGCGTCATGCCCGGCTTGAGGTCGAGCTTGTCCAGGTTGAGATCGATCTTGGCCAGCTGGGCTTCCTTGAGCGTCAAATCCGGCGGCTCGAAGTAGGCGCAGCTGTACGTCCGGGTCGGGTCCTGGAACAAGGCGAAGAAATCGTCGGAGACGTCGTAGTGCGCCTGAATGTCTTCGAAGCGCGTCCGCGTCTTCGTCGGGCTCGGTTGCTCAGCCATTCTCGTCTTGCTCTCCTGAAATCGCGTTCGCCGCCTGAACTGCAGGTATGCCGCGTGGCGTTGTCTGGCCTGCAACGATACCCAAGGTCACTTCGCGAGCGTGAATTGGTCGCAGTCGACGTAGCCGGTCCTGAATCCCTTGGCGCAGCCGGTCAGATATTTCATGTACCGTTCGTACACCTCTTCGGACTGGATCGCGATGGCCTCGTCCCTGTGCGCCTCGAGCGCCTCGGCCCAGAAATCCAGGGTCCGGGCGAAGTCCGGCTGCAGTGACTGCATGCGGACGATTTTGAATCCGGCCCGCTCCGAGTGTTCCTGGACTTTCTCGATCGTCGGCAGCCGGCCGCCCGGGAAGATGTCGGTCACGATGAACCTGATGAACTTGGCCAATTCCATCGTCACTGGTATGCCGCGCTCAATGAGCTGCCTTCCGTGCAACCCCGTGATCGTGTGCAGCAGCATCACACCGTCGGCCGGCAGAGCCGCGTACGCGTACTTGAAGAAATCGTCGTAGCGGTCAAAGCCAAAGTGCTCCAACGCTTCGATGACGACGATGCGGTCGACCGACTCGCCGAACTCCGCCCAATCCCGCAGCAGCACCCGTCGCGAACGAGTGCTGTCGACTCCATCGAGCAGTTGTTGGCAGTACGCATGCTGGTTCTTGGACAGGGTCAGCCCGACGACGTTGACGTCGTAGCGCTCAATGGCGCGCTTCATCGTCGAGCCCCAGCCGCAGCCGATGTCGAGCAGCGTCATGCCGGCCTCGAGGCCCAGCTTGTCCAGCGTCATGTCGAGCTTGGCGACCTGCGCTTCCTGCAGGGTCATGTCCTCGCGCGCGAAGTACGCGCAGCTGTACGTGCGGGTTGGGTCGACAAACAGTGCAAAGAATTCGTCCGAAAGGTCGTAATGTGCCTGGACATCGCCGATATTAGATCGCGTGCGCGTGGGGACCGATGAGTTGTCAGACATGTGCCCTCCCGATGGACGCACACCTGGACCAGGTGTCCATCCCCGGGGACCCTACACCGGGCAGAGCCGCATAATTTGCATTTAAGACCGCATGCCGCGGGTTTCTGGCGGTACCGCTATTTCTCCAGCGTGAACTGGTTGACATCGATGTACCCGATCCGGAACGCGTCGGCGCAGCCGGTCAGGTACTTCATGTACCGCTCGTAGACCTCTTCGGACTGGATCGCGATGGCCTCGTCCCGGTGCGCCTCGAGGGCCGCGGCCCACAGGTCGAGGGTCCGGGCGTAATGCGGCTGCAGCGACTGCCGGCGGGTCAACGTGAACCCCGCCTGCGCCGACCGCTCCTGGACCATCTCGATCGACGGCAACCGTCCGCCCGGGAAGATCTCGGTGACGATGAACTTGATGAACCGCGCCGTCTCGAACGTCAGCGGAATGCCGCGCTCGGCGCACTGCGGGCCCGTCAGCCCGGTGATCGTGTGCAGCAGCATCACCCCGTCGGTGGGGAGGACTCTGTGCGCGAGCTTGAAGAAATCGTCATAGCGGTCGTGGCCGAAGTGCTCGAACGCGCCGATCGACACGATGCGGTCGACGGGCTCGTCGAACTGCTCCCAGCCGGCCAGCAACACCCGCTTGTTGCGCGGGCTGTCCATGGCGTCGAACGACTTTTGCACATGGGCCGCTTGGTTTTTCGACAACGTCAGGCCCACGACGTTGACGTCGTATTTCTCGATCGCCCGGCGCATGGTGGCACCCCAGCCGCAGCCGACGTCGAGCAGCGTCATGCCCGCCCGCAGGCCCAACTTGCCCAGGGCCAGGTCGATCTTGGCGAGCTGCGCCTCTTCCAGCGTCATGTCGTCACGCTCGAAGTAGGCGCAGCTGTACGTCTGGGTCGGGTCGAGGAACAGGCGGAAGAAGTCGTCGGATAGGTCGTAGTGCGCCTGCACGTCGTCGAAGTGCGGCGTCAGATCCTTGGCCATGGCGTTATGTTCCTCCCTCGGTGCCGGCCGGACACCTCACTTCGTCAGGGTGTATTGGCCCACGTTGGAGATGCCTTTGCGGAAGAGGTTCGCGCAGCCGGTGAGATAGCGCATGTAGCGGTCGTAGACCTCTTCGGACTGGATGGCGATCGCGCGTTCCCGATTGTCCCGCAGATTGGCCGCCCACATGTCGAGCGTCCGCGCGTAGTGCGGATGCAGGTATTGGATCTCTTCGACCGTGAACCCAGCGGCTCGTGCATTGTCGACGATATCGGCCTCGCTGCACATCCCGCCGCCCGGAAAGATCTCCGTCCCGAGAAAGCGAAAGAATCGCAGGTCGCTCATCGTCACCTTGATGCCGTGCTCGCGCCAGTACGTCTGCGGGTGGGTGAAGATGCTGTGCAACAGCATGCGACCGTCGTCGGGGAGGATGTCGTACGAGCGCTCGAAGAACGTGCCGTAGCGCTCCTTGTGGAAGGCGTCGAAGGCCTCGATGGTGATGATCCGGTCGACCTTCTCGTCGAACTCCTCCCAGCCCTGCAACCGCGCCTCGGCGTGTCGTGTCGTCGGGATGGCCGCCAGCCTGGCCTTGCTGCGCTCGTAGTGGTTGCGGGACAAGGTAAGTCCGATGACGTTGACGTCATACTTCTCCACCGCGCGGACCAGCGCCCCGCCCCAGCCGCACCCGACGTCGAGCAGCGTCATGCCGGGCTGCAGCTGCAGCTTGTCCAGCGCCAGATCCAATTTGGCGAGTTGTGCCTCTTCGAGCGTCATGTCGTCGCGCTCGAAGTATGCGCAGGTGTAGACCCAGGTTGGGTCAAGGAACAGACCGAAGAAGTCGTCCGAAATGTCGTACGCCGCTTGCGAGTCTGCGTAATACGGTTCCAGCTCCGCCATTATTCGACATCCTCCCAACGCCATACCGTACAACGGGGTAAGAGCGTCCGTGAAATCACAAAAGCGCTCCGGAAACCGGCCGAGCCTGGCCTCTAGCTGGCGTCGGCGAAGTTGCTAGTCAGCACGCCGATCAGCCGATCCCACAACTGCTGAGGCAGGTCGTGGCCCATGCCGTCAAACAAGACTAGTCGAGCGCCGTCGATGGCGCGCGCGACGGCGCGGCCGCCGGAGGGTGGCATCAGTTTGTCCGCGCGGCCGTGTATCACCACGGTCGGCGCGACCGTGCGCCGGTTGTAACGCAGCAGGCTGCCGCTGGCCATGATCGCGCTGAAATGCCGGGCGACGCCCCAGGGGTAGTAGCTGCGTTCGTAACCCTCGATCGCCTCGGCGCGCACCTGCTCCTCGGGCGCGCGGTAGCGCGGGCTGCCGGTGATCTTGGTGACGCGCACGACGTTGTCGACGATCATGTCGAGCGGCGAGCCGGGCGGCGGCCCCTTGAGCACCGCAAGCAGGGCGCGCGGGGCGGGCGGCGGCAAGAACGGGCGATTGTTGCTGGAGAAGATGACGGCCAGGCTCTTGGTCCGCTCGGCGAATCGCGCCGCGAACACCTGCGCGATCATGCCGCCCATCGACGCCCCGACGATGTGGGCGCGCTCGATGGCCAGGTGATCCAGCACGGCGGCCGCGTCGTCGGCCAGGTCTTCCAGCGCGTAGGCCGCCTCGGCGCGTAGCCCGAACCAGAACCGCAGCAGCCGCGGGACCATGGGCTCGCCGGCGCCCGCCTTCGGCGTCTTGCTGGACAGGCCGACGTCGCGATTGTCGTACCGGATGACCCGCAGGCCCTGGGCGACGAGCTTCTCGCAGAACGCGGTCCGCCACAGCAGCAGCTGCGCGCCCAGCCCCATGATCAGCAGCACGGGTGGGTCGTCGACGTCACCCATGTCCTCGTAGTAGAGCTTGAGGTCGCCCGAGATCGCGGTGCCGGTGCGGATTTCCATCGGGCAGCCCTAGACCTCCACGTCGGTCTGGTGCTCGCGGCTGACCTCGACCATGAAATTGGCGAAGTAACCCGTCAGCTGCGGGTCCGACATCATCTGCCACTTCGGGGCGAGCAGCTTCATGTACCGCTCGACGTAGAGGAACTGCTTGCCGATGAGCACCAGCTCCCGGGGCAGCTTGACGTCATAGGCGTCGGCCAGCGTCGACAGCTGCCGGCCGATGTCGGCGTAGGACATGTCGCCCAGCGTCTGCATGGTCAGCGGGGTGGCGAAGCGCTCCAGGTCCTTGGCGGCCTGGGCCTCGGGCTTCATGGTGCCGACGGCGCCCATCAGCACCACGATCTTGCCGGCCGAGGCGTGGTCCTTCTTCACCAGCAGCGCGTACACCAGCTCGCGCAGCAGCCAGCGGGTGCGGGGGTCGATGCGGCCCATGATGCCGAAGTCGAAGAACACGATGCGGCCCTGATCGTCGACGTAGAGGTTGCCGGCGTGCAGGTCACCGTGGAACAGCCCGTGCCGCAGCCCGCCCTCGAAGAGGGAGAACAACAGCGCCTTCACCAGCTCGGTGCCGTCGAACCCGGCCTTGCGGATGGCGGCGACGTCGTCGATGCGGATGCCGTGCACGCGTTCCATGGTCAGCACCCGGTCGCTGGTGAAGTCCCAGTGCACCTGCGGCACCCGGATGTTCTTGCCCAGCGGTGAGGCGTGCAGGTGCGACACCCAGGCCTCCATCGACTGCGCCTCGAGGCGGAAGTTCAGCTCCTCGGCCAGATTGTCGGAGAAGTCGGCGACCACATCCTGGGCCGAGAGCCGACGGCCGAGCTTGGCCAGCTCGACCGCCTGGGCGAAGCGCTTGAGGATCTGCAGGTCCGCGGCGACCCGGCGGCGGATGCCCGGCCGCTGGATCTTGACGACGACCTCCTCGCCGGTGTGCAGGGTGGCGTAGTGCACCTGCGCAATCGACGCCGACGCGAACGGCGTTTCGTCCCACTTGGCGAACAGCTCGGCGGGGTCGGCGCCCAGCTCCTCGACGAAGAGCTTGTGCACCTCTTTGGCGTCGGCGGGCGGCACCCGGTCGAGCAGGCCGCGGAATTCGCGCGACAGCGACTCGCCGAACGCGCCGGGGCTGGACGCGATGATCTGCCCGAACTTCACGTACGTGGGACCCAGGTCGGCGAACGTGTTGGGAAGCTGCTTGATCACCTTCTGCTGCCACGGCCCCTTGCTGGGCAGCTTGGTCAGGATGTTTGCGGCGGCGCGGGTGACCTGCCAGCCGGTGGCTGCTACCCGGGCCGCTTCGACCGGCAACGGCACCCGGTCGAGCTTGGCCACCTCGCGGTGCTTGGTAGTAGTCATCTGTGCAGTCTGCCAAATCGAGACTGTCAAGTCCCAATTCCTGTGAGCGCGCTCACCGGTTCTCGCCGAGCGCGAAGTTCTCGGTGAGCGTTTCGATGATCGGCCGCCAGACCTGTTTGGGGAGGTCGTGTCCCATCCCGTCGATCACCACGAACCGCGCCCCGGGGATGGCCGCGGCGACGGCGCGCCCGTTGCGCGGCCGCACCATCGGGTCCGCCGAACCGTGCAGCACGACGGTCGGGGCGGTGATCGCCTTGCTGTAACCCAGCAGGCTGCCGGTACCCAGCACGGCGTCGAATTGGCGCAGCATGCCCGGCGGGTAGCTGCAGCGGTCGGCGAGTTGGCGCACCCGTTCGCGCAGCTCGGCCTCGGGCGGCAGGAAGTTGGGGCCGTTGAACACCGCGACGTTGCGCACCTCGAAGGCCAACTTCTCCTCCAGCGAGGCGTCCTTGGCCGGCGGATCGAAGGCCAGTCTGATGACGCGCCAGGTCGGCAACGCGGCGAACGGCTTGCCGGTGCTCGACATGATGATGCCCAGCGACGCCACCCGGTGCGGCTCGGTAGCGGCCAGGATCTGCGCGATCATGCCGCCCAGCGAGGCGCCCACCACGTGCGCCCGGCCGACGTCCAGATGGTCCAGCAAGGCCACCACGTCGCCGGCCATGTCGATCAGCGTGTAGGGCACCGGGCTGGGCCGGCCCAGCAGGTAGCGCCCGACGCGCCGGTACACCGAGCCGCCGGCCCGCAGTCCGTGCATCTTGGCGGACAGCCCGGTGTCGCGGTGGTCGAAGCGGATGACGCGGTAACCCGCGTCGAGAAGTTGCGCGCAGAACCCGTCGGGCCACATCGGCAGCTGGGCGCCCAGGCCCATGATGAGCAGCGCGGGCGGCGCCGCCGGGTCGCCGAGATCCTCGTAGTAGAGCTCGACCGGGCCGTGCGGCGTCTCGCGGCGCGCGATGCCGCTTTGGATTTGACCTATTTGCGCCAGGGTTGGACCCATCCCTCGATCTGCCAATTCTCCAGCCCGGCGATCAGCTCGTACATGGTGGCGCCGTCGATGGATTCCCGGACGATGTCGGCGTGCCCGGCGTGGCGGGCCAGCTCGTTGATCACGTGCAGGATCACCCAGCGCACCGACCACGCCTTCTGGTCCTTCGGGAACCAGGGGATGTCCCGCGGCACGGGCACCGTGGCGTCGAGGTCCGCGGTTTCGACCAGCCGCAGCGACTCCGCGTTCCGCGCTTCGAACGCCCGCAGCAGCCCGGCCAGCGTCTCGTCGGGCCGCATCACGTGCTGGTCGCCGAACTCCTTGGCGATCTGCTCGAACGGCCGGGGATCCTTCGGCGGCAGGTCCGGCGCGGCGGCGACGCGGGCCATCCAGTTGCGTTGCATGGCCGTAACGTGCTTGACCAGCCCACCGACCGACAGCGCGCTGACCGACGGCGTGGAGCGGGCCTGCTCGTCGGTGAGACCGTACGAGACGGCGAAATAGGCGCTTTGATGGAACGCCAGGAATTCGCGCAGGGCGTTGCGTTCGTCGGTGACGGGCGGGGCGAGTGCGGGCATGGCCCGATCCTAGGTCGAGATGCCGACACATCGGCCGGTTGCGCCGTAAGGTGCGGGGATGCAGGTGATTTCGGCGGGCTCGACCGAGCTGTTCGTCGGGCCGCCGGACGCGCCGCTGCAGCTCGCGCGCATCGGTGTCACGGGCTGCGTCGAGCCGACACCGATCCGCATCGACGGCGACGGCCTGAGTGGGGAGGCCATCGCCCGGCCCGGGAGCGACGTCGTCGAGGTCCCGGTCGCGGTCGAGCGCCCGGTCGTCGGCGAGCGCCGAGCCGCGCGGGCGCGCGCCGGGCGCGTCAGCAGGCCATTCGAGTTCGACATCGCCGAGCCCGGCTGGACCATGTTCATGGTCAGTCACTTTCACTACGACCCGGTGTGGTGGAACACCCAGGGCGCCTACACCAGCGAATGGGCCGAAGACCCACCGGGGCGGCAGGCCAACGGCTTCGCGCTGGTCCGAGCGCACCTCGAGATGGGCCGCCGCGAGCCCGAGTACAAGTTCGTGCTGGCCGAGGTGGACTACCTCAAGCCGTATTGGGACACCCACCCCGAGGACCGCGCCGACCTGCGCCGGTTCATCGCGCAGGGGCGCGTCGAGGTGATGGGCGGCACCTACAACGAACCCAACACCAACCTCACCAGCCCGGAGACGACGATTCGTAACCTGGTGCACGGCATGGGTTTTCAGCGCGGTGTCCTCGGCGCCGACCCGGCCACCGCGTGGCAACTCGACGTGTTCGGCCACGACCCGCAATTCCCCGGGCTGGCCGCCGACGCCGGCCTGACGTCCAGTTCGTGGGCGCGCGGACCGCACCACCAATGGGGCCCGGGCGGCGACGTCGAAGCCATGCAGTTCTGCAGCGAGTTCGAGTGGATCGCGCCGTCGGGCCGCGGGCTGCTCACCCACTACATGCCCGCGCACTACGGGGCGGGCTGGGGGATGGACGAGTCGGCCTCGCTCGCCGAGGCGGAGGGCGCCACGCTCGCGCTGTTCCATCGGCTCAAGAAGGTCGCCCTGACGCGCAACGTGCTGCTTCCCGTCGGGACCGACTACACGCCGCCCAACAAGTGGGTCACCGCGATCCATCGCGACTGGGCGGCGCGCTACACCTGGCCGCGGTTCGTGTGCGCGATCCCGCGGGACTTCTTCGCGGCGGTGCGCGCCGAACTCGCGCAGCGCGGTCGCGAGCCGTCGCCGCAGACCCGGGACATGAACCCGATCTACACCGGCAAGGACGTGTCCTACATCGACACCAAACAGGCCAACCGGGCCGCCGAGAACGCCGTGCTTGCCGCCGAGCGCTTCGCCGTGTTCGCCGCGCTGCTGACGGGCGCCGAGTACCCGCATGCCGCGCTGGCCAAGGCGTGGGTGCAGCTGGCCTACGGCGCGCACCATGACGCCATCACCGGTTCGGAGTCCGACCAGGTCTACCTCGACCTGCTGACCGGCTGGCGCGACGCGTGGGAGCTGGGCCGTGCCCCCCGGGACAACTCGCTGGCGCTGCTGTCGGCCTTGGTGGACGGTCGGGCCGGGGGCGACGTGGTCGTGTGGAACCCGTTGTCGCACAAGCGGACCGACATCGTCACCGCCCGGCTCGGCGCGCCGCTCGGCCCCGGGGTGCGCGTGCTCGATCCCGACGGCACCGAGCTGCCGGCGCACGTGGAGGACGACGGGCGGTCGGTCACCTGGTTGGCGCGCGACGTGCCGTCGCTGGGCTGGCGGGCCTATCGACTGGTGCCGGCGGGCGAACCCGCCGGTTGGGAACCGATGCCCGGCTACGAAATCGGCAACGAGCACTCCCGGCTTCGGGCCGACCCGGCGCGTGGCGGGGGGATCGCGTCCCTGGTTTCCGGCGACCGGCAGCTGATCGCGGCGGGCCGCCTGGGCAACGAGCTGGCCCTCTACGAGGAATACCCGTCGCATCCCAGGCAGGGGGAGGGTCCTTGGCACCTGCTGCCCAAGGGGCCGGTGGTGTGCTCGTCGGAGTCGTCGGCGCGGGTGCGGGCCTACCGGGGCCCGCTCGGTCAGCGCCTGGTGGTGCGCGGCCGCATCGGCGATCAGCTGCGCTACACGCAAACCCTGACGCTGTGGAACGGGCTGGCGCGGCTCGACTGCCGCACGGCCATCGACGAATTCACCGGCGAGGACCGCTTGTTGCGGCTGCGCTGGCCGTGCCCGGTGCCGGGCGCCATGCCGGTCAGCGAGGTGGGTGACGCCGTCGTCGGGCGGGGCTTCGCGCTGCTGCATGACGGGGCGCGCTCGGTGGACACCGCGCGACACCTGTGGACCCTGGACAACCCGGCCTACGGCTGGTTCGGCCTGTCCTCGGCGGTCCGGATCCGGGTCGGCGCCGGGATTCGGGCGGTGTCGGTGGCCGAGGTGGTGTCGCCGGCGGAGGCGGTGTCCGGGCCGCTGGCGCGCGAGCTGATGGTGGCGCTGGTGCGCGCCGGCGTCACGGCCACCTGCAGCGGCGCCGATAAGCCGCGCTACGGCTGCCTCGACGTCGACTCGAACCTGCCCGATGTCCGGATCGCGCTGGGCGGGCCGGACCGCAACGCGTTTGCCAAAGCCGTTCTGGCGCAAGCGGACCCGGAATACTCGGCCGAACTGGAGCGCCAGCTGGCGGCGACGGGGCGGGCCAGGGTCTGGGTGCCGGCCGCCACGCCGTTGGCCGCGGCCTGGGTGCCCGGTGCGGACCTGCGCGCGCCCCGCGCGCTGCCGGTCCTGGTGGTCGACGGCGACCCCAAAGTCCCCGAGGACGGCTTGGCCGCCGCGATCGCGTCGCTGGTCGACGACCTCGAGGATGCCGAGATCGCGGTCAACCAGCGGCCGCCGTCGGGCCTGGAAGCATTCGAATCGCGTACCGTCGCGCTGCTCAACCGCGGGGTGCCCAGCTTCGCCGTCGAGACCGACGGCACGCTGCACACCGCGCTGATGCGGTCCTGCACCGGCTGGCCGTCGGGCACCTGGATTGACGATCCGCGCCGCACGGCGCCCGACGGCTCGAACTTCCAGCTCCAGCACTGGACCCACGTCTTCGACTACGCGCTGGCCTGCGGCGACGGCGACTGGCGCGAGGCCGAGATCCCGGCGCGCAGTGCGGAATTCGGCCATCCGCTGCTCGCCCTGGTGCCCGGCGAAGGGGAGGGTGTGCTGCCGTCGACCGGGTCGCTGTTGAGCGTCGAGCCCGCCGGCTCGGTCCAGCTGGCCGCCCTCAAGGCGGCCGGCAACCCGCTGGCCACAGGCAGTGGCCGGCCCGTCAATCCGAGCGCGGTGGCCCTGAGGTTGGTGCAGACGACCGGGCAGCGCACCCGCGTCGACCTGACCTCCGAGGTGGCCGCGGTGCGCGGGCTCGCCTACGCCGACCTGCTGGAGGAGCGGCACCGACGCGCGGAACCGGTCGACCTGCACGGCTATCAGGTGGCCACCGTGCTGGCCAACCTCGAAACGCAAAGCGCAGCAACTGGTTTCGCGCGGCTGGCGCCGGAAGCCGAGGCCGCCCAGCCGCTTTACGCGCGCTACTGGCTGCACAACCGCGGACCCGCGCCGCTTGGTGGGCTGCCGGCCGTCGCACACCTACACCCGCAGCGCGTGACCGCCGAACCGGGCGGCGAGGTGGTGTTGCGGATCACGGTGGCCGGTGACTGCACCGACGCCACGCTGGACGGCGAGGTGACGGTGCTGTGCCCGGACGGCTGGTCGGCCACACCGGCGGAGCTGCCGTTCACGCTGCACGCGGGCGACCACCGCGAGGCCGACGTGGCGGTGCGGATCCCGGCGCGCGCGCAGCCCGGGCTTTACCCGCTGCGCGCCCGGCTGTGCCTGACCGGGGACGTGCCGGCGCCGTGGCGACAGGAGGTCGAGGACGTGTGCGTGGTGCAGGTCGGCGCGCACGCCGACGCCGATGGGCGCGAGCTGGTGTACCTCGTCGACGGGCCGCGCGACGTCGAGCTCGCGGCGGGCAAGACCGCCCGGCTGACCGTGACCGTCGGCACCCACGCCCGCGCCGCGCTGGCGCTGGAGGCGCACCTGATCAGCCCCTGGGGCACCTGGGAGTGGATGGGGCCCGCCGCGCTCGGCGCGGTGCTGCCCGCCCGCGGCACGGTCGAGCTCGGCTTCGAGCTGAGCCCGCCGCCGTGGCTGGATTCCGGCCAGTGGTGGGCGCTGGTCCGGGTCGGCTGCGCGGGCCGGCTGGTGTACTCGCCGGCGGTGCGGGTGACGGTGACATGAGCGCCGGTCCGGTGGCGACCGTGGCCGGCGACCCGGTGCCCGTCGACGAGGTCGACGCGGCCGAGGCACGGCTGCGCCGCGGCCGCGGGGCGGACACACTGCCGGCGAGGGGCACCGCGGAGGGCAGGCAGCTGCGGCGCTGGCTCACCCAACTGATCGTGACCGAGCGGGTGGTCGCCGCCGAGGCCGCCGCCCGCGGCCTCACCGCCGCCGGCGCGCCCGCTGAGGCCGAGCTGCTGCCCGACGCGACCGCGCGGCTGGAGATCGGCAGCGTGGCCGCCGCCGCGCTGGCGGACCCGTTGGCGCGCGCGCTGTTCGCCGACGTCACCGCCGCGATCGGGGTCGGCGACGACGAGGTGGCCGGCTACCACGCCCGCAACCCGCTGCGCTTCGCCGCGCCGCGCCCCGGACCCCACGGCTGGCGGGCCCCCGCGCAGGTCGCGCCGCCGCTGGCGGAGGTGCGCTCGGCGATCGCCGAGAACCTGCAGGGCGCGGCGCGCAGGCGCGCCTTCCGGGTGTGGCTGGACGGGCGGCGGGCCGAGCTCGTCCGCCTCGCCCCCGGCTACGAGCACCCGGGCGACCCACGCCAACCCGACAACACCCACCGCCACTGATGGCCGCCCTCACGCTCTGCCTCGACATCGGCGGCACCAAGATCGCCGCCGGCCTGGTCGATCCGGGCGGCGCGCTGGTGCACACCGCCATCCGGCCCACCCCGCCCGGCGGCTCCGCGGAGGAGGTGTGGGCCGAGGTCGCCGCGATCGTCGCCGACACGCTGCGCGTCGCCGACGGCGCCGTCACCGCGGTGGGCATCGCCTCGGCGGGCCCCATCGACCTGCCCGCCGGAACCGTCAGCCCGGTGAACATCCCGGCCTGGCGCGGCTTCCCGCTGCGCGACCGCGTCGCGGCCGAGGTCCCCGGCGTGCCCGTGCGCCTCGGCGGGGACGGCGTGTGCATGGCGCTCGGTGAGCACTGGCTCGGAGCGGGCCGCGACGCCCGCTTCATGCTCGGCATGGTGGTGTCCACCGGCGTGGGCGGGGGACTGGTGCTCGACGGCGTTCCGTACACCGGGCGCACCGGCAACGCCGGCCACGTCGGTCACGTGGTGGTCGAGGATGACGGCCAACCGTGCGCGTGCGGCGGGCGCGGCTGCGTCGAGACCGTCGCGTCCGGACCGTGGATGGTGCGCTGGGCGCGGGAAAACGGGTGGACCGCGCCGCCCGGCGCCGGCGCCCGGGACCTGGCCGCCGCGGCGGCGGCCGGGGACCCAGTGGCGCAGCGGGCGTTTCGCCGGGGCACCACCGCGTTGGCGGCGATGATCGCGTCGGTCGGGGCGGTCTGCGACCTCGACCTCGTCGTCATCGGCGGCGGCGTGGCCAAGTCCGGGGACCTGCTCTTCGACCCGCTCCGGGCGGCGCTGGCCGAGTACGCCGGGCTGCAGTTCCTGGCCGGCCTGCGGGTGGTGCCCGCGGCGCTGGGCGGCGAGGCCGGCCTGATCGGAGCGGCCAGGCTGGCCGGGCTCGCGTAGCCGTTTTGGCTGACCGCGGGGCGGCGGGCTATCCTGGTTGCCGATCCACCGAAGACCGTCGGTCACCGAGCAATCGGTTGAAGGTCCGGGAACATCCCGGCGGCCCACGCAGGAGGACGAGGCAGAACACCGGCGCACGCCGGTGCATATTCACGCCCCGGCCGCTTCCTGCGCCGGGGCGTACTTCGTTTTGAGGCGTTCGCCGGTGAATCACCGACAACTTTGACCTCAGGAGGCATGCATGGCCAGGGCTGACAAGGCCACCGCCGTTGCAGACATCGCGGAGCAGTTCAAGGACTCGACGGCCACCCTGATCACCGAGTACCGCGGTTTGACGGTGGCCAACCTGGCCGAGCTGCGCCGCTCGCTGGCGGGATCGGCCACCTACACGGTGGCCAAGAACACGCTGATCAAGCGGGCCGCCGCCGACGCCGGCATCGAGGGCCTCGACGAGCTGTTCGCCGGCCCGACGGCCATCGCGTTCGTCAGCGGCGAGCCGGTCGACGCCGCCAAGGCGATCAAGACCTTCGCCAAGGAGAACAAGGCGCTGGTCATCAAGGGCGGCTACATGGATGGCCACCCGCTGAGCGTCTCCGAAGTCGAGCGCATCGCGGACCTGGAGTCCCGCGAGGTGCTGCTGGCCAAGCTGGCCGGCGCGATGAAGGGCAACCTGGCCAAGGCGGCCGGCCTGTTCGCCGCCCCGGCCTCGCAGATGGCCCGCCTACTGGCCGCCCTGCAGGAGAAGAAGCCCGCCGAAGCCGCTGCGCCGGAGCCTGCCGCAGCGGCCGCCGAGGAACCCGCGGCACCCGAGGCACCCGCGGCGCCCGCCGAGGAAACCCCCGAAGCACCGGCCGAAGCCGAATAACAACCAACCCGCAACTTAGGAAAACAAGGAAGGACCCACACCATGGCCAAAATCTCTAGCGACGACCTGCTCGACGCGTTCAAGGAAATGACCCTGCTGGAGCTCTCGGACTTCGTGAAGAAGTTCGAGGAGACCTTCGAGGTCACCGCGGCCGCCCCGGTCGCCGTCGCCGCCGCCGGTGGTCCGGCCGCGGGTGGCGCGCCCGCCGAGGCCGCCGAGGAGCAGTCGGAGTTCGACGTCATCCTCGAGGCCGCCGGTGACAAGAAGATCGGCGTCATCAAGGTGGTCCGCGAGATCGTCTCCGGCCTGGGCCTCAAGGAGGCCAAGGACCTCGTCGACGGCGCGCCCAAGCCGCTGCTCGAGAAGGTGGCCAAGGAGGCCGCCGACGAGGCCAAGGCCAAGCTCGAGGCCGCCGGCGCCACCGTCACCGTCAAGTAGTTCTGCGTCGCGAAACCCCCGGGACTGCGGTCCCGGGGGTTTCGTGCGCTCAGCGCGCGCCGAACGCCGCGCGGAACGACTGCCAAATCCGTTCGGGCGAATCTCCCAGGGCGACAAGAAGATTGGTGAACAGCGCGCCGAGCACCGGCCGCACCGCCGTGCCGTCGTCGCCGTAGAACCCGGCGAGTTCGAGCAACACGAAACCGTGCATCAGTGCCCAGAACTGGGCCGCTATGGCGACCACCGACTCGTCGTCGGCGCCGCCAACGTTGATCCGGCCCGTCAGCCCCGACCGGCGGACCGCACGCACCAAATGCGAAAAGCTCGGGATGTCCCGCTCGATGTCGGCAACCGTCAGTTTCAGGACGTTGCCCGCCGGAGCGTTGATGCCATGGGCGCTGGTGCTGCCGAACATCAGCCGGTACATGTGGGGGCGGTCGATCGCGTAGCCGCGATAGGCCCTGCCGATGGCCACCAAGTCCGCCACCGGGTCGTCGGTCTCGGGCACCGACAGCGCGGCGTCGAACTGGCGCAGGCTCTCCTCGGCGACCGCGGCAATCAGCCCGCGCATCCCGCCGAAATGGGTGTAGACCGCCATCGTCGAGGTCCCCGCCGCACCGGCCACCCTGCGGGTCTGCAGCGCGTCGGGCCCGTTTTCGTCGAGCAGCTTGACGGCGGCGTCGAGCAACTCGTCGCGAACGCCGCGTACGGCGGGCTCAAGCTCTGAAGTCATTGTTGCCATCTTCTCATCGAGCGCGTACGGTCACAATAACGCTGAAATAACAATGTTATAGGAGCTCAGCAATGACGACGACTGAAACCGTCACGTCCGGGAATCCCTATCTCGAGGGCGTTCTGGCGCCGGTGGGCGCCGAGGTGACCGCGACCGACCTGGAGGTCACCGGGCACATCCCGGAGCACCTCGACGGGCGCTACCTGCGCAACGGGCCGAACCCGGCCGAAGAGGTCGACCCGGCCACCTATCACTGGTTCAGTGGCGATGGCATGGTGCACGGGGTCGCGTTGCGCGACGGCAAGGCCCGGTGGTACCGCAACCGCTGGGTGCGCAGCCTCTCGGTGTGCGCCACCCTCGGCGAGCCGGCGCCGGACCGCCTCAACCCGCGTGCGGGCATGCTGTCCTTCGGCGCCAACACCAACGTGCTGACACACGCCGGCCGCACCCTGGCGCTGGTCGAGGGCGGGGCCGCCAACTACGAGCTGACCGACGAGCTCGACACCATCGGAACCTGCGACTTCGACGGCACCCTGGAGGGCGGGTACGCCGCCCATCCGCACCGCGATCCGCACACCGGCGAATTGCACGCCGTGTCTTACTCTTTCGCGCGCGGGCGCACCGTGCAGTACTCGGTGATCGACAACCGCGGGCGGGCCCGCCGCACGGTCGACATCGAGGTGTCCGGGTCGCCGATGATGCACGACTTCTCGCTGACCGACAAATACGTCGTGCTCTATGACCTGCCGGTGACGTTCGACCCGGTGCAGGTGCTGCCCGCGAACGTTCCGCGCTGGCTGGGCGTGCCGGCCCGGCTGGCGCTGCAGTCGCTGATCGGGCGGGTCCGGGTGCCGGGCCCGATCACCGCGATGATGAACCGCAACCCGAGGCACGACGACCGGATGCCGTACGCCTGGAACCCCAACTACCCGGCGCGCATCGGCGTCATGCCGCGCGAGGGCGCCAACTCCGACGTCCGCTGGTTCGACATCGAACCCTGCTACGTCTACCACCCGCTCAACGCCTATTCCGAAATGCACTACGGCGCAGAGGTTTTGGTGGTCGACGTGGTGCGCTACGCGCGGATGTTCGACCGCGACCGGCGCGGCCCCGGCGACACCGCGCCCAGGCTGGACCGGTGGACCATCAACCTGGCGACCGGCGCGGTGGCCACCGAATGCCGCGACGACCGGCCCCAGGAATTCCCGCGGATCAACGAGACCCGCCTCGGCGGGCGGCACCGCTACGGCTACACCGTCGGCGCGTCCTTCCAGGGCGCCGAGGCGCCGCTGTACAAGCACGACTACGTCACGGGGTCGGCCACGGTGGCCCCAATCGACCCCGAGCTTTTGCTCGGCGAGATGTCATTCGTGCCGAACCCCGCGGCGGCCACCGAGGACGACGGAATCCTGATGGGCTACGGCTACCACCGCGGCCGCGACGAAGGACAGCTGGTGCTGCTGGATGCGCAGACCCTCGAATCGGTGGCTACCGTGCACCTGCCGCAGCGGGTGCCGATGGGCTTCCACGGAAATTGGGCGCCCGCTAGCTAACACTCGCGTCAAATAAACCTGGCGCCAGCGGTCTCAGGTCGGGCAATTTTTGTCAGCGGTCCGATCCAAGCCTGATGCGGGGTGCCTGACGTGCGCTACAGTGACTGATGCCACACAAAAGGGCAGGTGGCGGGCACGAGCGTCGACGGAAGGATTCCCCATGGGCGTCGCAATCGAGGTGAGGGGACTCACGAAGTCGTTCGGTCCCTCGAGAATTTGGGAAGACGTGACGCTGGATATCCCCGCCGGGGAGGTCAGCGTCCTGCTCGGGCCGTCGGGTACCGGCAAATCGGTGTTCCTGAAGTCCCTCATCGGTCTGCTGCGCCCGGAGCGCGGCTCGATCATGATCGACGGCACCGACATCCTCGAGTGCTCGGCCAAGGAGCTCTACGAGATCCGCACGCTGTTCGGCGTCATGTTCCAGGACGGCGCGCTGTTCGGTTCGATGAACCTGTTCGACAACGCGGCGTTCCCGTTGCGCGAGCACACAAAGAAGAAGGAAAGCGAGATCCGTGACATCGTCATGGAGAAGCTGACCCTGGTGGGCCTCGGCGGCGACGAGAAGAAGTTCCCCGGTGAGATCTCCGGTGGTATGCGCAAGCGCGCCAGCCTGGCCCGGGCGCTGGTGATGGACCCGCAGATCATCCTGTGCGACGAGCCCGACTCCGGTCTGGACCCTGTTCGTACCGCCTACCTGAGCCAGCTGATCCTCGACATCAACGCCCAGATCGACGCCACCGTCCTGATCGTGACGCACAACATCAACATCGCCCGGACCGTGCCGGACAACATGGGCATGCTGTTCCGCCGCAAGCTGGTCATGTTCGGGCCGCGGGAGGTGCTGCTGACCAGCGACGAGCCCGTCGTGCGGCAGTTCCTCAACGGCCGGCGCATCGGGCCGATCGGCATGTCCGAGGAGAAGGACGAGGCCACCATGGCCGAGGAGCAGGCCCTGCTGGATGCCGGCCACCACGCCGGCGGCGTCGAGGAGATCGAGGGGGTGCCGCCGCAGATCACCGCGACGCCGGGCATGCCGGAGCGCAAGGCCGTCGCCCGGCGCCAGGCCCGGGTGCGCGAGATCCTGCACACCCTGCCCAAGAATGCCCAGGCGGCGATCCTCGACGACCTCGAAGGCACCCACCGGTTCAAGGCCAACGAGTTCGGCGGGTCGTAAAAATTTGGAATAACGCGATAACACGGTGCAACTTGCCGCCCCGCCCTCTTGACGACCGGGCCTAAACGGGTCAGTCTGTTGGGCAGCATGTACCCACGGGAAGTCGAGATCGCGAGCCAGCGCCGATGTCCCTGGGTTGATTGTTGTGGGTAGTTGAGGAATGCGCGGTCCTGCGCTATTGTTGGACGTTGCGCTGGCTACCTCCTGCCCACCTCACCCGCCACTGACACTGTGGTCTTAGCCTGAGCCCCCTCCCGCGGCTTAGCTACTTAGTTGCGCGCGTGAGATCCGGGCAGATCGTTCGCCAGCCGTACCGACAAATTGATGCGGCGAACGCAGCCGGTTTCCCCGGGGCCGTGAGTCGCACGAGGTGCTGGAAGGACGCATCTTGGCAGATTCCCGCCAGAGCAAGAGTCGCCACCAGAGTTCCAAAGACTCAAATTCCACCAACGGCTCCGTGCCCGGAGCACCCAACCGAGTTTCCTTCGCCAAGCTCCGCGAACCGCTTGAGGTTCCGGGGCTCCTCGACGTGCAGACGGACTCCTTTGAGTGGCTGATCGGGTCGCCGCGCTGGCGCGAGAGCGCAATGGCCCGCGCGGGAAGCACGGCAGGGGCCAACCCGGTGGGCGGCCTCGAAGAGGTGCTCTACGAGCTCTCGCCGATCGAGGACTTCTCGGGCTCGATGTCGCTGTCTTTCTCCGATCCCCGCTTTGACGAGGTCAAGGCGCCGGTCGACGAGTGCAAAGACAAGGACATGACCTACGCGGCCCCGCTGTTCGTCACGGCCGAGTTCATCAACAACAACACCGGCGAGATCAAGAGCCAGACGGTGTTCATGGGCGACTTCCCGATGATGACCGAGAAGGGCACCTTCATCATCAACGGGACCGAGCGCGTCGTCGTCAGCCAGCTGGTGCGCTCGCCCGGCGTCTACTTCGACGAGACGATCGACAAGTCCACGGAGAAGACGCTGCACAGCGTCAAGGTGATCCCCAGCCGCGGGGCCTGGCTCGAGTTCGATGTCGACAAGCGCGACACCGTCGGCGTGCGCATCGACCGCAAGCGCCGCCAGCCGGTCACCGTGCTGCTCAAGGCGCTGGGCTGGACCACCGAGCGGATCACCGAGCGGTTCGGCTTCTCCGAGATCATGATGTCGACGCTGGAGAAGGACAACACCGCCGGCACCGACGAGGCGCTGCTGGACATCTACCGCAAGCTGCGTCCGGGCGAGCCGCCGACCAAGGAGTCCGCGCAGACCCTGCTGGAGAACCTGTTCTTCAAGGAGAAGCGCTACGACCTGGCCCGGGTGGGCCGCTACAAGGTCAACAAGAAGCTCGGCCTGAACACCGAGAACCCGATCACGACGACCACGCTGACCGAAGAGGACGTCGTCGCGACCATCGAGTACCTGGTTCGCCTGCACGAGGGGCAGTCGGTGATGACCGTCCCCGGCGGCGTCGAGGTTCCCGTGGAGACCGACGACATCGACCACTTCGGCAACCGGCGGCTGCGCACGGTCGGCGAGCTGATCCAGAACCAGATCCGGGTCGGCATGTCCCGGATGGAGCGCGTCGTCCGCGAGCGGATGACCACCCAGGACGTCGAGGCCATCACGCCGCAGACGCTGATCAACATCCGGCCGGTGGTCGCCGCGATCAAGGAGTTCTTCGGCACCAGCCAGCTGTCGCAGTTTATGGACCAGAACAATCCGCTGTCCGGTCTCACCCACAAGCGCCGCCTGTCGGCGCTGGGCCCCGGCGGTCTGTCCCGTGAGCGCGCCGGCCTGGAGGTCCGTGACGTGCACCCGTCGCACTACGGCCGCATGTGCCCGATCGAGACCCCGGAGGGTCCGAACATCGGTCTGATCGGCTCGCTTTCGGTGTACGCGCGGGTCAACCCGTTCGGGTTCATCGAGACGCCGTATCGGAAGGTCGTGGACGGGGTCGTCACTGACGAGATCGTGTACCTGACCGCCGACGAGGAGGACCGCCACGTGGTGGCGCAGGCCAACTCGCCGATCGACGCGACCGGCCGGTTCGTCGAGCCGCGCGTCCTGGTCCGCCGCAAGGCGGGCGAGGTCGAGTACGTGCCGTCGTCCGAGGTCGACTACATGGACGTGTCGCCGCGCCAGATGGTGTCGGTGGCCACCGCCATGATCCCGTTCCTCGAGCACGACGACGCCAACCGCGCCCTGATGGGTGCCAACATGCAGCGCCAGGCGGTTCCGCTGGTGCGCAGCGAGGCGCCGCTGGTGGGCACCGGCATGGAGTTGCGTGCCGCGATCGACGCCGGCGACGTCGTCGTCGCGGAGAAGGCCGGGGTGATCGAGGAGGTCTCCGCGGACTACATCACCGTGATGGCTGACGACGGCACCCGGCACACCTACCGGATGCGCAAGTTCGCCCGTTCCAACCACGGCACCTGCGCCAACCAGTCGCCGATCGTCGACGCGGGCGACCGCGTCGAGGCCGGCCAGGTGATCGCCGACGGCCCCTGCACCGAGAACGGTGAGATGGCGCTGGGCAAGAACCTGCTGGTGGCGATCATGCCGTGGGAGGGCCACAACTACGAGGACGCGATCATCCTCTCCAACCGCCTGGTCGAAGAGGACGTGCTGACCTCGATCCACATCGAGGAGCACGAGATCGATGCCCGCGACACGAAGCTGGGCGCCGAGGAGATCACCCGGGACATCCCCAATGTCTCCGACGAGGTCCTCGCCGACCTGGACGAGCGCGGCATCGTGCGGATCGGCGCCGAAGTTCGCGACGGCGACATCCTCGTCGGCAAGGTCACCCCGAAGGGTGAGACCGAGCTGACCCCGGAGGAGCGGCTGCTGCGGGCGATCTTCGGTGAGAAGGCCCGCGAGGTCCGCGACACCTCGCTGAAGGTGCCGCACGGCGAGTCCGGCAAGGTCATCGGCATCCGGGTGTTCTCCCGCGAGGACGACGACGAGTTGCCCGCCGGGGTCAACGAGCTGGTCCGCGTGTACGTGGCCCAGAAGCGCAAGATCTCCGACGGCGACAAGCTCGCCGGCCGGCACGGCAACAAGGGCGTGATCGGCAAGATCCTGCCGGTCGAGGACATGCCGTTCCTCCCGGACGGCACCCCGGTGGACATCATCCTGAACACGCACGGTGTGCCGCGACGGATGAACATCGGCCAGATCCTGGAAACGCACCTCGGCTGGTGCGCGCACAGCGGCTGGAAGGTCGACACCGGCAAGGGCGTTCCCGACTGGGCCGCCAACCTGCCCGAGGACCTGTTGCACGCGGAGCCCAACGCCATCGTGTCCACGCCGGTGTTCGACGGCGCGCAGGAGGCCGAGCTGCAGGGGCTGCTGTCGGCCACGCTGCCCAACCGCGACGGTGAGGTGCTGGTCAACGGCGACGGCAAGGCGGTGCTGTTCGACGGCCGCAGCGGCGAGCCGTTCCCGTACCCGGTGACCGTCGGCTTCATGTACATCATGAAGCTGCACCACCTGGTGGACGACAAGATCCACGCCCGCTCCACCGGTCCGTACTCGATGATCACCCAGCAGCCGCTGGGCGGTAAGGCGCAGTTCGGTGGCCAGCGGTTCGGTGAGATGGAGTGCTGGGCCATGCAGGCCTACGGCGCCGCGTACACGCTGCAGGAGCTGTTGACCATCAAGTCCGACGACACCGTCGGCCGGGTCAAGGTCTACGAGGCGATCGTCAAGGGCGAGAACATTCCCGAGCCGGGCATCCCCGAGTCGTTCAAGGTGCTGCTCAAGGAGCTGCAGTCGCTGTGCCTCAACGTCGAGGTGCTGTCCTCCGACGGCGCGGCCATCGAGCTGCGTGAGGGCGAGGACGAGGACCTTGAGCGGGCCGCCGCCAACCTGGGAATCAACCTGTCCCGCAACGAATCCGCGTCCGTTGAGGACCTCGCTTAATCAAGTTTTTAGGTATCTAAACCCGCAAGGGGAAAGGGAGTTACGTGCTCGACGTCAACTTCTTCGATGAACTCCGTATCGGCCTGGCCACCGCGGAGGACATCAGGCAATGGTCTTACGGCGAGGTCAAGAAGCCGGAGACGATCAACTACCGCACGCTGAAGCCGGAGAAGGACGGCCTGTTCTGCGAGAAGATCTTCGGACCGACTCGGGACTGGGAGTGCTACTGCGGCAAGTACAAGCGCGTCCGCTTCAAGGGCATCATCTGTGAGCGCTGCGGCGTCGAGGTGACGCGCGCCAAGGTGCGCCGCGAGCGGATGGGCCACATCGAGCTGGCGGCGCCCGTCACGCACATCTGGTACTTCAAGGGTGTGCCGTCGCGCCTGGGCTACCTGCTCGACCTGGCGCCGAAGGACCTCGAGAAGATCATCTACTTCGCCGCGTACGTGATCACGTCCGTCGACGACGAGATGCGCCACAACGAGCTGTCCACGCTCGAGGCCGAAATGATGGTCGAGCGCAAGGGAGTTGAGGACCAGCGCGACGCCGAACTCGAGGCGCGTGCGCAAAAGCTCGAGGCGGACCTCGCCGAACTGGAGGCCGAGGGCGCCAAGGCCGACGCGCGACGCAAGGTTCGCGACGGCGGCGAGCGCGAGATGCGCCAGATCCGCGACCGCGCCCAGCGCGAGCTGGACCGGCTGGAGGACATCTGGAACACCTTCACCAAGCTGGCCCCCAAGCAGCTGATCGTCGACGAGAACCTCTACCGCGAGCTCGTCGACCGCTACGGCGAGTACTTCACCGGTGCGATGGGCGCGGAGTCGATCCAGAAGCTGATCGAGAACTTCGACATCGACGCCGAGGCCGACTCGCTGCGTGACGTGATCCGAAACGGCAAGGGGCAGAAGAAGCTTCGCGCCCTGAAGCGCCTCAAGGTGGTCGCCGCCTTCCAGCAGTCGGGCAACTCGCCGATGGGCATGGTGCTCGACGCGGTGCCGGTGATCCCGCCGGAGCTGCGCCCCATGGTCCAGCTCGACGGTGGCCGGTTCGCCACCAGCGACCTCAACGACCTGTACCGCCGCGTGATCAACCGCAACAACCGCCTCAAGAGGCTGATCGACCTCGGCGCGCCCGAGATCATCGTCAACAACGAGAAGCGGATGCTGCAGGAGTCCGTGGACGCGCTGTTCGACAACGGCCGTCGCGGCCGCCCGGTCACCGGGCCGGGCAACCGTCCGCTGAAGTCGCTGTCGGATCTGCTGAAGGGCAAGCAGGGCCGGTTCCGCCAGAACCTGCTCGGTAAGCGTGTCGACTACTCCGGCCGTTCGGTCATCGTGGTCGGCCCGCAGCTCAAGCTGCATCAGTGCGGCCTGCCCAAGCTGATGGCGCTGGAGCTGTTCAAGCCGTTCGTGATGAAGCGGCTCGTCGACCTCAACCACGCGCAGAACATCAAGAGCGCCAAGCGGATGGTCGAGCGGCAGCGTCCCCAGGTGTGGGACGTGCTCGAAGAGGTCATCGCCGAGCACCCGGTGCTGCTGAACCGCGCGCCCACCCTGCACCGGCTGGGCATCCAGGCCTTCGAGCCGATGCTGGTGGAGGGCAAGGCGATTCAGCTGCACCCGTTGGTGTGTGAGGCGTTCAACGCCGACTTCGACGGTGACCAGATGGCGGTGCACCTGCCGTTGAGTGCCGAGGCGCAGGCCGAGGCCCGCATCCTGATGCTGTCCTCGAACAACATCCTGTCGCCGGCGTCCGGCCGCCCGTTGGCCATGCCCCGACTGGACATGGTGACCGGGCTGTACTACCTGACCACCGAGGTCGACGGCGACACCGGCGAATACCGGCCCGCCGCCAAGGACCAGCCGGAGGTCGGGGTGTACTCCTCGCCCGCCGAGGCGATCATGGCGTCGGACCGCGGTGTGCTGTCGGTGCGGGCCAAGATCAAGGTGCGGCTGACCCAGCTGCGCCCGCCCGCCGAGATCGAGGCGGAGCTGTTCCCCAATGGCTGGCAGCCGGGCGACTCCTGGATGGCCGAGACCACGCTGGGCCGGGTGCTGTTCAACGAGCTGTTGCCGGTGGCCTACCCGTTCGTGAACAAGCAGATGCACAAGAAGGTGCAGGCCGCGATCATCAACGACCTGGCCGAGCGCTACCCGATGATCGTGGTCGCGCAGACCGTGGACAAGCTCAAGGACGCGGGGTTCTACTGGGCGACCCGCAGCGGTGTCACGGTGTCGATGGCCGACGTGCTGGTGCCGCCGCGCAAGAAGGAGATCCTCGACCAGTACGAGGAGCGCGCCGACAAGGTCGAAAAGCAGTTCCAGCGTGGCGCTTTGAACCACGACGAGCGCAACGAGGCGCTGGTGGAGATCTGGAAGGAAGCCACCGACGAGGTCGGTCAGGCGCTGCGCGAGCACTACCCGGCCGACAACCCGATCATCACGATCGTCGACTCGGGTGCCACGGGTAACTTCACCCAGACCCGAACGCTGGCCGGCATGAAGGGCCTGGTGACCAACCCGAAGGGTGAGTTCATCCCGCGTCCGGTCAAGTCCTCGTTCCGCGAGGGCCTGACGGTGCTGGAGTACTTCATCAACACCCACGGCGCTCGAAAGGGCTTGGCGGACACCGCGTTGCGTACCGCCGACTCCGGGTACCTGACCCGTCGTCTGGTGGACGTGAGCCAGGACGTCATCGTCCGCGAGCACGACTGCGAGACCGAGCGCGGCATCGTCGTCGAGCTGGCCGAGCGCCAGCCCGACGGCACGCTGATCCGCGACCCGTACATCGAAACCTCGGCGTACGCGCGGACTTTGGGCACCGACGCGGTCGATGAGAAGGGCAACGTCGTCGTCGCGCGTGGCGAGGACCTGGGTGACCCGGAGATCGACGCGCTGCTGGCGGCCGGCATCACGCAGGTCAAGGTGCGCTCGGTGCTCACCTGCACCACCGGCACCGGCGTCTGCGCGACGTGCTACGGACGCTCGATGGCCACCGGCAAGCTGGTCGACATCGGCGAGGCGGTCGGCATCGTCGCGGCGCAGTCCATCGGTGAGCCCGGCACCCAGCTGACGATGCGGACGTTCCACCAGGGTGGTGTCGGTGAGGACATCACCGGCGGTCTGCCCCGGGTTCAGGAGCTGTTCGAGGCCCGCGTGCCGCGCGGCAAGGCGCCGATCGCCGACGTCACCGGCCGGGTTCGTCTGGAGGACGGTGAGCGGTTCTACAAGATCACCATCGTTCCCGACGACGGCGGCGAGGAGGTTGTCTACGACAAGCTCTCCAAGCGGCAGCGGCTGCGTGTGTACAAGCACGAGGACGGGTCCGAGGGAGTGCTGTCCGACGGTGACCACGTCGAGGTGGGCCAGCAGCTGATGGAGGGCTCGGCCGACCCGCACGAGGTGCTGCGCGTGCAGGGCCCGCGCGAGGTGCAGATCCACCTCGTCCGCGAGGTCCAGGAGGTCTACCGCGCCCAGGGTGTGTCGATCCACGACAAGCACATCGAGGTGATCGTTCGCCAGATGCTGCGCCGCGTCACCATCATCGACTCGGGCTCGACGGAGTTCCTGCCCGGCTCGCTGATCGACCGCGCGGAGTTCGAGGCGGAGAACCGCCGGGTGGTGGCCGAGGGCGGCGAGCCCGCCGCCGGCCGTCCGGTGCTGATGGGTATCACGAAGGCGTCGTTGGCCACCGACTCGTGGCTGAGTGCGGCGTCGTTCCAGGAGACCACGCGAGTGCTGACCGATGCGGCGATCAACTGCCGCAGCGACAAGCTCAACGGTCTGAAGGAAAACGTGATCATCGGCAAGCTGATCCCGGCCGGTACCGGCATCAACCGCTACCGCAACATCCAGGTGCAGCCCACCGAGGAGGCCCGCGCCGCGGCGTACACGATCCCGTCCTACGAGGATCACTACTACAGCCCGGACTTCGGCCAGGCCACCGGAGCCGCGGTTCCGCTGGACGACTACGGGTACTCCGACTACCGCTAGTCCACACAGAAAAAGCCCCGGGTTTCGGCCCGGGGCTTTTTCGTACCCGCCGAGTGTCACGCCAGCGTGGCTCTGGCGTCCCAATGTCACGCTGGCGTGACGCTCGCGTCGGCCGCGCTTACTACACTGGCCCTCGTGCTCATCGGTTCGCACGTCCACTCCGAAGACCCCCTGGCCGCCGCGCAGGCCGACGGCGCCGACGCGGTGCAGTTGTTCCTCGGCAACCCGCAGAGCTGGAAGAAGCCCAAGCCGCGCGACGACGCCGAGGCGCTGAAGGCGTCGACCATCCCGCTGTACGTCCACGCGCCGTACCTCATCAACGTGGCCTCGGCCAACAACCGCATCCGCATCCCGTCGCGCAAGATCCTGCAGGACACCTGCGACGCGGCGGCGGAGATCGGCGCGACGGCGGTGATCGTGCACGGCGGCCACGCCGACGACGACGACATGGAGGCCGGGTTCGAGCGCTGGGTCAAGGCGCTGGACTACCTCGAATCCGATGTGCAGGTGTACCTGGAGAACACCGCGGGCGGCGACCACGCCATGGCCCGCTATTTCGACACCATCGGCAGGCTCTGGGATCACATCGGGGACAAGGGGATCGGCTTCTGCCTGGACACCTGCCACGCGTGGGCCGCGGGTGAGGAGCTGATCGACGCGGTCGACCGGATCAAGGCGCTGACGGGCCGCATCGACCTGGTGCACTGCAACGACTCGCGCGACGCCGCGGGCTCGGGCGCCGACCGGCACGCCAACTTCGGCACCGGTCAGATCGACCCCGACCTGCTGGTCGCGGTGGTCAAGGCCGCCGACGCGCCGGTGATCTGCGAGACCGCCGACGAGGGCCGCAAGGACGACATCGCGTTCCTGCGGGAAAACACCGGCGGCTGATCCGCGAGCCCATGCGCGGTCGGCTCACGGCGCTTCTCGGCGTGGTCCTGCTGGTCGCCGGTTGCGCGCCGTGGCGCGAGCTCCCGTCGGGCTTCGTCACCGGCACCAGCCTGCACCACCTCAACGTCGGCGGCCACGATCGTGACTATCGGCTCTACAAGCCCGCGGGAGCGCCCGCGTCGGCCGCGCTGGTGGTGGTCATGCACGGCTATTCCGGCAGCGCCGCTCAAGCCGAAAGGGGTTACGACTGGGACGGTTTGGCCGATTCGGCCAAATTCGTCGTCGCTTATCCCGATGGGCTCGACCGGGCCTGGAACGTCGACGGGGAGGGTTGCTGCGGCCGGCCGGGCCGGGAAGGCGTCGACGACGTCGCCTTCATCAGCGCGGTCGTCGCCGACATCGCCCGCAACGTCGGCATCGACCACGCCAAGGTCTACGCCACCGGCATGAGCAACGGCGCCATCATGTCGTTCACGCTGGCGTGCACCACCGACATCTTCGCGGCGATCGGCCCGGTTGCTGGCACCCAGCTGAACACGTGCCGCAGCCCGCGCCCGACATCGGTCGTCCACATTCACGGCACCGCCGATCGGCTCGTCCCGTACGCCGGCGGGCAGGGCTTCAGCGTCATCAACGGCCCCTCGGTGCCCGACGTCAATGCGTTCTGGCGCCACCTCGACCAATGTGGCGCCGCGACCACGACGACCAGCGGCCCCGTTACCACCTCGGCGGCGTCGTGCGCGGACAACCGCGGCGTCGTCCTCGTCACCGTCGACGGCGGCGGCCACGAGTGGCCGCCATTCGCGACCCAGACGCTTTGGCAATTCTTCGCGGCGCACCCACGCTGATCATTACAGCTCTTGTGCGACTGTCGGAAAAATGTAACATGGTTGCATGCCTGATACCCATGTCGTGACCAACCAGGTTCCGCCCCTGGAGAACTACAACCCGGCCACGTCCGCCGTTCTTGTCGAGGCCTTGATCCGCGAGGGCGGGCAGTGGGGCGCCGAAGAGGTGAACGAGCTCGGGGCGCTCGCCGGCAGCCGCGAGGCGCAGCGGTGGGGCGAGCTCGCCGACCGCAACCGGCCGGTGCTGCACACCCACGACCAGTACGGGCACCGCATCGACGAGATCGAGTACGACCCGGCCTATCACGAGCTGATGCGCGCGGCGATCCGCCACGGCATCCACGCGGCGCCCTGGGCGGACACGCGCCCGGGCGCGCACGTGGTGCGCGCCGCCAAGATGTCGGTCTGGAACGTCGAGCCCGGACACACCTGCCCCGTCTCGATGACGTACGCCGTCGTCCCGGCCCTGCGCTACAACCCCGAACTGGCGGCCGTGTACGAGCCGTTGCTGACCAGTCGCGAGTACGACCCCGAGCTGAAACTGGCCACCACGAAGGCCGGCATCACCGCGGGCATGTCGATGACCGAGAAGCAGGGCGGCTCCGACGTGCGCGCGGGCACCACCCAGGCGACCCCGAACGGTGACGGCAGCTACAGCCTGACCGGCCACAAGTGGTTCACCTCGGCACCCATGTGCGACATCTTCCTGGTGCTGGCGCAGGCGCCGGGCGGGCTGTCCTGCTTCCTGCTGCCGCGCATCCTCCCCGACGGCACCCGCAACCGGATGTTCCTGCAGCGGCTCAAGGACAAGCTCGGCAACCATGCCAACGCCTCCAGCGAGGTGGAGTACGACGGCGCCGTCGCGTGGCTGGTGGGTGAAGAGGGCCGCGGCGTCCCCACCATCATCGAGATGGTCAACCTCACTCGGCTGGACTGCACGCTCGGCTCTGCCACCAGCATGCGCACCGGCCTGACCCGCGCCATCCATCACGCCCAGCACCGAAAGGCGTTCGGCGCCTATCTGATCGACCAGCCGTTGATGCGCAACGTGCTGGCCGACCTGGCCGTCGAGGCCGAGGCCGCCACGATTGTCGCGATGCGGATGGCCGGCGCCACCGACAACGCGATCCGGGGCGACGCGACGGAGGCCCTGCTGCGCCGGATCGGCCTGGCCGCCAGCAAGTACTGGGTGTGCAAGCGCGCCACCCCGCACGCCGCCGAGGCGCTGGAATGCCTGGGCGGCAACGGCTACGTCGAGGACTCCGGCATGCCGCGACTGTTCCGCGAGGCGCCGCTGATGGGCATCTGGGAGGGCTCGGGCAACGTCAGTGCGCTGGATACGTTGCGCGCCATGGCAACTCGCCCCGAATGCGTCGAGGTGCTGTTCGGCGAGCTGGGCAAGACCGCAGGCCAGGATCGCCGGCTGGACGGCCACGTCGAAAGGCTGCGCCAGCACCTGGCCGACCTGGACAACATCGCCTACCGCGCCCGCAAAGTCGCCGAGGACATCTGCCTAGCGCTGCAGGGCTCGCTGCTGGTGCGCCACGGCCACCCCGCCGTCGCCGAGGCATTCCTGGCGACGCGGCTCGACGGCCGGTGGGGCGGCGCATTCGGCACGATGCCCACGGGCCTCGACCTCGCACCGATTCTCGAGCGTGCCCTCGTAAAGGGCTGAGCCACAACATGACCCACGCCATCAGGCCGGTCGACTTCGACAACCTGAAGACGATGACCTATGAGGTCACCGATCGGGTTGCGCGCATCACCTTCAACCGGCCGGAAAAGGGCAACGCGATCGTCGCGGACACCCCGCTCGAGCTCTCGGCGTTGGTGGAGCGCGCCGACCTCGACCCAAGCGTCCACGTCATCCTCGTGTCGGGGCGCGGCGAGGGCTTCTGTGCGGGCTTCGACCTGTCCGCGTACGCCGATCGCACCGGGTCGGCCGGGGGGACCGGCGCTTATCAGGGCACCGTGCTCGACGGGAAAACCCAAGGCATCAACCACCTGCCGAATCAGCCGTGGGACCCGATGATCGATTACCAGATGATGAGCCGCTTCGTGCGCGGGTTCTCCAGCCTGATGCACGCCGACAAGCCGACGGTGGTCAAGATTCACGGGTACTGCGTGGCCGGCGGCACCGACATCGCGCTGCACGCCGACCAGGTGATCGCCGCTGCCGACGCCAAGATCGGTTACCCGCCGACCCGGGTGTGGGGCGTCCCGGCGGCTGGTCTGTGGGCGCACCGGCTCGGCGACCAGCGCGCGAAACGCCTGCTGTTCACCGGCGATTGCATCACCGGCGCGCAGGCCGCCGAGTGGGGCCTGGCGGTGGAGGCCCCGGACCCCGAGGACCTCGACGAGCGGACCGAGCGGCTGGTCGAAAGGATCGCCGCCGTGCCGGTCAACCAGTTGATCATGGTCAAGCTCGCGCTCAATTCGGCTCTGCTGCAACAGGGAGTGGCCACCAGCAGGATGGTCAGCACGGTGTTCGACGGGGTCGCGCGGCACACCCCCGAGGGGCACGCCTTTGTGGCCGATGCGGTCGAGCACGGCTTCCGGGAGGCGGTTCGGCATCGCGACGAGCCCTTCGGTGACCACGGCCGGAAAGCGTCACAGGTGTAAGCCATGCCGGACATGACGGCCCGGTCGGTGGTGCTCAGTGTGCTGCTCGGCGCCCACCCCGCGTGCGCCACGGCCGGCGAATTGATCGGTCTCACCGCCGATTTCGGCATCAAGGAAACCGCGCTTCGGGTGGCACTGACCCGCATGGTCGGCGCGGGCGACCTGATCCGATCCGCCGACGGCTACCGGCTCTCGGATCGATTGCTGGCGCGCCAACGCCGGCAGGACGATGCCATGCGGCCCCAAACCCGGCCGTGGCGCGGGGACTGGCTGGTGCTGATCGTGACCAGCGTGGGCGGCGACGCCCGCACCCGGGCGGCGTTGCGAACCGCGATGCACGACAACCGCTTTGGCGAACTCCGCGAAGGCGTCTGGATGCGGCCCGACAACCTGGCCTCAGAGCTGGACCCGGATGTCGCGGCCCGGATGCGGACGCTCCGGGCCCGCGACGACGCACCCGCCGAGCTGGCCGGCGAGCTGTGGGACCTGCCCGGGTGGGCCGAAACCGGCCATCGGTTGCTCGGTGAGATGGCGACCGCGTCGGACATTCCGGGCCGGTTCCTGGCGGCCGCGGCGATCGTGCGCCACCTGCTCACCGATCCGATGTTGCCGGCCGAACTGCTGCCCGCCGATTGGCCCGGCGACCGGCTGCGCGACGCTTACCACGACTTCGCCACCGAGCTGGCGCAGCGACGCAACCTACCCCGACTAGTGGAGGCAAAATGAGCGACCCGGTGCGTATCGAGCGAAACGGTCCGGTGACCACGGTCATCCTCGATCGGCCGGCGGCGCGCAACGCCGTCAACGGCCCCACCGCGGCGGCGCTCTTCGCCGCGTTCGAGGAGTTCGAGCGCGATGACGCCGCATCGGTGGCTGTGCTGTGGGGCGACGGCGGAACCTTCTGCGCCGGAGCCGATTTGAAGTCGTTCGGCACGCCCGACGCCAACGCCGTGCACCGCACCGGCCCCGGGCCGATGGGGCCGACGCGGATGGTGCTGTCAAAGCCGGTGATCGCCGCGGTGAGCGGCTACGCCGTCGCCGGCGGCCTGGAGCTGGCCCTGTGGTGCGACCTGCGGGTCGCCGAGGAGGACGCCGTGTTCGGCGTGTTCTGCCGGCGCTGGGGAGTCCCGCTGATCGACGGCGGCACCGTGCGGCTGCCCCGGCTCATCGGGCAGAGCCGCGCCATGGACATGATCCTCACCGGCCGCGGCGTCCAGGCCGACGAGGCGCTGGCCATGGGGCTGGCCAACCGCGTCGTGCCCAAAGGCCAAGCGCGCCAAGCGGCCGAAGAACTGGCGGCTGCGCTCGCGGCCCTGCCGCAACAGTGCCTGCGGTCGGATCGGCTCTCGGCGCTGGCGCAGTGGGGCAGGCCGGAGTCGGAGGCGATCGATTTCGAATTCGCCAGCATCGCGCGCGTCGCCGTGGAGGCGGCGGAAGGGGCCGGGAGGTTCGCCGCGGGGGCCGGGCGCCACGGCGCGGCGGCGAATTAGCCTGGCAGCCCTAGCCCTTGCTGATCGTGTTGCCCGAGCCGAGGTTGTCGACCTTCGGCTCGCCGTCCTTGTAGGTGACGGTGTTGTTCAACCCCACCACGCTGATGCGCGTGTCGACCTTGTCGATCGTGATCTTGTTGTTGGCACCGCCGATGGTCACCGTCACACAGGTGCCGGTGACGGTCAGCGTGTTGTTGGAGCCACCGACGTTGAGCGACTTGCCGTTCGCGCAATCAAGCGTGGCCGTGGTCCCCATCGACCCGTAGTTCAACGAGTTCCCGATCTCGACGGAGGCGGTCGTGCTCGCCCCACCCGAGCTCGTCGGCGCCGCGGCGCCGCTCGTCGTGGTGGCGGTGCTCTTCGTCGTGGTCGCCGTGGTGCCGCCGGGCGGATTGGCCGTCGAGCTGCAGCCCGCCAGCACTAAGGCCGCGGCGGCCGGCGCGAGGGCCAGCGCGGCCAGCCTGGACGAGCGGTCGGTGGTGTGGTCGCGCATTGATCCTCGATTCCGGAGTTGAGATGGTGCCGTGCCTCAGCCCGGCACCTGCTGGAGCCGGTTGGTCATGCCCAGTTCGCGCCCGCGGTCCCACAGGATCGGTGTGCCGCCGTGGTAGAAGACGGTCTCGTCGTATCCGTACACGGTGATGTCGTGGGTGACCGAGTCCGCAATGACGGTATTGCCCGACCCCATCACCGTGACGGCCCAGCAGTTTCCCTTGGCGTTGACGGTGTTCCCGGTGCCGTTGACGATCAGGGTGGCGTCGTTGCAGTCCAGCGTCTGGTCGACGCCCTGCCCGGTGACGTGGGTGTCGCCGTTCTTGGCGTCCGCGGCCGGCGCGGGGACGGCGACGATGACGGCGCAGGTGACCAGCGGCCCGGCGACGGTTGTCCAGTTCACTGCACGCCCCCTCTTAACACGGGTGAATTCGCTCGAATGAGCCTACGAGTTTCCCGGCCGCCGTCAACTAGAGTCATTAGTTAACCCACCCGGGATCAATCGAAGGGCGATCGCATGGCAGCTCCGGACCCGCCGTCGGCGGCTGGGCGCCAGCGCGCCGCGAAGTCGGGGTCCCGCCCGGCCAAACTGAGCCGCGACGGCATCGTCGACGGCGCGCTGACCTTCCTGGACCGGGAGGGCTGGGACTCGCTGACCATCAACGCGCTGGCCACGCAGCTGGGCACCAAGGGGCCGTCGCTGTACAACCACGTGGACAGCCTGGAGGACCTGCGGCGGGCGGTGCGGATCCGGGTGATCGACGACATCATCACGATGCTGAACCGGGTCGGGGAGGGGCGCGCCCGCGACGACGCGGTGCTCGTCATGGCCGCCGCCTACCGCAGCTACGCCCATCACCACCCCGGTCGGTACTCGGCCTTCACCCGGATGCCGTTGGGCGGCGACGACCCCGAGTACGCGGCCGCTACCAGGGGCGCGGCCGCCCCGGTGATCGCCGTGCTGGCGTCCTACGGTCTGGACGGCGTCGAGGCGTTCCACGCCGCGCTCGAGTTCTGGTCCGCGATGCATGGGTTCGTGTTGCTGGAAATGACCGGCGTCATGGACGACATCGACACCGACGCCCTGTTCTCCGACATGGTGTTGCGGCTGGCTCGGGGTTTGGAGGGGCTGGAAAGGCGCTCCGCGCACCAGCGGGCCGCACCGGACTGAGCCCCGATGGTGGCGACCCGCGGCGCCCGGCTTCGCCGCGCTTGCGATCGCCACGGGCCCCGATGGTGGCGACCCGCTGCGCCCGGCTACGCCGCGCTTGCGATCGCCACGGGGCCCCGATGGTGGCGACCCGCTGCGCCCGGCTACGCCGCGCTTGCGATCGCCACGGCCGCTTTGACCTGCGAGACCGGCGGCAGGTATTGTGGTAGCTCGTGCCTGGCGGCTTACGGCGCCTGACGTAAGGAAGCGGATGCCGGGCTAATTCGCATGTCCACGACGCATCGGATCGAACTCCATGCTGAGCGCTTGCGACACACCCGGCCGCGGGGTACACGAGTTAGTCCGAGGCGGGGCAAAACTGCAGTACACAGACTTAATAGCTGAGCCAGAACGCAAACTTCGACACAGAAAGCCTCCTAGATGCCAACCATTCAGCAGCTGGTCCGCAAGGGTCGTCGGGACAAGATCGGAAAGGTCAAGACCGCGGCTCTGAAGGGCAGCCCGCAGCGCCGTGGCGTATGCACCCGCGTGTACACCACCACTCCGAAGAAGCCGAACTCGGCGCTTCGGAAGGTCGCGCGCGTCAAGCTGACGAGTCAGGTCGAGGTCACGGCGTACATCCCCGGCGAGGGGCACAACCTGCAGGAGCACTCCATGGTGCTGGTGCGTGGTGGCCGGGTTAAGGACCTGCCCGGTGTTCGGTACAAGATAATCCGCGGTTCGCTCGACACCCAGGGCGTCAAGAACCGCAAGCAGGCTCGTAGCCGCTACGGCGCCAAGAAGGAGAAGAGCTGATGCCGCGCAAGGGGCCCGCGCCCAAGCGTCCGCTGGTCAACGACCCGGTCTATGGGTCGCAGCTGGTCACCCAGCTGGTCAACAAAGTTCTGCTCAAGGGGAAGAAATCGCTCGCCGAGCGCATTGTTTATGGAGCGCTCGAGCAAGCGCGGGAAAAGACAGGCACCGACCCCGTGATCACGCTCAAGCGCGCTCTCGACAACGTCAAGCCCGCCCTGGAGGTGCGCAGCCGCCGCGTCGGTGGTGCGACCTACCAGGTGCCCGTCGAGGTGCGTCCCGACCGGTCCACCACCCTGGCGCTGCGCTGGCTTGTCAGCTTCTCGCGGCAGCGCCGGGAGAAGACCATGATCGAGCGGCTGGCAAACGAACTCCTGGATGCCAGCAACGGCCTCGGGGCCTCCGTCAAGCGGCGTGAGGACACCCACAAGATGGCCGAGGCCAACCGCGCCTTCGCGCACTATCGCTGGTGATCGCCGCCCGCGATGATGCGGGAGGCCAGAAAGACAGCAACCAAGCAATCGAAAGAGTGGGAAGACTTCTGTGGCACAGAAGGACGTGCTGACCGACCTCACCAAGGTCCGCAACATCGGCATTATGGCGCACATCGACGCCGGCAAGACGACGACGACGGAGCGCATCCTCTACTACACCGGCATCAGCTACAAGATCGGTGAGGTGCACGACGGCGCCGCCACCATGGACTGGATGGAGCAGGAGCAGGAGCGGGGGATCACCATCACCTCCGCGGCAACCACCTGCTTCTGGAACGGCAACCAGATCAACATCATCGACACGCCCGGCCACGTCGATTTCACCGTCGAGGTCGAGCGCAGCCTGCGCGTGCTCGACGGTGCCGTCGCCGTCTTCGACGGCAAGGAGGGCGTCGAGCCGCAGTCCGAGCAGGTCTGGCGGCAGGCCGACAAGTACGACGTCCCCCGCATCTGCTTCGTCAACAAGATGGACAAGATCGGCGCCGACTTCTACTTCTCCGTGCGCACCATGGAGGAGCGCCTCGGCGCCAACGTCATTCCGATCCAGCTGCCCGTCGGCTCGGAGGGTGACTTCGAGGGCGTCGTCGACCTGGTCGAGATGAAGGCCAAGGTGTGGCGCGGCGAGACCAAGCTCGGCGAGACCTACGACACCATCGACATCCCGGCCGAGTTGGCGGAGAAGGCCGACGAGTACCGCACCAAGCTGCTCGAGGCGGTCGCCGAGACCGACGAGGCGCTGCTGGAGAAGTACCTCGGCGGCGAGGAGCTGTCGGTCGCGGAGATCAAGGCCGCGCTGCGCAAGCTCACGATCAGCTCCGAGGCCTACCTGGTGCTGTGCGGCAGCGCGTTCAAGAACAAGGGCGTGCAGCCCATGCTCGACGCCGTGATCGACTACCTGCCCTCGCCGCTGGACGTGCCGCCGGCCGTCGGGCACGCGCCGGGCAACGAGGACGAGGAGGTCGTGCGCAACCCGTCGACCGACGAGCCCTTCTCGGCGCTGGCGTTCAAGGTCGCCACGCACCCGTTCTTCGGCAAGCTGACCTACGTCCGGGTGTACTCGGGCAAGGTCGATTCCGGCAGCCAGGTCATCAACGCCACCAAGGGCAAGAAGGAACGGCTGGGCAAGCTGTTCCAGATGCACTCCAACAAGGAGAACCCGGTGGAGACCGCCTCGGCCGGCCACATCTATGCCGTCATCGGGCTGAAGGACACCACCACCGGCGACACCCTGAGCGACCCGAACCACCAGATCGTGCTGGAGTCGATGACCTTCCCCGACCCGGTGATCGAGGTGGCCATCGAGCCCAAGACCAAGAGCGACCAGGAGAAGCTCTCCCTGTCGATCCAGAAGCTCGCCGAGGAGGACCCGACCTTCAAGGTGCATCAGGACGTCGAGACCGGCCAGACCGTGATCGGCGGCATGGGCGAGCTGCACCTGGACATCCTCGTGGACCGCATGCGCCGCGAGTTCAAGGTCGAGGCCAACGTCGGCAAGCCGCAGGTGGCGTACAAGGAGACCATCCGCCGCGTGGCGGAGAAGGTCGAGTACACCCACAAGAAGCAGACCGGCGGTTCGGGCCAGTTCGCGAAGGTGCTGATCAACCTGGAACCGTTCCACGGCGAAGACGGTGCCACCTACGAGTTCGAGAACAAGGTCACCGGTGGGCGCATCCCGCGCGAGTACATCCCGTCGGTGGACGCCGGCGCGCAGGACGCCATGCAGTACGGCGTGCTGGCCGGTTACCCGCTGGTGAACCTCAAGGTCACCCTGCTTGACGGCGCCTTCCACGAGGTCGACTCGTCGGAAATGGCGTTCAAGATCGCCGGCTCGCAGGTGCTGAAAAAGGCTGCCGCGCAAGCGCAGCCGGTGATTCTGGAACCGATCATGGCCGTCGAGGTCACCACGCCCGAGGACTACATGGGCGACGTGATCGGCGACCTGAACTCCCGCCGTGGCCAGATCCAGGCCATGGAGGAGCGGGCGGGTGCGCGCGTCGTGAAGGCGCACGTGCCGCTGTCGGAGATGTTCGGCTACGTCGGCGACCTGCGGTCCAAGACTCAAGGCCGGGCGAACTACTCCATGGTGTTCGACTCGTACGCCGAGGTTCCGGCGAACGTGTCGAAGGAGATCATCGCGAAGGCGACGGGCCAGTGAGTTCGTGCGCACGAGTAAGCTGGCCCGGTTAACACCGCGGCCGAAACCCAAAAAATCAACACTGCTTAACAAAGCACCAACAAGTCGGAGGACATAACAGTGGCGAAGGCGAAGTTCCAGCGGACCAAGCCCCACGTCAACATCGGGACCATTGGTCACGTTGACCACGGCAAGACGACCCTGACCGCGGCTATCACCAAGGTCCTGCACGACAAGTACCCGGACCTGAACGAGTCGAAGGCGTTCGACCAGATCGACAACGCCCCCGAGGAGCGTCAGCGCGGTATCACCATCAACATCGCGCATGTCGAGTACCAGACCGACAAGCGTCACTACGCGCACGTCGACGCCCCGGGCCACGCCGACTACATCAAGAACATGATCACCGGCGCCGCCCAGATGGACGGCGCGATCCTGGTGGTCGCCGCGACCGACGGCCCGATGCCGCAGACGCGTGAGCACGTGCTGCTCGCCCGTCAGGTCGGCGTGCCCTACATCCTGGTCGCGCTGAACAAGGCCGACGCCGTCGACGACGAGGAGCTGCTCGAGCTCGTCGAGCTGGAGGTCCGCGAACTGCTGGCCGCCCAGGAGTTCGACGAGGACGCCCCCGTCGTGCGGGTTTCCGCGCTCAAGGCGCTCGAGGGTGACGCGAAGTGGGTTTCGTCCGTCGAGGAGCTCATGGACGCGGTCGACGAGTCGATTCCGGACCCGGTCCGCGAGACCGACAAGCCGTTCCTGATGCCCGTCGAGGACGTCTTCACCATCACCGGCCGCGGCACCGTGGTCACCGGTCGTGTGGAGCGCGGCGTCATCAACGTGAACGAGGAAGTCGAGATCGTCGGCATCCGCCCGACCAGCACCAAGACGACCGTCACCGGTGTGGAGATGTTCCGCAAGCTGCTCGACCAGGGCCAGGCCGGCGACAACGTCGGGCTGCTGCTGCGTGGCATCAAGCGTGAGGACGTCGAGCGCGGCCAGGTCGTGACCAAGCCCGGCACCACCACGCCGCACACTGAGTTCGAGGGCCAGGTCTACATCCTGTCCAAGGACGAGGGCGGCCGGCACACGCCGTTCTTCAACAACTACCGTCCGCAGTTCTACTTCCGCACCACCGACGTGACCGGTGTGGTGACGCTGCCGGAGGGCACCGAGATGGTGATGCCCGGTGACAACACCAACATCTCGGTGAAGCTGATCCAGCCCGTCGCCATGGACGAGGGCCTGCGGTTCGCGATCCGCGAGGGCGGCCGCACGGTCGGCGCCGGCCGGGTCGTCAAGATCATCAAGTAAATCTCGCTCGCGCGAAGCCCGGATTGCCGTTGATCGGCGGTCCGGGCTTCGTGCATTCGGGGCACCGGGCAACTCGGATCGCGTTACCATCGGCGCGTATTGCGTGTGTGTTCAATTACCGCGCGATTTCTGACGGCACCGGGCATGCCGGGAGGTTGACATGTCGTTCGTGGTTGCGGCGCCCGAATACGTGGTGGCGGCGGCGAAAGATCTGGCGAACGTCGGCTCGACGATCGGCGCGGCCAACGTTGCCGCCTTGGCGCCGACGTCGCAGGTGCTTGCCGCCGGTGCCGACGAGGTTTCGTCGGCGATCGCGGCGCTGTTCGGCGCCCACGCCGAGGCATATCAGGCGCTCAGCGCGCAAGCGGCGTCCTTTCATAAGCAGTTCGTGGGGCTCATGGCCGGCGGCGCGACGCAATACGCGCTGGCGGAGGCCGCGAACGCCTCGCCGCTGCAGACCCTGGAGCAGGATGTGCTGGGCGTTATCAACGCCCCGAGTGAGCTGCTGACGAATCGCCCACTGATCGGCGACGGCGCCAACGGCGGCCCGGGCCAAAACGGCGGGGCGGGCGGCTGGATCATCGGCAATGGCGGCGACGGCGGTCCTGGCACCTTCGGGATGAACGGCGGTAACGGCGGCCCGGCCGGCCTTATCGGCAACGGCGGGGCTGGCGGCGCCGGTTCCCCGGGTTTTTTCAATGGTGCCGGTACCAATGGCGGCGCCGGGGGTCACGCCGGGTGGTTGTACGGCAACGGCGGGGCCGGTGCGCCCGGCGGGGCCGGTGGAAACGGGCTGGTGTCTGGGGACAGCGGCGGTAACGGCGGCAACGGTGGCGCCGGCGGCGGCGCGGGATTGTTCGGTGGCGTCGCAGGGGCCGGCGGAGATGGCGGCCGGGGCGGTAACGCCTTCACGCACCCCTCGTTCGGCGGAGACGGCGGTAATGGAGGCGCAGGCGGTCACGGTGGGAATGCGGGGCTGGTCGGCACCGGGGGCCGCGGCGGCAGCGGCGCCATCGCCGGGTTTGGCGATCTCGGCATGCCAGGGTCAAGCGGGGCTGGGAACGGCGGTTTCGGCGGAGCGGGCGGCGGCGGCGGCCGCGGCGGGCTGCTGTTCGGCACCGGCGGAGCCGGCGGAGGCGGCGGCACCACGGAAGCAACCGCGTTGCCGCTGCACTTCGCCGGGGGCCAGGGCGGTGTCGGCGGTGGCGTCGGGTTGTTCGGTACCGGGGGGATGGGCGGCGCGTCCGGCGTTTACCTGGGCGGCGGCACCGCAATCGACGGACTCGCGGGTAACGGCGGCCCCGGTGGGCTGCTGGGCGGCGTCGGCGGCGCCGGCGGACCCACCGGAACGGGCTTTGGCGGGATCGGCGGCGAACCCGGATTCTTCGGTATCGGCGGCGCGGGCGGCACCGCGACCGGCACCCACGGCTTCGCCGGGCTCGGCGGGATCGGCGGGCTGATATTCGGCATCGGGGGCGCCGGCGGGAACGCCACCGGCACGGACGGTTTTGCCGCAATTGGCGGCGAGGCGCTGCTCTTCGGCGACGGCGGCGCCGGCGGAGTGGCCACCGGACCCCAGGGGCACGGCGGATGGGGCGGCCCCGGTGGCATGTTCATCGGCAACGGAGGTGCCGCGGGGGCCGCCACCGGTGCCAATGGCCAGGGCGGTACCGGCGGTGATGCGGGATGGATCGGCAATGGCGGCGCCGGCGGGTCCGGCACCGGCCTGGATGGCAACGGCGGCGCCGGCGGTAACGCCCACTTCATCGGCAATGGCGGCGCCGGCGGCAACGGCACTCAGTTCACGGGTAAGGCCGGTCCCGGCGGCGTCGGCGGCACCATATTCGGCGCGCACGGTCCGGCCGGCGCCGTACTGCCGTAAATCCCGCCCATCCGGCTCCCTCTATTGCCGAAACTGGAGGCGGGTCGCGCGAGTTACTATAGATTCAGCCTATTGCGTCCGTGTCTAACGACCGGCGATCGCCCTTATTGAGTGGCCTGCCCTGGAGGTTCGGATGTCGTTCGTGTTCGCGACGCCCGAATACCTGGCCGCGGCGGCATCCGACCTGGCGAACATCGGTTCGACCATCAGCTCCGCCAACGTCGCCGCGTCGGGCCCCACGTCGGGGGTTCTGGCCGCCGGCGCCGACGAGGTGTCGGCGAGCATAGCCGCGCTGTTCGGCGCCCATGCGGAGGTCTATCAGGCGCTCAGCGCCCAGGCGGCGCTGTTCCACCAGCAGTTCGTCGACCTCATGAGCAGCGGTGGGGTGCAATATGCGCTCGCCGAGGCCACCAACGCGTCGCCGCTGCAGACCCTCGAGCAAGGGGCGACGAGCGCGCTCAGTGCGCCCGCCCAGGCGGCTGGGGTGGCCATCCAGGCCGCCACTGGCGCCGGCGGGTCCCCGGCGGCCGCCGCCGGTGTCGGACCCGGCGCGTTCGGTGCCGGGGGTAGCGGCGCGGCCGGGCAGCTGATCAGCAGCGTCGGCGCCGACCCCGCCGCGGCGGCCGCCGGAACCGGCGGAACCTTCAGTCCCGGCGGGGCCGGCCTCACGGGCAGCTTGGTCGCCGGCCAGAACTTCGGCGCCGCTCCCGCGGCCGGTGGCAGCGGCGCGTTGGCCGAGTCCGGCGGTGCCGTCGAGACCGCCGCCGCCGAAGACCTCGGCATCGGCGAAACCCCCGTGGCGTCCGCCCCGGCGGTCACCCCCCTGGCGGGCCTGCCGACGCCGGGATCCGCCGCCCCCGCCGCGGCCGCCCGCCCCGGCACACCGGCGTACTCTCCCGCGCCGGCCGGGGCGTCCGAACCCGCCGAGGAGTGACCGGCGCTCGATCGCGCTTTGCGAGCGTCCCGCTGGCGACGGCGTTAATCTGACACGGACTTCCCGGCGAGGCGAGGAGAGACACGTGTTGGCGCGCTACCTGAAAGCACAGTTGATCGTTTTGCTGTGCGGCGGCCTGGTCGGGCCGATCTTTTTGGTCGTCTACTTCACCATGGGATTCGGCGACCTGCTGCAGTGGATGCTCTACGTCGGCCTGCTGATCACCGTCGCCGACGTGGTGATCGCGATCGCACTGGCCAACTTCGGGGCGAAGTCGTCCGCCAAGAATGCGGAGCTCGAGCAGAGCGGCGTGCTGGCGATCGCCCAGATCACCGGGCTCACCGAGACCGGGACGTGGATCAACAATCAGCAGGTGGTCAAGGTGCACCTGCACATTTCCGGGCCCGGGTTCCTGCCGTTCGACAGCGAGGACCGGGTCATTGCCCACCTCACCCGGCTCGGCAACCTCAACGCCCGCAAGGTGGTGGTGCTGGTCAATCCCACCACCCAGGAATACCGCATCGACTGGGAGCGAAGCGCTTTGGTCAACGGGCTGGTGCCCGCGCAGTTCACCCTGACCGAAGACAACCGGACGTACGACCTCAGCGGGCAGGCCGGCCCGCTGATGGAGATCCTGCAGATCCTGAAGGCCAACAACATCCCGCTAAACCAGGCGGGCGACCTCCGGTCGAACCCGGTGGTGCGCCAGCAGATCCAGGCCGTGGTGCGCCGTGCGGCCGCACAACAGGCGCCGGCACCCCAGCCCGCGGCGGCCGGCGGTCCGGCGCCGGCCGGGACGCCCGCGCAACCGTCGATCGCCCAGCGGCTCCAAGAGCTGGAGACCCTGCGCGCCAGCGGCGCGCTGACCGACCAGGAGTACAACAGCCGGCGGGCCCAGATCATCTCAGAAATCTGAACCGGAGCCGCACTAGAACACGTTTCAGTTCCGCTGCTAGCCTGTCCTCGTGGCTGCACAGGTTGGATCACTGCAAGGACGGGTGGCGTTCGTTACCGGGGCCGCCCGAGCGCAGGGACGGTCGCACGCGGTGCGGCTTGCCCGGGAAGGCGCGGACATCATCGCGCTCGACATCTGCGCGCGGGCCTCGGACACCCTGAGTTACACGCCGGCTACGCCCGAGGATCTGAGCGAGACCGTCCGCCTGGTCGAAGCCGAGGGCCGCAAGGTGCTGGCCCGGGAGGTCGACATCCGGGACGACGCGGCGCTGCGGCAACTCGTCGCCGACGGCGTCGAACAATTCGGCCGGCTCGACGTCCTGGTCGCCAACGCCGGGGTGCTGGGCTGGGGCCGGGTCTGGGAGCTCACCGACGAGCAGTGGGACACCGTGATCGGGATCAACCTGACCGGCACCTGGCGCACCCTGCGCGCGGCGATCCCGGCGATGATCGAGGCCGGCAACGGCGGTTCCATCGTCGTCGTCAGCTCGGCGGCGGGCCTGAAGGCCACGCCCGGCAACGGCCACTACGCCGCCAGCAAATTCGGGCTCACGGGCCTGACCAACACCCTGGCGATCGAGCTCGGCGAATACGGCATCCGGGTCAACTCCATCCACCCCTACTCGGTCGAAACCCCGATGATCGAGCCCGAGGCGATGATGGAAATCTTTGCCAAGCACCCCCGTTACGTGCACAGCTTCCCGCCAATGCCGATGCAGTACAAGGGATTCATGACGCCCGACGAGGTGTCCGACGTCGTCGTCTGGTTGGCCGGCGACGGGTCGGGCACACTGTCGGGCACACAGGTCCCCGTCGACAAGGGCGCATTGAAGTACTGACCGGCGATCGTGGTATGAACTCCACGTGACTGAAAAAGGCATCGTGATTGTCGGCGGCGGATTGGCCGCCGCCCGCACGGCCGAGCAACTGCGCCGGTCGGAATACGCCGGCCGGATCACGATCGTCAGCGACGAGGTGCACCTGCCCTACGACCGCCCGCCCCTGTCCAAGGAGGTGCTGCGCAAAGAGGTCGACGACGTGGCCCTCAAGCCGCGCGAGTGGTACGACGAGAAGGACATCACGCTGCGGTTAGGGTCGGCGGCCACCGCGCTGGACACGGCCAAGCAGACGGTGACGCTGGCCGACGGGACGGCGCTCGGCTACGACGAACTCGTCATCGCCACCGGGCTGGTGCCGCGGCGCATCCCGGCGTTTCCGGATCTGGACGGCATTCGGGTGCTGCGCTCGTTCGACGAGAGCATGGCGTTGCGGGAGCACGCGTCCGAGGCGCAGCGCGCCGTGGTCGTGGGCGCCGGTTTCATCGGCTGCGAGGTGGCGGCCAGCCTGCGCAGCCTGGGCGTGGACGTGGTGCTGGTCGAGCCCCAGCCGACGCCGCTGGCCGCGATACTTGGCGAGCAGATCGGCCAGCTGGTGGCGCGGCTGCATCGCGACGAGGGCGTCGACGTCCGGCTCGGCCTCGGGGTGGCGGAGGTGCGCGGCGAGGGGCATGTGGACACCGTGGTGCTGACCGACGGCAGCGAGCTCGCCGCCGACCTCGTCGTGGTCGGCATCGGCTCGCGACCGGCGACCGAGTGGCTCGAGGGCAGCGGCGTCGACGTCGATAACGGCGTCATCTGCGACGAGGCCGGCCGCACCAGCGCGCCGAACGTGTGGGCGCTCGGCGATGTCGCCTCCTGGCGCGATACGACGGGACACCAAGCGCGCGTGGAACATTGGAGCAACGTCGCCGACCAGGCCCGGGTGGTGGTGCCCGCGATGCTCGGACAGGACGTGCCGTCGGCCGTGGTGGTGCCGTATTTCTGGAGCGACCAGTACGACGTCAAGATCCAGTGCCTGGGTGAGCCCGAGGCCACCGACACCGTGCACCTCGTCGAGGACGACGGGCGCAAGTTCCTGGCGTATTACGAGCGGGACGGGGTGCTGGTCGGGGTGGTCGGCGGTGGGATGCCGGGCAAGGTCATGAAGGTCCGCGCGAAGATCGCCGCCGCGGTACCCATCGCCGAGGTGCTGGGCTGACGCTCCCCAAGGTCGCGATACTCGACGATTACGCCGGCGTGGCGCTCGACCTCGCCGACTGGTCGCCGGTGCGGACCCGTTCGGACGTAACGGTTTTCGACCGGCACCTGTCAGCGGCCGAGGCCGCCGACGCGTTGCGGCCCTTCGACGTGATCTGCACCGTGCGCGAGCGGATGGCGTTGCCGCGCACGCTCATCGAGCGGCTCCCGAACCTCAAGCTGATCACCATCGTGGGCAGGAGGCTGCCCAACCTGGATATGGCCGCGGCCACCGAGCGCGGCGTGCTGGTCGCCCACTCGGACTTCGCCAATCCGCGGTTCGCCGCGGTGCGCGACGCGACCCCGGAACTGGCCTGGGGGCTGTTGATCGCGACGGTGCGCAATCTGGCCGAGGAGCATCGGCGGATGCGCGACGGGGGATGGCAGTCGACCACCGGTATGACGTTGTCCGGCAAGACTCTTGGGCTACTCGGCCTGGGCCGGACCGGCAAGCGCATGGCCGAATACGCGAAAGCCTTTGGCATGCAAGTGATTGCGTGGAGCCAGAACCTCACCGAGGAGGCCGCCGCGGCGGCCGGTGCCCGCCGGGTCGAGAAGGCGGCCCTGTTCGCCGAGGCCGACGTGGTCTCGATCCACCTGGTGCTCTCCGAACGCACCCGCGGGCTGGTCGGCCAACCGGAGCTGGCCCTGATGCAGCCGCATGCCTTCCTGATCAACACCTCGCGCGGGCCGATCGTGGACGAGGCCGCGCTGATCGACGCGCTGCGAACCGGCCGCATCGCCGGGGCCGGGCTCGATGTCTTCGACACCGAACCGCCGCCGCCCGACCATCCGCTGCGGGCGCTGGCGAACGTGACGCTGTCACCCCACCTGGGGTACGTCACCCGCGAAATGCTCAGCGCCTTCTACGAAGACACCGTCGAGGCCGTCGTCGCCTGGCTGGACGGGACGCCGGTCCGCATCGCCAACCCCGAGGCTCAGAAGTCGCCGAGGTAGAACCGGGCCCCCTGATCGTCGGCGCATTGGGCGGTCACGCCATACGGCTGGCGGGCCGGCTCGGCGAGCACCGTGCCGCCGGCCTCGCGCACCCGGGCGACGGCCGCGTCGATGTCCGAGACCGTCCACATCGGCACGGTCGTCGGGGTGGCGCTGCCCCCGGCCGCGCCGGCCATCGGGTGGGTGCCCACCACCTGCCAGCCGTCGACCACCCGGCCGGGCTCGAAGCTCCATCCCAGCACCCGGCCGTAGAAGTCGCGGAAGCCCGCGGAATCCGGCACCTCGTAGGTGACGTAGGACAGCTCGCCCGTCCCGGACCCGTTGAGCTCCGGACGCTTTCGCCCCGCCGCCGGTTCGAACACCGCGAACGCCGCCCCCTGCGGGTCGGTGGCCTCGAGCACCACGCCGTAGTCGGTCCGGCGCACTTCGCCCGCGACCCCGCCCGCCTCGGTTATCGCCGCGCGGGCGGCCCGCACGTCGGTGACGGCGTAGCAGCAGAACAGGGTGGGCTTCCCGGGTTGCGCCGAAATGCCGGTCGGCAGATCGGTATTGGTGACCCGGTGGGATGCCGGGTCGTATGTCCAGCCCAGGACGTGGCCGTAGAAGGCGGCCGCGCGATCGGTGTCGGGGCTGCACACCGACACGTATCCGATGTCGCCGTGCCGGATGCCCGCGGGGTCCTTAGCGGGTCCGGACAGCATCCAGCGGTGCCCGAACGGGTCGATGACGGTCGCGTTGCGGCTCCCGTGGCTTTCGTAGCTCTCGCGCTGGACGGTGGCGCCCTGTTCCCGCGCCTTGGCCAGGGCGGCGTCGGTGTCGGCCACGTGCAGCATCAGGCTCACCGAAACCGCTTCGGGCGCCGGGGCCTTCAGCCCGAGCTCGGGATACTCGTCGGCCAGGTAGAGCACCCCGCCTCCGATCGCGATCTCCGCGTGCCCGATTCGGCCGTCGTCCATCACGATCGGTTCACCGACGACGGCGGCGCCGAACGCGTCGGCGTACCAGGCGATCGCCGCCCGCGCGTTCGCCACGCTCAGGTAGGGCAGCGCCGCCGGGTGCGGGGCGATCTGAGTCGCAATGCCGCTCATGACAACTCCTTCCGGTAGGGACATCGCGGATTCCAGCCGCCGGCGCAGCCGCGCGGCGAAACCCGGATCTGGTTGCACCGGAAGGTCGTCGGCGCGCAGCACGTCCAGCGGATCGTCGTGCCGACTCATGGCGTGCCTCCTTCCGGATACTGTTCTTTGAAGGCCCGGCGGGCCCGCACCAGGAGCGCCTCGGTGGCGTGCACGGTGCGCCCGATCAGCTCGGCGCACTCGCCGACCGAGCAGTCGTCCATGTAGCGCAGCACCAGCACGGCGCGGTGCGGCTCGGCCAGCCGGGCCAGCACCGCCTCGGCGACCATGCGGTCCAACTCGGCGTCCCAGTCGTCGACCGCGTCCGCCGGCTCCGGCGGTTCGGCGACCGGCACGGTCAGCCGGTGCGCGCCGCGCCGATAGTGGTCGGCCAGCTTGTGGCGTGCCACCCCGAGCAGCCACGGAATCGACACCGGCGGCGGAGCGCTCTTCCGCGCCGCGTCCATGGCCGCGAGAAACGTCTCCGACGTCAGGTCCTCCGCCGTCGCGCGATCGCCGCAGCGGCGGACGAAGTACCCGTACACCACGGGCAACGCCTCGTCGTACAGCTCGAGCAACGCGCATCGAGCGTCGGACCTCGGATCCGCTTCGGCGCTCACATCTATATAGTCGCCGCGGCGGGCCGAACTCCGACGGGGCGGAGGAGAAAAACTACTGCCAATTCACCGGCGGGCCGTGCGGATGGCATTCGGCGAGGACGGCCGCCTCGCCGCCCGGCCAGCTGCGGGCCCGCACCAAAAATCGGATCGGCGTGCCCGGCCCGTCGCGCGCCGGCTCCAGCGTCAGGTGCGCGAACGGCGACCGGGCGTCGGCCCGCCGCCCGAGCGCCTCGATCCCGGCGCGGACCGCAGCGCGCTCGTCGTCGGACAGGTACTGCCAGGTGATCGAATGCCACAGCACCGTCAGCGCGCCGGCGGCGAGGGTAAGGCCGGCCACCGCCTCGGCCGCCGTCCGGCGCTCGAGGGCCGCCGGGACGGTCCGGGCGACGGCGATCGCGCCGCGCAGCCGGCGCAACCGGGCGTCCTGGTCGGGCCAGACGTAGCTCAACGCGGTCACTTCCCCCTCGGCGCCGGTGACGTCGATGGGCGCGATGTCGTAGCCGTTTCGCTCGACGATGCGCAGGGCGCCGTCGGGCGGCAGGGCACCGCGCCAGGCGTCGTCGATGGTGACCGGCGAGTCGGGCGGCCCCCATCGGCCGCCGTCGTGGCGGTAGTGGTAGTGGTCGGCGCGCATGTTCAGGCCGGCGCTCGATCCGATCTCGAAAAGCCTTATCGGCAAATCGAATCCGCGATTGAGCCGCAGCAGTCCACCGATCAGCGCGGCGGACCGGCCCACCTCGTTGGTCTGCGGCGGCTGATGGAGCACGGCGCGCAACGCGTCGGTGTTCTCCGCCGCGGTGCGCAGGATTTCGGGCCAGGCGGTCGCCGCGTCCCAGGCGCCGCCGGTGCTGGGATACCAGCGGCGCAATTGCGGCGCCCGCCCGTCGAGCACCAACCGGTGCAGGCCGCCGAGCAGCCGCAGCGGCACCGCGTGGCGCGAGGGCGCGTCCTCGTGGCCGGCCAGGACGGTCGCGAAGACGCCGCCCGCCTCGACGTCGCCGGCCACCAACTCGAAGAGCTCCCCGTACATCGGGGAGCCGGAGCCCGCGCAGAACCGGCCCTGCGAGCGCAGCATGTGCAGCAGGTGCTCGGCGCCCCCGCTCATCGGTCCAGCCGTTCCAGCCCGGCGCCGACGACGTCGAACGCGTTGCCGAGCGCGGTGGGCAGCGGGACGGATTCGTCGGAGAGCCAGTGCTCGTAGGCGCTCAGCGCGACCCCGAGCATGGTCCAGGCGACGGTCTGCGGCAGCGGGTCGGTGGTCTTGACGCCCAACCGGTGGGCCACGAAACCCGCCATCACCTCACGCCAGCCCGCGTACATCGTCATCGAATAAGCTTGCAGCTCCGCGGTTTCCAGGATGACCCGCATGCGCTGGCGGTGCCGGACCGTCTCGCACTCGTCGAAGGTGTTGAACGCCAACAGCGCCCCGCGCAACGCCTCGTCGAGGGGCACCCGCGGGTCGACGTTGTCGAGCAGCTCCCGCAGGTGCGCTAGGTGGGCGTCGAAATCACCCCACAGGATCGCGTTCTTGGAGGCGTAATAGCGAAACAGCGTGCGGCGGGCGATGCCGGCCGCGTGCGCGACGTCGTCGACGCTCACCTCGTCGAATCCCCGGGCCGCGAACAACTCGAGGGCGACGTCGGTGATGTGCCCCGGGGTCGTCGAGCGGCGCCGGCCCACCCGCGGCTGCGGCATGTCAGACCCGCCCTTCCATTGCGGCACTCGATGCCATATTGTGTCCAGAACGATCCATCCTTGTCGAGTCCCAACGGGAGGAAAATTTCCATGGAGCACGAAAACGAGACCGAGGCCGAGCTCGTCACCGAGACCCTCGTGGAAGAGGTGTCCATCGACGGGATGTGCGGGGTCTACTGATCCGCGTGTTCGATCCCGACCGCGGCTGGCGGTTGCACCCGCAGGTGGCGGTTCGGCCGGAGCCGTTCGGCGCGCTGCTGTACCACTTCGGCACCCGCAAGCTGTCCTTCCTGAAGAACCGCACCATCCTTGAGGTGGTGCGGTCGCTGGCCGACCATCCCGACGTCCGGTCGGCCTGCCGTGCCGCCGGCGTGGACGACCCGGGGCAGGGTCCGTACCTGCACGCGCTGGGTGTGCTGGCGGAGTCAAACATGTTGGTAGCCAAGGAGGCCGAATGAGTCTCGCTGTTCCGCGGCTCATCGAACAGTTCGAGCGCGGCCTGGACGCCCCGATCTGCCTGACGTGGGAGCTGACCTACGCGTGCAACCTGGCGTGCGTGCACTGCCTGTCCTCGTCGGGCAAACGGGATCCGCGGGAGTTGTCCACGCGCCAGTGCATGGACATCATCGACGAGCTGGAACGCATGCAGGTGTTCTACGTCAACATCGGGGGCGGCGAACCCACCGTGCGGCCCGACTTCTGGGAGCTGGTCGACTATGCGACCGCGCACCACGTCGGCGTGAAGTTCTCCACCAACGGCGTCCGGATCACCCCGCAGGTCGCCGCCCGCCTGGCCGCCAGTGACTACGTCGACGTCCAGATCTCGCTCGACGGCGCCACCGCGGAGGTCAACGACGCCGTCCGCGGCGCCGGCTCGTTCGCGATGGCGGTGCGCGCGCTGGAGAACCTGGCGGCGGCCGGCTTCAAAGACGCGAAGATCTCGGTCGTCGTGACCCGGCACAACGTCGACCAACTCGACGAATTCGCCGCGCTGGCAAGCCGTTACGGCGCCACCCTGCGGATCACCCGGCTGCGGCCCTCCGGTCGGGGGGCGGACGTGTGGGAAGAGCTGCACCCGACCGCCGCCCAGCAGATCCAGCTCTACGACTGGCTGGTCGCCAAGGGGGAGCGGGTGCTCACGGGTGACTCCTTCTTCCACCTCGCACCGCTCGGCTCCTCCGGCGCCCTGGCCGGTTTGAACATGTGCGGCGCCGGCCGGGTGGTGTGCCTGATCGACCCGGTGGGCGACGTCTATGCCTGCCCGTTCGCCATCCACGACCGCTTCCTGGCCGGAAACATCTTGTCCGACGGGGGATTTGACAACGTCTGGAAGAACGCACCGCTGTTTCGCGAGCTTCGCGAACCGCAGTCGGCCGGGGCCTGCAGCAGCTGCGGGCACTACGACAGCTGCCGGGGCGGATGCATGGCGGCCAAGTTCTTCACCGGCCTGCCGATGGACGGGCCCGATCCCGAATGCGTGCAAGGCCATAGCGAGCAGGCCCTGGCGCGTGACCGCACCACCCCGCGGCCCCGCGCCGACCATTCCCGCAAGACGAGTGGGCCGGTGCTCCTGAAACTCTCGCGACCCCCGGCGCGGCTGTGCAACGAAAGCCCCGTCTAGCCATGGCCGACCAATGGTTCGAAACGGTCGCCATCGCCCAGCAGCGCGCGAAGCGGCGGCTACCGAAATCGGTTTATTCGGCGCTGCTTGCGGGCAGTGAAAAGGGCATCACCGTCGCAGGCAACGTCGAAGCGTTCAGCGAACTCGGATTCGCGCCCCACGTCGTCGGCGCCCCGGAAAAGCGCGACCAATCGACTACCGTTATGGGGCAGGATATTTCGTTGCCGGTGGTCATTTCGCCAACCGGCGTCCAGGCGGTCGACCCGGACGGCGAGGTGGCCGTCGCACGGGCGGCGGCGGCGCGGGGAACGGCGATGGGGCTTTCCTCGTTCGCCAGTAAACCGATCGAAGAGGTCATCGCCGCCAACCCCAAATTGTTCTTCCAGGTGTACTGGCTCGGCGGCCGCGACGCCATCGCGGAGCGCGTGGAACGTGCGCGCCAGGCCGGTGCGGTCGGCCTGATCGTCACCACCGACTGGTCGTTCTCGCACGGGCGCGACTGGGGCAGTCCGAAGATCCCCGAAGAGATGAACCTGCGGACCATCCTGCGCCAGTCTCCGGAGGCGGTCTTCAAGCCCCGCTGGTTGTGGAAGTACGGCAAGACGCTGCGCCCGCCGAACCTGCGGGTGCCGAACCAGGCGCGCCGCGGCGAGCCCGGCCCGCCCTTCTTCGCCGCGTACGGCGAATGGATGGGCACGCCGCCGCCGACCTGGGACGACATCGCCTGGCTGCGCGAGCTGTGGGGCGGACCGTTCATGCTCAAGGGCGTGATGCGCGTCGACGACGCGAAAAGGGCTGTGGACGCCGGTGTTTCGGCGATCTCGGTGTCGAATCACGGCGGCAACAACCTGGACGGCACGCCGGCGTCGATCCGCGCCCTGCCCGCGGTGGTCGCGGCGGTCGGGGACCAGGTCGAGGTGCTGCTCGACGGCGGCATCCGCCGCGGCAGCGACGTCGTCAAGGCGGTGGCGCTCGGGGCGCGGGCGGTGATGATCGGCCGCGCGTACCTGTGGGGCCTCGCGGCCGGCGGGCAGGCCGGGGTGGAGAACGTCCTCGACATCTTGCGCGGCGGCATCGACTCGGCCTTGATGGGCCTGGGGCGCTCCTCGGTTCACGACCTCACCCCGGACGACCTGTTGGTGCCCGACGGCTTTGCGCGGGCGCTCGGGGTGCCGCCCGCATAAATCTGGGCCTAAATCTGGGCCTAAATCTGGGTATGTCGGGTCTCTTTACAGGGATTGAACATGGGCCGTTTTCACCAACAGCGTGAAATGGCCCTCTAGCGTGAATCGACGGCGGCGAAAATTGTGGTACTTGCGAGGCAACCGTGACGAACGAGCCATCAAATTCGACCGCTTGGTGAACAGCCCAGAAAAAAATAATTTTGTAGGGTCAACAATTGGTGCACGCCAGGTGAATTCGTCCTACCATCAGCCAGTGCCCGTACTCGGCGAATTAGCAACGATGGCGTCGAGCCAGCTATTCGGCACCTCGCCGTCATTAATGGTCCCGGTGGGATCGACCGAACAACACGGTCCGCACCTCCCGCTGGACACCGATACCCAGATCGCGACGGCGGTCGCGCGGGGGGCCAGGGCCCGCCTGGACCAGGACTGGTTGGTCGCGCCGGCCATCGCCTACGGCGCCAGCGGCGAGCACCAAGACTTCGCCGGAACGATCTCGATCGGTACCGAGGCCCTCACGACGCTGCTGGTGGAGTACGGCAGGTCAGCGGCCTGCTGGGCCCCGCGGCTCGTGTTCGTCAACGGGCACGGCGGCAATGTCGGCGCGTTGCGCGGCGCGGTGAGCGCGCTGCGGGCCGAGGGCCGAGACGCCGCCTGGTGCCCCTGCGTCGCCGCCGGCGGCGACGCCCACGCCGGCCATACCGAAACATCGGTGTTGCTCCATATCTCGCCGGCCGATGTGCTGACCGACCGGTGGCTCAGCGGCAACCGGGCGCCGTTGGCAGACTTGCTCCCGTCGATGCGCCGCGGGGGCGTCGCGGCGGTCAGCCGGGTCGGGGTGCTGGGGGACCCCACCACCGCGACGGCCGCCGAGGGCAAGCGCATCTTCGCCGAGATGGTCGACGACTGTGTCCGTCGGGTCGCCAGGTGGTCGCCCGGGCGCGACGGGAAGCTGACATGACGGCAACGCGATTGCCGGACGGGTTCGCCGTCCAGGTCGACCGCCGCGTGCGGGTGCTCGGTGACGGTTCGGCGTTGCTGGGCGGCTCACCGACGCGCCTGCTGAAGTTGGCCCCCGCCGCCCAGAGCATGCTTTCCGACGGCCGGCTGAAGGTCCGCGACGACGTCAGCGCCCAGCTGGCCCGCACCCTGCTCGACGCCACCGTGGCGCACCCGCGCCCCGCGGGCGGCCCGTCGCACCGCGACGTGACCGTGGTAATTCCGGTGCGGGACAACGTTTCCGGGGTGCGCCACCTGGTCAGCTGTCTGCGCGGATTGCGCGTCATCGTGGTCGACGACGGTTCGTTCCCGCCGATCGAGCCGGAAGACTTCATCGGCGCGCACTGCGACGTCGAGGTGCTGCGCCACCCCCACAGCAGGGGTCCGGCCGCGGCGCGCAACACCGGGCTGGCCGCCTGCACGACCGACTTCGTCGCGTTTCTCGACTCCGACGTGACGCCGCGCCGCGGCTGGCTCGAGGCCCTGCTCGGTCACTTCTGCGATCCGACCGTCGCCCTGGTCGCGCCGCGCATCGTCGGGCTGTCGCACAGCGAGAACGTGGTCGCCCGCTACGAGGCGGTGCACTCGTCGCTGGACCTCGGGGAGCGCGAGGCCCCGGTGCTGCCCCACAGCACGGTGTCCTACGTTCCCAGCGCGGCGATCATCTGCCGCCGCTCGGCCATCCGTGACGTCGGGGGCTTCGACGAGACGATGCAGTCCGGCGAGGACGTCGACCTGTGCTGGCGGCTGATCGAGGCGGGCGCTCGGCTTCGCTACGAGCCGATCGCCCAGGTCGCCCACGATCACCGCACCGAGTTACGGGATTGGCTCGCGCGCAAGGCCTTTTACGGCGGCTCGGCGGCCCCGCTGTCCGTGCGTCACCCGGACAAGACGGCCCCGGTGGTGATCTCCGGCTGGGCGCTGATGGCCTGGATCCTGGTGGCGCTGGGGACGAGCCTCAGCCAGCTCGCCTCGATCGTCGTCGCCCTGGTGACCGGCCGGCGGATCGCCAAGGCGATGCGCGGCGCCGAGACTTCGCTCGTGGACGTCCTCACGATCGCGACCCGCGGCCTGTGGTCGGCGGCGCTGCAGCTGGCGTCGGCCTTGTGCCGGCACTACTGGCCGCTGGCGTTGGTCGCTGCGATCCTGTCGCGCCACTGCAGACGCGTCGTGCTGGTGGCCGCCGTCATGGACGGCGTGGTGGACTGGCTGCGCCGCCGCGACGCCACCGGCGACGAGGCCGAACCCATCGGGCTGCTGACCTACGTGTTGCTCAAGCGCGTCGACGACCTGGCCTACGGCCTCGGGCTGTGGTGGGGTGTGGCCCGCGAACGCAACGTGCGGGCGCTCAAGCCGCAGATTCGCACATAGCGGTTTCGACGCCCCTTGACCGCAGCCGCCCCGCACAGCGATGTGCTGATCGTCGGTGCCGGCAGCGCTGGTTCGGTTGTCGCCGAACGCCTTTCCGCCGATCCCGCCCGCACAGTCACCGTGCTGGAGGCCGGCCCCGCGCTGGCCGACCCGGGGTTGCTGGCCCTGACCGCCAACGGGTTGCAACTGCCGATCGGGGTCGGCAGCCCGCTGGCCCGGCGCTACCTGACCACGCTGACCGATCGGCACGCCCTGAAGCTGCCGATCGTGCGCGGCGCCACGGTCGGCGGTTCGGGTGCGATCAACGGCGGCTACTTCTGTCGCGCGTTGCCGCGCGACTTCGACCGCGCCGGGGTGCCCGGCTGGGCATGGTCGGATGTGCTCGAGCACTTCCGCGCCATCGAGACCGACCTCGATTTCGACGGCCCCGCCCACGGCCGGGCCGGGCCGATCCCGGTGCGCCGAACCCGCGAAATGACCGGTACCACGGAAGCTTTCATCGCGCAGACGGAGCGCGCCGGGTTCGGGTGGATCGACGATCTCAACGATGCTGGGCCGGAACTGGTTTCGGGGCTGGGGGCGGTCCCGCTCAATATCGTCGATGGCGTGCGCACCGGATCGGGTGCCGCATACCTGTTGCCGGCGCTCGGGCGGCCCAACCTGACGTTGCTGGAGCGGACCCGCGCGGTGCGACTGCGTTTCGCGGGCGCCACGGCGGTGGGTGTCGAGGTGATCGGCCCGCAAGGCCGGGCGACGGTTTCCGCCGATCGAATAGTGTTGTGCGCCGGCGCGATTGAGTCGGCGCACCTGCTGATGCTTTCCGGCATCGGCGACGAAGCAATGCTGCGTGCCGCGGGCGTTCCGGTGGTGGCGCCGCTGCCGGTCGCGACGTCGTGCAGCGATCACCCCGAATGGGTGTTGCCGACCAACTGGGCCGTGGCTCCAGGCCGGCCCGTGGTGGAGGTCGTGCTCAGCACCGACGACGGGATCGAGATCCGGCCGTACACGGGCGGATTCGTCGCGATGACCGGCGACGGCACCGCCGGACACCCCGACTGGCCGCACATCGGGGTGGCGCTGATGCGGCCGCGGGCGCGCGGGCGCATCACGCTGGTCTCTCCGGATCCTGACGTGCTGCCGCACATCGAGCACCGCTATGACAGCGAGCCCGACGACGTCGCCGCGCTGCGCCGGGGCAGCGACCTGGCCCGCGAACTGGCCGGTGCCGCAACGTCTGTCGGGTCACCGGTGTGGTCGACGTCGCAACACCTGTGCGGCACCGCGCCGATGGGCACGGTCGTCGATCCGCGCTGCCGCGTCTACGGCATCGAAAACCTTTGGGTCATAGACGGTTCCATTCTGCCCGCGATAACCAGCCGTGGGCCGCACGCGACCATCGTGATGCTGGGCCACCGGGCCGCGGAATTCGTCGCCTAGGGCTGCATCTCGATCGGCACGCCGATCGGTGCCGATTGCTCCTCATGGGAGGCGGCCGCGGAAGCCGGGGAGTAGGCAGGTGTCGCGGGGGAATAGTTCGGTGTCGTCGCGGGCGCCGCCGTCAACGGCGTGCCGATCGGCATCGCCTGCGCCGCCGTCGCCGGGGAGAACGCGGGCGCTTCGACCGGCGCAGCTTCCACCGGCGCCGCCGCCACCGGCGCGCTGACGGGTGTCGGAGCGGCGACCTCCGCCGGCACGGCGGCGGCCGGCGCGCCGGCCGGTGCAAGCGGCGCGGCCACCGGCGCAGCCGCGAGTGGCGTGCCGGTCGGCGCTACGGCAACCGGTGCGGCGGGAGCCGGCGTGACCGCGGCGGCCGGCGTGGCCGCCGTCGCCAAGGGGGCTGCCGGTGCTGCCGGCGCCGCACCACCAGAGACGCCGGCCGCTGCCGCAGGCACCCCCGCCGCGGCGGAGCCTGCCGACGCCGCGGTGCTCGCCAGCGGTTGCGCGCTCGACAGCGCCTGGCCGGGGACATTGCCCGTCACCATGTTCTGGACGGTTTGCAGGGGCGCGGCGTTCGCCGCCTCGGTGAGGGCGTACTGCTCGGCGCCGGCGCTCATCAGCTGGACGAACTGGGTGTGGAAGGCCTGCGCCGCGGCGCTGAGCGCCTGATAGACCTGGGCGTGCGCGTCGAACAGGCTCGCGATGTTGGCCGACACCTCGTCGGCGCCCGCGGGCAACACGCTGGATACCGGTCCCAAGGCGGCCGAGTTCGCATCGCTGATCGCCGAACCGATGTTGGCCAAATCCATTGCGGCATTGGCCACATACTCGGGCGCTGCGAACACATACGACATTCGGCTCCCCCGCCTGTCTCGACGTCGTCCGCCTCCCCATCACGGACACCGCTTCAGCGCACACTATCGCCCACCCGGGGTCTCCCGAGGCGTTTTCGGCGGATCTTCACCATGCATTCAGTGGGGCGGGCCACGCCGCAGCGTGACCCGCCCCGAAAATGCGGTGACATTCATGCTGCCCACGTAGATGGCCACGACAAGTGGCGGGCGCGCGGCTGACTTCCCGTCAGGCGCGAACTCTGCGTCGCAATGTTCGTGGACGGCACGACGTCCCGACGTCGAATACCCCGATGTCGAATATCACCTCCCTTCAGCGATCCGCGATCCGCACCCGGTTTCCCGGAGGCGATCGCTCCCGTAAAACCGGCGCCTGTTTGCTGAACGAGTCGATACCCATCAACACCACATCCACCTCAACCCGCGAGATGACCTGCACCTGTCGATATATATTTTCAAATACCACGACGAGCGGACGTTCGCAAGTATCTGAGCCAGTCCGGTTTGACCACCGAAAAAAATTAAGGTCGAGCGGGCCCGATCAGCGACCACCGGTCAGCCGGTGTCGTTCTCCGGCAGCGACATTGGGCGCCAGCGCGTCGGTTCTCGATGCCGCCCGACGCCGGGGCGCTCCCCGGCGAAGAGCCGGCGCACGACCTTCAGCTGCCGCCCGTCGCGGCCGGGCGCCCATAGGCCGATCAGGACCGCGGCGATGGTGACGATCACGGCCATGACCGTCGTCGAGGCGTGCATCGCCATCATGAACGCCGCTTTGCTGACCTCGGCCAGCTGGCCCCCTTGCGGCCCCAGCTTCCCGGCCACCTCGACCGCCTTGGCGAGCGAGTCGGTCGCGGGACCGCGCACCGGGGCTGGGAACCCCGCCAACCTGGGCGCCAGCTCGTGGGAGTAGCGGCCGGCCAGTATCGAGCCGGCAACGGCGATGCCCAGGGCGCCGCCCATCTCGCGCGACGTGTCGTTGACCGCGGACGCGACCCCCTGCTTTTCGTCCGGGACCGCGCCCATGATCGCCGAAGTCGTAGGCGCGGTGCAGAATCCGATGCCGGTGCTCAGGATCAGCGTCGGCCACGCCATGCCGAGGAAACTCGAATGCAGGTCGAGCGTCTGCATGCACAGGAAGCCGACCGCCATCGTCAACGTGCCCACGAATAGCACCAAGCGCAGCCCGAACTTCGGCACATACCAAAACGACAGTGCCGAGAAAATGCCCAGCGGCACCATGAACGGGCCGAACGCCACCGCCGTCATCAGCGGGGAGTAGCCCATGATCTGCTGCACGTACTGCATGCCCAGGTAGAAGAAGCCGAACGTAGCGCCGAACAGGACGACGATCGTCGCCACGCCGGTGGCGAAACTCGGATCGCGGAACAGTCGCACGTCGAGCAGGGGATGGCGGGTCCGGAATTCGACGACGCCGAACACGGCCGCGATGATCGCCCCGGCGACCAGCCCGCCCCAGATCAGGGGGTCGCTCCAGCCGCGGTCGGGCGCCTCCAGGATCGCGGCCACCGCGATCGCGACGGCCGCGCCGATCAGCACCGCGCCCAGCGAATCGACCCGGGGCGCGTTGGCTTCCCGCGACGACGCGACGGTGCACGCCAGCGCGAAAATCGCCAGCCCGGCGGCGCCCAACGACCAGAAGATCGCGTGCCAGTCCCAAAAGCGCAGCAGCAGGCCGGATCCGAACATGCCCAGCACCCCGCCGGAACCGGCCGTCCCGGCCCAGATCCCGACGGCCTTGATGCGGTCCTCCTTCGGGTAGGCCACCGTCAGCAGCGACAGCGTCGCGGGCATCACGAACGCGGCGCCGACGCCGGCGACCGCGCGTCCCGCGATGATCTGCAGCGGGCTGTGCAACAGCGCCGGCGCCGCCGACCCCAGGGCGAAGACGAGCAAGCCGACGAGCAACGCGCCCCGCCTGCCGTAGCGGTCGCCGATCGCGCCGGCGGGCAGCAGCAAGCAGGCCAGCGCCACCGTGTAACCGTCGACGACCCAGGTCAGCTGGGACTGGGTCGCCGAGGTCGCGACCGCAAGGTCGCCCAGCGTGGTGTTCAGCGCCGTCATCGACGCGACGACCAGCCCGACGCCCATGCAGGCGACGGCCAGGGTCCAAGTTCGGGCGCGGGGGCTACCCCCGATGCGCGTTACATCAGTACGCTGATCAGGCCGTACCAGCGTTTCGGCCATATGGAGCGCCTCCTAACGGGGGCGTAGCAAGATTTTCGAGACTCTTGGTCTTGTAGGTAAACCGATAGTCTTGGTTCCAAACCGGGAGGTAGCTCACAATTACCGGCGGAAGTACCGACCCCCGTCCAGCGCGGTCCAGGGCCCGTTTGCTCGAGGCCGCCGCTGCGCTGCTGCGTTCGGGGGGTCCCAGCGCGGTGACCGTCGATGCGGTCACTCGTAGCGCCAATGTAGCGAGGGCGACCCTGTATCGCCACTTCCCGAGCGGAAATGATTTGCTGGCAGCGGCATTCAACAGCCTGATACCGCCGCCGCCGATGCCGCCGGCCGACGGCTCGCTGCGCGATCGCCTGATCGGGTTGGTCCTTGCCCATGCCGAAACCGTGGCGCAGGCGCCGGCCCTGCTGACGGCCATGTCGTGGCTCTCGCTGGGTCGCGACCTGGACAAGTTGCCGGAACCCCACCAGGTCGGCACCGCCGACAGCGCGTCGATTTGCACGCTGCGGGAGCGCATCGCGCAGCAATACGCCGCGCCGTTCGACGCGGTTTTCGACAGCCCCGAGGCCGCCGCCGAACTCGGTGAGGTCGACCGGTCTCGCGCCATCGCGCTGCTGATCGGCCCGCTGATGCTGGGACGCCTGTCGACCCTGCCCGACTTCGACTACCGTGAGTGCGCGCGCGCCGCCGTCGACGGTTTCCTGCACGTGCAGCGGGCCCAGCAGAGGGCCGACGCGGCGACCACCGAATCCGCTGGTGCCTGAGTCCCGGCGAGGTTTGCCCGGGATTTGGCCAAACCCATGATCTGAGGCATACTGTTCAGGTTGCCTTGCGCCGGGTTCTGCCTGGCCGGGCATACGACCAGCGCCCAACCGGGCGCGTCCGGTCCCAACCTCGGAATGCGACCAATTTCGGCCGCGCACGAGGCTGCGTAAGGGTGACACGCCCGACCGCGGGGGCCGGTGGACCACGACAGGTAAACAGCGGCGCAGTATCCGGCGCGACGCTCGACCGGCCCAAGGCTGGGCCGATCCGCGCGCCGGGGGCACCAGCCCGGGACACGGGCTTTAAGAGGAGTGAGGGTAGGAGAAAGCGTGGCGGGACAGAAGATCCGCATCAGGCTTAAGGCCTACGACCATGAGGCCATCGACGCATCGGCGCGCAAGATCGTCGAGACCGTCGTCCGCACGGGTGCCAGCGTCGTAGGGCCGGTGCCGCTGCCGACCGAGAAGAACGTGTATTGCGTCATCCGCTCCCCGCACAAGTACAAGGACTCGCGGGAGCACTTCGAGATGCGCACGCACAAGCGGTTGATTGACATCCTCGATCCGACGCCGAAGACGGTCGACGCGCTGATGCGCATCGACCTTCCGGCCAGTGTCGACGTCAACATCCAGTAGGAGATCCAGAACTCATGGCAAGAAAAGGCATTCTGGGTACCAAGCTGGGCATGACGCAGGTGTTCGACGAGAACAACCGGGTCGTGCCGGTGACGGTGGTCAAGGCCGGTCCCAACGTGGTGACCCGCATCCGCACGCCGGAGCGCGACGGCTACAGCGCCGTGCAGTTGGCGTACGGCGAGATCAGCCCGCGCAAGGTCAACAAGCCGGTCACCGGTCAGTACACGGCGGCGGGCGTCAACCCGCGCCGCTTCCTGGCCGAGCTGCGGCTGGACAACCCCGACGCCGCCGCCGAATACGAGGTCGGCCAGGAGCTGACGGCGGAGATCTTCGCCGACGGCGCCTACGTCGACGTGACCGGCACGTCCAAGGGCAAGGGCTTCGCCGGCACCATGAAGCGGCACGGCTTCCGCGGCCAGGGCGCCAGCCACGGCGCCCAGGCGGTGCATCGCCGCCCGGGTTCCATCGGCGGCTGCGCCACGCCCGCCCGGGTCTTCAAGGGCACCCGGATGGCCGGCCGGATGGGCAACGACCGGGTGACCGTGCAGAACCTGTTGGTGCACAAGGTCGATGCCGAGAACGGCGTGCTGTTGATCAAGGGTGCGGTCCCCGGCCGCACCGGCGGACTCGTGATGGTTCGCAGCGCGATCAAACGAGGTGAGAACTGATGGCACTCAAGATTGACGTCAAGACGCCGGACGGCAAGGTCGACGGCTCCGTCGAGCTGCCCGCCGAATTGTTCGACGCCCCGGCCAATATCGCGCTGATGCACCAGGTGGTCACCGCGCAACGGGCCGCCGCCCGCCAGGGCACGCACTCGACCAAGACGCGCGGCGAGGTGAGCGGCGGTGGCCGCAAGCCCTACCGGCAGAAGGGCACCGGACGCGCCCGGCAGGGTTCGACGCGGGCGCCGCAGTTCACCGGCGGTGGCACGGTGCACGGCCCGAAGCCGCGCGACTACAGCCAGCGGACGCCCAAGAAGATGATCGCCGCGGCGTTGCGCGGGGCGCTGTCCGACCGCGCGCGCAACGGACGCATCCACGCGATCACCGAGTTGGTCGCGGGCCAGACCCCGTCGACCAAGAGCGCCAAGGCATTTCTGGACACGCTGTCCGATCGCAAGCGGCTGCTGCTGGTCATCGGCCGCGCCGACGAGACCGGTGCGAAGAGCGTGCGCAACCTGCCCGGCGTGCATGTGCTGGCGCCCGACCAGCTCAACACTTACGACGTGCTGCGCTCCGACGACGTGGTGTTCAGCGTCGAGGCCCTCAACGCCTACATCGCGGCTAACACTGCCGCCAACACCAGCTCTGCCGAGGAGGTTTCGGCCTGATGGCGACCATCGCTGACCCCCGCGACATCATCCTGGCGCCGGTCATCTCCGAGAAGTCCTATTCGCTGCTGGACGACAACGTGTACACGTTCGTGGTGCACCCCGACTCGAACAAGACGCAGATCAAGATCGCCATCGAGAAGATCTTCTCCGTCAAGGTCGCGTCGGTGAACACCGCGAACCGGCAGGGCAAGCGCAAGCGCACCCGGACCGGTTACGGCAAGCGCAAGGGCACCAAGCGCGCCATCGTCACCCTGGCCCCGGGCAGCAAGCCGATCGACCTCTTCGGCGCACCGAGCTAGAAAGAACTGATGAGACATGGCAATTCGTAAGTACAAGCCGACGACCCCGGGTCGCCGCGGCGCCAGCGTGTCCGACTTCGCCGAGATCACCCGTTCGGAGCCGGAGAAGTCATTGGTGCGCCCGCTGCACGGTCACGGCGGCCGCAACGCGCACGGCCGGATCACCACCCGCCACAAGGGTGGTGGCCACAAGCGCGCCTACCGGGTGATCGACTTCCGTCGTAACGACAAGGACGGCGTCAACGCGAAGGTTGCGCACATCGAGTACGACCCGAACCGCACGGCCAACATCGCGCTGCTGCACTTCCTGGATGGCGAGAAGCGCTACATCATTGCCCCGCTTGGGCTCTCGCAGGGCGACGTGGTGGAGTCGGGCCCCAACGCCGACATCAAGCCCGGCAACAACCTGCCGCTGCGCAACATCCCGGCCGGTACCTTGGTGCACGCCGTGGAGCTGCGCCCGGGTGGCGGCGCCAAGCTCGCGCGCTCGGCCGGGTCGAGCATCCAGCTGCTCGGCAAGGAGGGCAGCTACGCGTCGCTGCGCATGCCCAGCGGCGAGATCCGCCGCGTCGACGTGCGCTGCCGCGCCACGGTCGGCGAGGTGGGCAACGCCGAGCAGGCAAACATCAACTGGGGCAAGGCCGGTCGGATGCGGTGGAAGGGCAAGCGCCCGTCGGTCCGTGGTGTCGTGATGAACCCGGTCGACCACCCGCACGGCGGTGGTGAGGGTAAGACCTCCGGCGGCCGGCACCCGGTCAGCCCGTGGGGCAAGCCCGAGGGCCGCACCCGCCACCCGAACAAGCAGAGCAACAAGCTCATCGTCCGACGCCGGCGTACCGGCAAGAAGCACTCGCGGTAACAGGAGCAGCAAGACATGCCTCGCAGCCTGAAAAAGGGACCGTTCGTCGACGACCACCTGCTCAAGAAGGTGGACGTGCAGAACGAGAAGAACAGCAAGCAGGTCATCAAGACCTGGTCGCGTCGTTCGACGATCATCCCGGACTTCATCGGCCACACCTTCGCCGTGCACGACGGGCGCAAGCACGTCCCGGTGTTCGTCACCGAGGCGATGGTGGGCCACAAGCTGGGCGAGTTCGCCCCGACGCGCACCTTCAAGGGCCACATTAAGGACGACCGAAAGGCCAAGCGCCGATGAGCACCACGACGACTGAATATCCGTCGGCCGTCGCCAAGGCACGGTTCGTGCGGGTGTCGCCGACCAAGGCGCGCCGGGTGATCGACCTGGTGCGTGGCAAGTCGGTGGAAGACGCGCTCGACATCCTGCGCTGGGCGCCGCAGGCCGCCAGCGAGCCGGTGGCCAAGGTGATCGCCAGCGCCGCGGCCAACGCGCAGAACAACAACGGCCTGGACCCCGCCACGCTGGTGGTCGCCACCGTGTACGCCGACGAGGGCCCGACCGCCAAGCGCATCCGTCCGCGCGCCCAGGGCCGCGCGTTCCGGATTCGTCGGCGCACCAGCCACATCACGGTCGTGGTGGAAAGCCGGCCGGCCTCCGGCGAGCGTTCGGCGAAGTCCACCCGGGCCCGTCGCGCCGAGGCCAGCAAGGCGGCCGCGAAGGCGCCGGCGAAGAAGGCCCCCGCCAAGAAGGCTCCCGCCAAGAAGGCGCCGGCCGCCAAGAAGGCTCCGGCCAAAAGGGCTCAAACCCCTACTACTTCTGAGGCTTCGGAAACGAAGGGAGGCTCAGACTAGTGGGCCAGAAGATCAATCCGCATGGCTTCCGGCTCGGCATCACCACCGACTGGAAGTCCCGCTGGTACGCCGACAAGCAGTACGCCGACTACGTCAAGGAAGACGTGGCGATCCGCCGGCTGCTGTCCACCGGCCTGGAGCGCGCCGGCATCGCCGACGTGGAGATCGAGCGGACCCGCGACCGGGTCCGGGTCGACATCCACACCGCGCGCCCCGGAATCGTCATCGGCCGCCGCGGCACCGAGGCCGACCGGATCCGGGCCGACCTGGAGAAGCTGACCGGCAAGCAGGTCCAGCTCAACATCCTCGAGGTCAAAAACCCCGAATCGCAGGCACAATTGGTGGCGCAGGGCGTCGCGGAGCAGCTGAGCAACCGGGTCGCCTTCCGCCGCGCGATGCGCAAGGCCATCCAGTCGGCGATGCGGCAACCGAACGTCAAGGGCATCCGGGTGCAGTGCTCGGGCCGTCTCGGCGGCGCGGAGATGAGCCGCTCGGAGTTCTACCGCGAGGGCCGGGTGCCGCTGCACACGCTGCGCGCCGACATCGACTACGGCCTGTACGAGGCCAAGACCACCTTCGGCCGCATCGGCGTGAAGGTGTGGATCTACAAGGGCGACATCGTCGGCGGCAAGCGCGAATTGACCGCCGCCGCACCGGCGGGCGCCGACCGTCCCCGTCGTGAGCGCCCGTCGGGCACGCGTCCGCGGCGCAGCGGGGCGTCGGGCACCACGGCGACCAGCACCGAGGCCGGCCGGGCCGCGGGTGCCGAGGATCAGGCCGCGGCGGCCCCGGTCGAGGCCGCGCCGGCCCCCGAACCGCAGAGTACGGAGAGCTGAATCATGTTGATTCCCCGCAAGGTTAAGCACCGCAAGCAACACCACCCGCGCCAGCGCGGCATCGCCAGCGGCGGCACGCAGGTGAACTTCGGTGACTACGGCATCCAGGCGCTCGAGCACGCGTACGTGACCAACCGCCAGATCGAGTCGGCTCGTATCGCGATCAACCGGCACATCAAGCGTGGCGGCAAGGTGTGGATCAACGTCTTCCCCGACCGCCCGCTGACCAAGAAGCCCGCCGAGACCCGGATGGGTTCGGGTAAGGGCTCCCCGGAGTGGTGGGTCGTCAACGTCAAGCCGGGCCGGGTGCTGTTCGAGCTCAGCTACCCCAACGAGCAGACGGCCCGCGCCGCGCTCACCCGCGCAATCCACAAGCTGCCGATCAAGGCACGCATCGTGACCCGAGAGGATCAGTTCTGATGGCACTGGGCATTTCGCCGGGCGAACTGCGCGAGCTCACCGACGAAGAGCTCACCGATCGCCTGCGCGAATCCAAGGAGGAGCTGTTCAACCTGCGCTTCCAGATGGCGACCGGACAGCTCAACAACAACCGCCGGCTCCGCACGGTGCGTCAGGAAATCGCGCGCGTCTACACCGTGCTGCGCGAACGGGAACTGGGCCTGGCCAGCGGACCCGACGGCACCGAAGAGAAATAAGGATTCGTGATGGCAGAAGCTAAGAAGGCGCCCGCCAAGGCTGCCCCCAAGAAGGCCGCTCCCACCGACGCCGCGGCGAAGGACAAGGGCCCTAAGCACACTCCGGCCAACCCGAAGTCGCGCGGCCGGCGCAAGGTGCGCATCGGCTACGTGGTCAGCGACAAGATGCAGAAGACCATCGTGGTCGAGCTGGAAGACCGCATGCGTCACCCGTTGTACGGCAAGATCATTCGGACCACCAAGAAGGTCAAGGCGCACGACGAGAACAGCACCGCCGGCATCGGGGACCGCGTCTCACTGATGGAGACGCGCCCGATGTCGGCCACCAAGCGCTGGCGGCTCGTCGAGATCCTCGAGAAGGCCAAGTAGCCCGACCGAACCGGTCTGCGGCGAGCAGACACAAAAGCCCCCGCGCGCTCGGCGTGTAGGGGGCTTTTGCGTCTGCTGGCGAACGGGTGGCGTCCCGCGATCGCGTCTTGAGATTCACACCTTGCTCTCACCTGCCCGGTGTAGTCTCCACGCCACGCGCGTAACGGGGTCCAACACGAGTGAGGCTGGCAGCAATGACGGGGTCGACCGAGTTTCAGGGCAAGATCGAGTTGGATATCCGCGACTCGGAGCCGGACTGGGGGCCGTACGCGGCACCGACGGCGCCGGAGAACTCGCCGAACATCCTCTACCTCGTCTGGGACGACACCGGGATCGCCACCTGGGACTGCTTCGGCGGCCTGGTCGAGATGCCCGCGATGACGCGCATCGCCGAGCGCGGCGTGCGGTTGTCGCAGTTCCACACCACCGCGCTGTGCTCGCCCACGCGAGCGTCCCTGCTGACCGGGCGCAACGCGACCACGGTCGGCATGGCCACCATCGAGGAGTTCACCGACGGGTTTCCCAACTGCAACGGGCGGATCCCCGCCGACACCGCGCTGATCTCCGAGGTGCTCGCCGAGCGCGGCTATAACACCTACTGCGTCGGGAAGTGGCACCTCACACCGCTGGAAGAGTCGAACCTGGCGTCGACGAAACGGCATTGGCCCACCTCGCGCGGATTCGAGCGGTTCTACGGGTTCATGGGCGGCGAGACCGACCAGTGGTATCCGGACCTGGTGTACGACAACCACCCGGTCAACCCGCCGGCCACCCCGGAAGACGGCTATCACCTGTCGAAGGACATCGCGGACAAGACCATCGAGTTCATCCGCGACGCCAAGGTGATCGCCCCGGACAAGCCGTGGTTCAGCTATGTGTGCCCCGGCGCGGGCCACGCCCCGCACCACGTGTTCAAGGAGTGGGCGGATCGCTACGCGGGCCGGTTCGACATGGGCTACGAGCGCTACCGCGAGATCGTGCTGGAAAACCAGAAGTCGATGGGCATCGTTCCGCAGGACACCGAGCTGTCGCCGGTGAACCCGTACGCCGACGTGAAGGGGCCCAACGGCGAGCCGTGGCCGCTGCAGGACACCGTGCGGCCCTGGGATTCGCTGGGCGAGGAAGAAAAGAAGCTGTTCTGCCGCATGGCCGAGGTGTTCGCCGGCTTCCTCAGCTACACCGACGCCCAGATCGGCCGCATCCTGGACTACCTCGAGGAGTCCGGCCAGCTGGACGACACCATCATCGTGGTGATCTCCGACAACGGCGCCAGCGGGGAGGGCGGCCCGAACGGCTCGGTGAACGAGGGCAAGTTCTTCAACGGCTACATCGACACCGTCGAGGAAAGCATGAAGCTCTTCGACCACTTGGGCGGCCCGGAGACCTACAACCATTATCCGATCGGGTGGGCGATGGCATTCAACACGCCGTACAAGCTGTACAAGCGCTACGCCTCCCACGAGGGCGGCATCGCCGACACGGCAATCGTCTCGTGGCCCAACGGAATTGCCGCGCACGGCGAGGTCCGCGACAACTACGTCAATGTCTGCGACATCACCCCGACCGTCTACGACCTGCTGGGCATGACGCCGCCGGAGACGGTCAAGGGCATCACGCAGAAACCCGTGGACGGCGTGAGTTTCAAAGTGGCCCTTGCGGATCCGGGTGCCGACACCGGCAAACGGACCCAGTTCTACACCATGCTGGGCACCCGCGGGATCTGGCACGAGGGCTGGTTCGCCAACACCGTCCATGCCGCCACACCGGCCGGTTGGTCGCATTTCGACGCCGACCGCTGGGAGCTTTTCCACATCGAGGCCGACCGCAGCCAGTGCCACGACCTGGCCGGCGAGCAACCCGAGAAGCTGGAAGAGCTCAAGGCGCTGTGGTATTCCGAGGCCGCCAAGTACAACGGCCTGCCGCTGTCGGACCTGAACATCATCGAGACGATGATGCGCTCGCGGCCCTACCTGGTCGGCGAACGGTCCAGCTACACCTACTATCCCGACTGCGCCGACGTCGGCATCGGCGCCGCCGCCGAGATCCGCGGGCGCTCGTTCGCCGTGCTGGCCGATGTGACCGTGGATACCACCGGTGCCGAAGGCGTGCTGTTCAAGCAGGGCGGCGCGCACGGCGGGCACGTGCTGTTCGTCCAGGACGGGCGGCTGCACTACGTCTACAACTTCCTCGGCGAGCGCCAGCAGCTGGTGTCGTCGTCCGGCCCGGTGCCGCTGGGCCGGCACCTGCTGGGGGTTCGTTACGCGCGGACCGGAACGGTGGAGAACAGCCACACCCCGCTCGGCGACCTGACCCTGTTCGTCGACGCCGAGGTGGTCGGCACCCTGGCGGACGTGGCGACCCATCCGGGGACGTTCGGCCTCGCGGGGGCCGGGATCACCGTCGGGCGCAACGGCGGCTCGCGGGTGTCGAGCCGCTATAAGGCGCCGTTCACGTTCACCGGCGGCACCATCGCCGAGGTCACCGTCGACTTCTCGGGCAGGCCGTACGAGGACGTGGAAAGGGAACTGGCGCTTGCGTTTTCGCGCGACTGAGTCGGCGGCCGATCCGCCGGCGCGTCCGGTTTCGACGCGGCGAAATCCACGGTGATGCAACAATTTGCGGTCGTCATCCCCTGAAAAGAGCGGTTTCAGGGCCGGCGGGCGGTAGCATCTGGCCCCGTGATGCCCCAATGACCACCGAAGCACCCCCGCCGCCGGCGCCACCCCAGTCGCGTGGACCGCGCTTTGCGATCGCGTTCGGGATCATCGTCGCCCTCATCGTCATCTACGTCCTGTCCCTGATCGCGGTGCACCTCCTGGCGAAATCGACGCCCCCGCTGCCCGCGGCGGACCTGAGCAAGGTCGAGGCCGAGGACAGCGTCGTGCAGGTGCGCCTCGAGAAACTCGATACCGTCGCCAACCGCTTGACGGTGAATGTCCTTGTCTACCCGAAGGATTCGCTCTACGACAAGAACTTCGGGGTGCTCACCACCGACGCGGCCGTGCGCCTGTATCCGGAGAACGACCTCGGCGACCTGCAATACCCGGTCGGAAAAGCGCCGGCGCAGGTCAGCACCACCATCGAGGCGCACGGCGATCCCGGTAACTGGCCCTTCGACACCTACAAGACGGAGGTCATCGCGGCCGACGTGTTCACCGGTTCCGGTCAGAACCGCGAGAAGTTGCCCGCGCGCGTCGAGGTATCCGGAAAGCTCGATGGCTGGGACGCCACCGTCACCCGCGTCCATGACCCGGCGGACTCCAACCCGGACATTCAGGACGACGTGACCATCACCCTGCAGCGTGCCAAGGGCCCGCTGATCTTCGACCTCGGCATCTGCCTCGTCCTTATCGCCCTGCCCGTGTTGGCACTGTGGGTGGCCATTCCGGTGGCGTTGGGCAAAACCTCGTTCTTGCCGCCGATGGTGACGTGGTACGGCGCGATGCTGTTCGCCATCGTCCCGTTGCGCAGCATCCTGCCGGGGAGCCCGCCGTACGGTTCGTGGATCGATCAGGCCGTCGTGCTCTGGGTGCTGATCGGACTGGTCAGCGCGATGGCACTGTTCCTGTCCGGTTGGTGGCAGCAACGGGACCGAAGGTCACCGAAGAAGGGCTGAACGCCTACTCCGCAACCGCCGCTCCGGCCCAGCTGATCGCGTCGACGGCGCTCGAGACACGGGCTTGGAAGTCGGGCGGCAGGGGGATGTAGCCGTTCCTGGCCAGCTCGACCTGGCCGGGCCCGATTGCCGCCTGCAGGAACGCCTTGACCGCCTTGGCGTCATCGGCGTTGGGGTACTTCGAGCAGACAACCTCGTAGGTGGCCAGGACAATCGGGTAGACGTCCGGCTGGGCCGGGTTGTAGAACGACGAAATGTCGAGCACAAGATTGTTTCCGGCGCCGGTGATCTTGGCGCCCAGGATCGTCTTGCCGACCGTGTCGGTGCCGATGCGCACCGGGCGCAGCGAGCGGCGGCTCGCGGGGGTCTTGATCTCGGCCGCGTAAAGGCCTTGCTGCAGCGCGAATGACAGCTCGTTGTAGCTGATCGCACCCTCGGTCGTCTTCACGAGCTCCGAGGTGCCCTTGTTGCCGGACGCACCGACGCCAACCCCGCCCTTGAACGCCTTGCCGGTGCCCTGTTTCCACGCCCCGCCGGACGCGGACTGCAGGTAGTTCTGGAAGTTGTCGGTGGTGCCCGAATCGTCGCTGCGGTAGATGACTTTGATGTCCTCCGCCGGCATGGAGGTGTTGAACGCGGTAAGCGCCGGGTCGTCCCAGCGGGTGATGGTGCCGTTGAAGATCTTCGCCAGTGTGGGCGCGTCGAGCACCAGGGAGTCGACGGCGCCGAGGTTGTAGGTGATGGCCAGCGGGCCGAACACCACGGGCAGGTTCCAGGCGTCGGCGCCGCCGCACCGCTGTTTGGCGGCGGCGTATTGATCGTCGGCGAGCGGTATGTCCGATCCGCCGAAATCTGTCTTGCCGGCCAGGAATTCTTTGATCCCGGCGCCCGACCCGTTGGCGGTGTAGTTGAGGTTCTGCCCCGGGCAGGCCCGGTGGTACGCGTCGACGAACTTCGTCATCGCATTCGCCTGGGCCGTCGATCCGCTGGCGATCAGGGTCTGTTTGCCGCCGCAGTCGACCTTGGCGCCCGCGGCATACGCCAGGGTCGCGTGGGAGTTGCTGCATGCCGAGCCCACCATGGCAACCGCTGCCAGCAAGCTGATGGCGGCGGCCGGTCGCGTGTGCCTCACGGTGATTGCCTCCAGGCGAGGGGGGCGCCCGGCGTCGACGGCGAGCTGTTGTGTCCGGATACACCTCGACTTGTACAGCCACCGAATTAACAGGCAAACCAACAACGGATGAACGGGTCGGCAATTGGGCCGACCGCCGGGTTTCGCTGAGTAGCGAGCAACCGTTGCGCGGGTTGACGGAAATTACCTGATTGATGAAGTAAATTATGACTCCTCGCGCGGACGCGACCGGTTCGCTACGATCTAATCCGCGCATGGCCCGCCGAGTTGCTGCAACCCAACGGAGGTGCTGACCGATGACCCATCAAGCCCCACCGGCTCCGCCGCCTCCAACGCCACCGGAGCAACCCGCCGCGGCGCCCCCGGACGCGCCCCCCGCCCGCAAGCGAAGCCGCACTCTGTTGGTGATCGGCATCCTGGTCGCGTTCCTCATCGTCTACGGTCTGTCGCTGTTCGGAGTCCATTTGCTGGCCAAATCGGCGGCGCCGATCAAGCCGCCGGACCTGAACGCGACCAACGACACGGTCGTGCTGGTGCGTCTGGAAAAGCTGGAAACCATCGCGAATCGCCTGACGGTCAAGGTGCTCGTGATTCCCGAGGATTCCATGTTCGACAAGCGCCTCGATGTGCTGAAGACCGACACCGCGGTGCGGATGGACCCGCCGAACGACCTGGGCGACCTGCAATATCCGGCGGGGAAGTCGCCGGCGCAGGTCGCCACCACGATCGAGGCCCACGGCGATCCCAACAACTGGCCGTTCGACTCCTACAGCACCGACACCCTGTCGGCGGAGGTGCTCGTCGGGCAAGGCGATGCCCGCCAGTACATACCCGCCCGGGTCGAGGTCACCGGGGCGCTGGACGGCTGGGACGTCAGCGTCCAGCGGGTGGGTGAGGCAAGCCAGGAGGCGGATCGCCCGGACAACGTGATCATCACGTTGCACCGCGCCAAGGGGCCGCTGATCTTCGACTTGGGCATCTGCCTGGTGCTGTTCGCCCTGCCCACCCTGGCGTTCGCCGTGGCCATCCAAATCGCCCTGGGCAGGCGGAAATTCGTGCCGCCGTTTGTGACGTGGTTCGCCGCCATGCTGTTCGCCGTGATCCCGATCCGCAATTTCCTGCCCGGGTCTCCGCCACCGGGCGCGTGGATCGACCAGGTCCTGGTGATCTGGGTGCTGATGGCGCTCGTCGCAGCGATGGCCCTGTACATGTTCACCTGGTACCGACAATCGGACTGAGGACCCGGCGCACGGTCGTCCTACCCTGAAGGGGTGCTCACCGAGCTGGTCGACCTGCCCGGCGGATCGTTCCGCATGGGCTCGACGAGCTTCTACCCCGAAGAGGCGCCGATCCACACCGTCAGCGTGGGGCCGTTCGCGGTCGAGCGGCACCCGGTGACCAACGCGCAGTTCGCCGAATTCGTCGCCGCCACAGGCTATCTCACGGTGGCCGAGCAACCGATCGGCCCGGCACTTTACCCGGGGGCGGACCCGAAGGACCTGGTGCCCGGCGCCATGGTCTTCCGCCCGACGGCGGGGCCGGTCGACCTGCGTGACTGGCGCCAGTGGTGGGAGTGGGTGCCCGGGGCCAACTGGCGAAATCCGCTCGGACCGAACAGCGATCTCACGGACCGGGCGGATCATCCGGTGGTGCAGGTGGCGTATCCCGACGCCGCGGCGTACGCGCGTTGGGCCGGCCGGCGGCTGCCCACCGAGGCCGAGTGGGAGTATGCGGCCCGCGGCGGAAATGCATGGACCTACTCCTGGGGGGAGGAAGCGAACCCCGATGGTCGGCTGATGGCCAACACGTGGCAGGGAAAGTTCCCGTACCGCAACGACGGCGCGCTCGGCTGGGTGGGCACCTCCCCGGTGGGGGCCTTCCCGCCCAACGGATTTGGGCTGCTCGACATGATCGGCAACGTGTGGGAGTGGACGGCCACCGAGTTTTCCGCGCACCACCGGCTCGATCAGCCACCGAAGGCCTGTTGCGCGCCGTCGGGGCCCGCGGACCCGAGCGTCAGCCAGACGTTGAAGGGCGGGTCGCACCTGTGCGCGCCGGAATACTGCCACCGCTACCGGCCGGCCGCACGGTCGCCGCAGTCGCAGGACACCGCGACGACGCACATCGGGTTTCGCTGCGTCGCGGACCACGCGTCGGGATAGACGGCCCGGCGCCGGCCGCGCAGCAAACCGGGACCGGCTCTGCGCCGCACCTCAGCCAGCAAATGCGACCAAGGGGTTACCGTCGGGTGGACGGCGAGTGACGGACCTTCCGTCATCGCGCGCGGTCGCCGCGAATTCGCTAGCATCGCCACGTGTCGGCCGTAGACGAGCCAGATGTCATCGACGGGGTTGCAGCGACCACCGAGGCCCCGACGACACAGGCCCCGCCGCCACCTCCGGACACACCGCCGACGCCCCCGCCCCCGGCGCGCAAACCACGGTCGCGACCGCGCATCGCGATCGGCATCGCGATCCTGGTGGTTGTCGTCTCCACCTATGCCCTGTCGCTGTTCGGCGTGCACCAATTGCAGGAGGCGGAGGCCCCGCTTCCGCCATTGGACCTGAGCCAGGGTGGCGGCGATGCCACCATCGTGCAGCTGCGCCTCGAAGAGCTCAAGACGGTGGCGAATCGCCTGACCGTGAATGTGCTTGTCTACCCAGGAATTTCGGCCTACGACAATCGACTCGACGTGCTGGGTACCGACGTCGGCGTGCGCCTGTATCCGACGAGCGAGTTGGGGGACCTGCACTACCCGAAGGGGAAGGCCCCGGGGCAGCTCACTACGGCCGTCCAGGCGCACGGCGATCCGGGTAACTGGCCCTTCGACTCCTACAGCACCGAGCCGATCTCGGCCGATGCGTTCGTCGGGTCGGGCGACAACGTCAAGAAGGTGCCCGCCCGGGTGGAAGTGACCGGGGAGCTGGACGGGTGGGACGCCACGGTCACCCGCCTTCACGACCCGGCCGCGCTGCCAACCCAGCGTGGTTCGGACAACGGGAACGTGGTCATCACCTTGAAGCGGGCCAAGGGGCCGCTGATTTTCGACCTCGGCATCTGCCTGGTGCTCATCAGCCTGCCCACCCTGGCGCTGTTGGTCGCCATCCCGATGGCGCTGGGCCGGCGTAAGTTCTTGCCGCCCTTCGCAACCTGGTACGCCGCGAACCTGTTCGCCATCGTCCCGTTGCGCAACATCCTTCCCGGTGCGCCACCGCCCGGTTCCTGGATCGACCAGGCCATCGTCCAGTGGGTGCTGATCGCTCTGGTGACGGCGATGAGCTTGTACATCTTCGCCTGGGTTCGGCAAGGCGACTGATGTCCGGGCGCGCCGGTTAACGGTGGCATGTTAAAGCTGGTAGCGCCCTTTGTTAAGAACTCGTAGCGGGGCTCGCTTCAGGGTGCCAGCAAACAGCACCGTTGCTAGTCTGCGTCCGTGTCGGTTCAACGGGACGTCGTCGTAGCGCTGCCCTCGAACGGCCACGGCACTGCTCCCACGGCGCCGCCCGCACCGGCCGCGCCGGAGCGTAAGCCCCGACGACGGCACCTCGTCCTCGACATCTCGATCATCGTGGGCGTCGCCGTCGTCTACGTCCTGTCGCTGCTCGGCTATCACTGGTTGGCCACCGCGCCGGGCCCGCTTCCCGACCCGGAACTGAACACCGCCGACGGCACGGTGGTCTTGATGCGTTTCGAGCAGCTGCACACCGTGGCCAATCGCCTCGACGTGAAGGTCTTGGTGATGCCCGACGATTCGATGATCAACAAGCGCCTCAACGTCTTGAACACCGACACATCCGTGCGCATCTTTCCGCAGAACGACCTCGGAGACCTGCAGTACCCGGTGGGGAAGTTGCCGGCGCAGGTGGCTACCACCATCGAGGCGCACGGTGACCCCAGCGACTGGCCATTCGACTCGTACAGGACCGACATCATCCAGTCCGACGTCCTCGTCGGGTCGGGCGAAAACCGCGTATTAAAACCCGGCCGGGTCGAAGTGACCGGAAAGCTGGACGGCTGGGACATCTCGGCCACCCGCGTCGCACGCAACCCCAGCGACCCAGACCGCCCGGACAATGTCATCGTCACGCTGCACCGGGCCAAGGGCCCGCTGGTGTTCGACCTCGGAATCTGCCTGGTCCTGATCACGCTGCCGACGCTGGCGCTGTTCGTGGCCATTCAGATGCTGACCGGCCGGCGGCAATTCCTGCCGCCGTTTTCCACCTGGTACGCCGCGATGCTGTTCGCCGTCGTGCCGCTGCGCAACATCCTGCCCGGGACCCCGCCCGCGGGTTCATGGATCGACCAGGCCGTGGTGATCTGGGTCCTGATCGCGCTGGCGACGGCGCTGGTCCTCTATATCGTCGCCTGGTATCGACATTCGAGCTGAGGCTCGTGTCGTAGTGCCGTGGCATACTCGAACACATGTTCGATGAAGCTGCTCGTGCTGAGGTGATTGCCCGGTTCGACGAGATGATCGAGCGGTGCTATCCGTCTTCGACGGCGGAGTCGACTGCGCTGCTGGACGAGATCGGCGTGTGGGCGCGGGTGGAAAACCGGGCGGCGGCGGCGCAGTTGGCGGCGATCGGGCGGTTGTTCGGGTATCGGCTGTCGCGGTGTGCGGACACCGAGGACTGGGCGATCGATACGATGGAGGCCCTCGCCGCCGAGGTGGGCGCGGCGTTGCGGATCAGCCAGGGGCTGGCGGCCAGCCGGCTGCGCTACGCGCGCGCGATGCGCGAGCGGCTGCCGCTGGTGGGGGAGGTGTTTCGGGCCGGCGACATCGACTACCGGGCGTTTCAGACGATCGTGTATCGCACCGATCTGATCGAGGATCCCGAGGTGTTGGCCAGGGTGGATGCCCAGGTGGCGGCCAATGTGGCGCGCTGGCCGTCGATGACCCAGGGCCGGTTGGTTGGGCAGGTGGATCGGATCGTGGCCAAAGCCGATGTGGATGCGGTGCGCCGGCGCGCCAAGGCCCAGCGCGATCGGGAAGTGTGGATCGGGCCGGATCAGGACGGCAGCGCCGAGATCGGCGGCAGCCTGCTGTCCCCGGACGCGCATGCGCTGGACAAGCGGCTGAATGCGTTGGCGGCCACGGTGTGTGCGCATGATCCGCGCACCCGGGAGCAGCGCCGCGCTGATGCGTTGGGGGCGTTGGCGGCCGGGGCGGATCGGCTGGGCTGTCGCTGCGGCAGAACCGGCTGCGCGGCGGGGAAACGCCCGCCCGCGGGCCCGGTGGTGATTCATGTGATCGCCGAGCAGGCCGCCCTGGACGGGCACAGCAGCGCGCCGGGCTCGGAGGTGGGCGCGGATGGGCTGATCACCCCCGACCTGCTCGCCGAACTGGCCACGTCGGCC
>NZ_LQPV01000066.1:0-30099 GCF_002101935.1 Mycobacterium sp. IEC1808 | reverse complement strand
GGAACAGCGGACTCCGCCGTCGAAGACGGATAGCACCGCTCGATCATCTCGTCGAACCGGGCAATCACCTCAGCACGCGCGGCTTCATCGAACATGTGTTCGAGTATAGCCGACCCCGCCGACTCGAACTTTTTGGCAGGCCATTTCCTGTGGATAACCGCCGGCACGGGCTAGGCGATCACAGCGTCTCGTCCAGCTCGCCGAGCCGGTCGGTCAGGCGCAGGTTCTCGGAGTAGTCGACCGGGCAGCCGATCAGCGACACCCCGTCGTCGGCCAGCGCGGCCTTGAGCGTCGGCAACAGCTCGGCGGCGCTGGTGATCCGATATCCCTTGGCGCCGAAGCTTTCCGCGTATTTCACGATGTCGGGGTTGCCGAATTTCACGTAGTAGTGCTCGCCGAGTTCGAGGTCCATCTTCCATTCGATGAGGCCGTAGCCGCCGTCCTCCCAGATCAGCACGACGAGCGGTATCCGCTCCCGCACCGCGGTCTCGATCTCCTGGGAGTTCATCAGGAAGGCGCCGTCGCCGACGACGGCCAGCACCTTCGACTCGGGGCGGGCCAGCTTGACGCCGAGGGCGCCGGGCAGCGCAAAGCTCATGGTGGACAGGCCGTTTGAGATCAAGCAGGTGTTCCGCTCGTAGGTCGGATAGAGCCGGGCCATCCACATCTTGGTGGCACCGGTGTCGACGAGGACCACGTCGCTGCGGCCCAGCGCCTCGCGGGTGTCGGCGACCACCCGCGCCGGCGCCAGCGGATAGCGCGAATCCTGTTGTCCGCGAGCGAATTCCTCGGCCAGCAGCCCCGATCCGGGCACGTCGGCGGCGTGCTCGAAGCGGTGACCGGCCAACGCGTCCGTGAGCGCGTTCAGCGAATCGCTGATGTCGCCGATGATCCCGACGTCGACCGAGTAGTGCCCGTCGACCTCGGCCGGGAAGCGATGGACGTGGATGATCTTCTTGTCGGCCTGCGGGTTGATCCGCACCGGATCGAACTCCTGCAGCTCGTAGCCGACGGCGATGACGGCGTCGGCGTTGTCGAAGCCGAAGTTGACGTAGTCGTGCCGCATGAAGCCCAGGGTCCCGATGCTGTTGGGGTGGTCGTCGGGCATCACGCCCTTGCCGTGGAACGTGTTGGCCACCTGGATGCCGAACTCCTCGGAGAACCGGACCAGGGCCTTGGTCGCGTCGGCGCGCGCGGCCCCGTGCCCGGCCAGCACCACCGGCCGCTTCGCCTGGCGCAGGATCTCGACGGCCCGTTCGACCTGACGGGGTGCGGGGGCGTCGGGGCGAACGACGTTGCGCGGCAACGGCTCCAGGTCGTAATCGGTCTCGTCGGCGTCGATGTGCTCGGGCACCGCCAGGTAGACCGCGGCCGGGCGTTCGGTCTCGGCGACCTTGAACGCCTTGCGGACCATCTCGGGGATGGCGCGTGGGGTGGGGATGCCCGCGGCCCACCGCGTGATCGGGGCGAACATCGACACCAGGTCGACGTACTGGTGCGACTCCTTGTACTCGCGGTCCTGGCCCACCTGAGCGGAGATCGCCACCATCGGGGTGCTGTTGGTGGTGGCGTCCGCGACGCCGAGTTGCATGTTGATGGCGCCGGGGCCCAGGGTCGCCGACACCACCGCCGCGCGCCCGGTGACGCGCCCGTACATCTCCGCCATGAACGACGCCGCCTGCTCGTGCCGGGTGAGCACGTACCGGATGCTCGACGATGCCAGCGCCTGCACGAAGCGGATGTTCTCCTCGCCGGGGACCCCGAAAACGACGGAAACGCCCTCGTTCTCCAGGCACTTCACCATCAGCTGTGCGGCTTTACTCATCCCGGCACCTCCCAAAGGGGAACGATAGTGGCAGGCTGGTTGTTGGACCTCTTACCAACCCCGAAGCGAAGGATCTCAGCGTGCCCATCGCCACGATCAACCCGGCTACCGGCGAGACAGTAAAAACCTTCACCCCCGCAACCGACGAGGAAGTCGACGCCGCCATCGCGCGCGCCTACGCCCGGTTCCAGGACTACCGCCATAACACCACCTTTGCCCAGCGCGCGGAGTGGGCAAACGCCACCGCCGACCTCTTGGAGAAGGAGGCGGACGAGACCGCGGCCATGATGACCCTGGAGATGGGCAAGACGCTCGCCTCGGCCAAGGCCGAAGCGCTCAAATGCGCCAAGGGTTTTCGCTACTACGCCGAGAACGCCGAGCAGCTGCTGGCCGACGAGCCGGCCGACGCGGCGAAGGTCGGCGCCAAGCAGGCCTACACCCGCTACCAGCCGCTGGGCGTGGTGCTGGCCGTCATGCCGTGGAACTTCCCGCTATGGCAGGCCGTGCGGTTCGCCGCGCCGGCGCTGATGGCCGGCAACGTCGGCATCCTCAAGCACGCCTCCAACGTGCCGCAGACCGCGCTGTACCTCGCCGACGTCATCGCGCGCGGCGGGTTCCCGGACGGCTGCTTCCAGACCCTGCTGGTGCCGTCCAGTGCCGTGGAGACCATCCTGCGCGACCCCCGCGTCGCCGCCGCCACCCTGACCGGCAGCGAGCCGGCCGGCCAGTCGGTGGGCGCCATCGCCGGCGACGAGATCAAGCCCACGGTGCTCGAACTCGGCGGCAGCGACCCGTTCATCGTGATGCCCTCGGCCGACCTGGACGAGGCGGTCAAGACCGCGGTCACCGCCCGGGTGCAGAACAACGGCCAATCCTGTATCGCCGCAAAGCGTTTCATCGCCCACGCCGACGTCTACGACGCGTTCGTCGACAAGTTCGTCGAGCGCGTCAAGGCGCTGCGGGTGGGCGACCCGACCGACCCCGACACCGACGTCGGCCCGCTGGCCACCGAATCGGGCCGCGACGAGGTCGCCAAGCAGGTCGAGGACGCGGCCGCGGCCGGCGCGGTGATCCGCTGCGGCGGCGAGCGCCTCGACCGGCCGGGCTGGTTCTACCCGCCCACGGTGGTCACCGACATCACCAAGGACATGGCGCTCTACACCGAGGAGGTGTTCGGCCCGGTCGCCTCGATCTACCGCGCCGAAAATATCGACGAGGCCATCGAGATCGCCAACGCCACCACCTTCGGGCTGGGATCCAACGCCTGGACCAACGACGAGGCCGAGCAGCAACGCTTCATCGACGACATCGAGGCCGGGCAGGTCTTCATCAACGGGATGACGGTGTCCTACCCTGAGCTGCCCTTCGGCGGCGTCAAGCGGTCGGGTTACGGACGCGAGCTCGCGGGCTTGGGGATCCGCGAGTTCTGCAACGCCAAGACCGTCTGGGTCGGGTCGTCCAGCAGCGGCGAGGCCGCCGGCGCCAGCAAGGTCGAGTAGCTACCGCATCAGGCCGACGCGCCCGCCAGCGCCCTCTCGTCCTCGTCGGCGAAGGTGTCCTCGAGCTGCACCGGCGAGTAGTCGAGGTCGATCTCGGCGACCGGGCGACCGCGCGCGCTGTTGATCGTGCCGAACCGCCGCATGCCCTTGTCGGCGGCGTAGGCCATGGATTCGTCCGTCGACAGGCCGAACGGCATCGGGTCGTAGAGCGCGAAGCCCTCTTCGATGAGGCGTAGCCCGAGCGGCATCAGCTCGTTCATCCGCGTCTCGAAGACGCCCCAGTTCGCATCGTCGGCGGCGACGTGCCGGCGGCAGGTGAAGGTGCCCCAGGCCATGTGGCGGCGCTCGTCGTCACCGATGCGGCGCACCAGCTCCTGCATGCCGGGCAGGATGCTGCGTTCCACGCAGATCTTGTGCCAGATGTAGTAGCCCGTCAGCGCCAGCATGCCCTCGACCATGTGGTTGTAGGTGACCGACGCCCGGATCTGTGCGGCCGGTGACGGATCGACCCTCAGCGCGTCGAGGCAATCCGGCAGTTCCTCGTAGAAGATCGTGCGGTAGGTGGGCACGTCATCGATGTACTCGTGCAGGTCGTCGGTGACGCCGACAGCGTCGAGCCACATCCGGAAGACCTGGACGTGCTTGGCTTCCTCGAACGCGAACTGCGTCAGGTACATCTCGTCGCCCAGCCGGCCTTCGGCCCGCATCGCGTACATGAACGGCTGAATGTCCTCGGTCACCGCTTCTTCACCGGCGATGAACTCGGCGCACAGCCGGGTGGCGTAATGGCGTTCGTCATCGGTGAGCCGCTCCCAGTCCGCGCGGTCGCGGGAGAAGTCGATGTCGGCGGGATTCCAGAACTTCGCGTTGCCGCCCGCAAAGAGCTTGAGCGGCAAGCTGTCCCAGTTGAGCCCCCCTTTGACCATCGAGCCCGAATGCGTGCGTGTCATGTGACCTCCTCGGATCGTTTCGGTTCGGGGGTGACGGCGGCATTCGCCGAGTACGCCGCCGCCAGGACCGCGACCAGCCGGCGCACGGCCAGCGCGGGCTGCTCCGGCGTGGGCTCGTCGAGCCCCAGGACCGGGTCGAGGCCGCGCATGTATGGGGCCAGCGCCAGGTGCGGAAAGATCAAGAGCAGCAACGACAACAGCGCGTCGGTGTCGGAATCGGCGCGCAGGTCGCCGCGCAGCTGCGCGTCCTGGACCAGTGGCCGCATCACTTGCAGGTAGTGACGGTGAATGACGTTCTGCACACTGACGCGGGCCTCGGTGTCGACTTCGAGAGTGGCCGCGGCGTGCAGCGCGCGCTCATGCGGGTGGTCGGCGAAGTAGGCGACCCACGTGTCGAGCCAGTCGGTCAAAAATTCGAAGAACGGCCGGCTCGGGTTCAGCTCGCGGATGCGGTCCTCCATGTAGGCGCGCACCCGTTGGCTGGCGACGTCGGCGACGTACGCGTAGAGGTCGCGCTTGTCCGCGAAGTACTGGAACAGGCTGCCCTTGGCTACCCCGGCCCGGCGGGCGATGACGTTCAGACTGCCACGGGAGAAGCCGTGCGCGCCAAACTCGGACTCCGCGGCTTCGATCACCGCCGCGCGGCGGGCGGGGTCCACGCGCGCCCATGTCACCGTTGGCATTAAGCCCCCTTACGTCGATGACCACTGGTCATTCTACGGTGAGCCACGTCACAGTCAAGGCTCGCCCTGTCCAGTGTGCGCCCAGCCGCACGCTGGGGCGCGAATGTGCGGCCAGCCGCACGATCGACCGAGCGGGGACTCAGGGGCGCATCTGGTAGGCGCCGCTGAGCGGCAGGACGTGTTCCTTCCAGATCTGGTCGTAGCGCGCCGGGTCGTGCGCCGGACGGCGGATCATCCGCATCGCGAACCGGGCCTGCGCGTCCGTCGTTGCCGGCTTGTCGCTGAGTTCGACGGCGTAGCCGTTGAAGTCGCGCACCAGCACGGCGAAGATTTCGTCGATCAGGGCCTCGTCGACTCCGGACAGCGGGGCCTCCTCGAGGATGAGCTGCGCGTAGGGCACCGTGGCGAACAGTTGACCCACCCCGAAGGCGAAGTCAATGTCCTTCTGCTGCACGGCATCCGGTGTGGCGCTGGCCAGCATCTCGGCGAGCACGTCGACCTGCTCGCGCAGCAGCGCGACGTTGGGCAGGTGCCGGAACGCGTCGAATGGCGTGCGCCAGTCGTGGAACCGCACCTTGCCCAGGCCCCCCGTCGGCCCCTGGGCGAACAGGAACGCGTCGTCGGCGGCCTCGTCGCGGCGGGAGATCACGGGCAACTCGGCGCTCGGGGCGAACAGGAAGTTGGGCATGAACTTCGCGAGCAGCCCGATGTTGATGTGGACCGTGCCCTCCAGGCGCGGCAGCAGGCCGATCTCGCGGGTGACGGCCTCGAAAAAGGTGTCCTTCTCAACGCCTTTGGCGGCGATGACGTCCCACATGGCGGTGATGACGCGCTCGCCCTCGCTGGTGATCTTTGCCTTGGTGAGCGGGCTGTAGAGCAGGTAGCGGCGGTCGGCCGCCGACGCGCTGCGCATGTAGTCGCAGGCGCGGGTGGCGACCAGTTTCATCGCGATGAGCCGCAAGTAGGCGTCGGTGAGCAGCCGCCGCACGTGGGAAAAGTCGGTGACGACGGTGCCGTACAGGACGCGGTTGGACGCGTGGGTGACCGCCTCGTACATGGCGTGGGTGCACATGCCGATAGCGCCCCAGCCCAGGTTGTACTTGCAGACGTTGACGGTGTTGAGCGCGGCGTGGAAGGCGTCGGGGCCGCGGTGCAACAGGTCGGCCTCGGTGACGGGGTAGTCGCGCAGCGCGTAGTTGGCGACGAAGTTCTGCGAGTTCACCACGTTCTTGATGAGCTCGTACCGGTCGTGCTGCGAGTCCGCGGCGAAGAACACGTACTCGTCTGCCCCGCCGGAAGAGCCGGCGATCTTGCCGAACGTGGAGACCATCCGCGCCACGTTGGCGTTGCCGATGTAGTACTTCTCGCCGTTGGCGACCCAGCCGTGCTCGGATGGTGTCAGGACCATGTCGGTCTGGTAGACGTCGGCGCCGTGGGTCTGCTCGGACAGCCCGAACGCGAAGACCTCGCCGGCCTCCAACTGGGCGGCGGCCTTGCGCTTGGCGTCCTCGTTGTCGCTCATCCAGATCGGGCCCAGGCCCAGCGCGGTGACCTGGAACGGGTACCAGTAGCTGAGCCCGTAAAAGCCCACGATCTCGGCGAATTCGCTGATCCGGTAGGTGTCCCACCGGCAGTCGTCCGCGCCGTACTCCGACGGCGTCAGCAGCGAGGCGAAGATGCGCTCCCGCCCGATGTGGTCCAGAAAGTCGGAGTACCAGACGCGGTTGTGGTCGTCGGACTTCAGCCGCGCCTTGCCGCGGGACTCGAAGAAGTCCACCGTCGCGGCCATGATCTCCCCCGAGCGGCGGTCCGGGTAGCGGCGTTGCAGGTGGTTGGGATTGAGCAACATGGCATTACTCCCGGGGGTTGCGAGCAAGACGAGGGTGACGGTACGCCATCGGTACCGAATCGAGGAAGCTCATGCCGGTTGCTGCCGGGTGGTGAATATCGCCAGGCTGGCCGGCACGATGAGCAACCCGAGCAGCACCGCGGGCCAGCTGACGGCTCGGCCGGCCGCCATCTCGACGAACAGCGCGATGGCCGGTATCAACGCCAGCGCCCCGGTGACCAAGACCGGCGCCAACTGCTGAATTGCGTACTGAATCAAGAAGAATGGCACCACCAGGGAGGCGAAGGCGGCCGCAATCGAGACACCCAACGGCAGCGACGGCGCCGCGAGCAACCCCCCAGGGACCAGGACGATCAGCGCCGCCGCGGCCACCACCAGCGTCGCGTAATAGCGGTGGGCCATCACCTGCCAGACACCGACCCCGGCGGCGCCCAGACCGCGGGACACGATGGCCACCCCGCCGGCGGCGGCGCCGTCGATGACGCCCAGGGCGGCCGCAACCAGCAACGCCACCATGCCGCGGGAATCCGAGCCCGCCAGCGCCGCCACCAGCGCGGCGCCCAGCGCGGCCAACAGGCAGACCGCCACCCATTGGGCGCGGCCGGGGCGCGTGGGGGCGTGGCCGCGACGGGCTTGGCGGGCCGACCAGGCCGTGACCGCCAGGGGAGCGAACGAGGCGCCCAGCGTGAAGACCACCACCGCGCTATAGACCACCAGCCCCAGGAAGAAGGAGACGAACGTTACCGCGGTCCACAGGTTCAGCCAGGCGAAACTCCGGGTGGCGGGGACCCGCGCCGCCGGGTTCCGGCGGGCGGCAAGGGCTCCGAGCACGGCCGACCCGGCCGCCGCGATCGCCAGGATCAGCAGGCTGTCCGCCACATTGATCATGGACAACCCCAACAGGGCGGTGATCACCGCGTGCAAGCCGTTGCCGGTGATCAGGGCGAGCCAGGGCATCAGAGCGTCCCGCCGGTCATCAAAGGCATGGCAACAACAGTGCCGACGGGGCGCGGCAATGTCTGTCGGCCCTCCGGCCAATCCCGTGTCCCCCGATCGGGGGAACGAGCTTTCATCACGTCGCCGATCCGATCGGTGGAGGGCCGGGCGCGCGGATCTTTCTACCGTGCAACGCATGAACAAGCTGGACGAGCAATCCCAGATCCACCGATTCCGCAACAACGCCAAGGCCGTCGAGGTCGGCAACCCGGCGTGGCAGGCGGCGGCTGACAACGGGCTGCTGGACAACAGCGTCCGCTACGTCGGCGGCGACCTGCTGGAGCGCCAAAGCGACGGTCACCGCTTCATCAACATGATCTCCTGCTCCTACCTCGGATTGCACTCCCACCCATGGGTTTTGGAAGGCGCCCGCGCGGCGATCGACTCGGAGCAGACGTTCGCGCTGTCCGCCTCGCGGCTGCGCATCCGGTTCTCCATCATCGACGAGCTCGAGGCCGGGCTCTCGCAGTTGTGGCGCGCCCGCTGCGTTTCGGCCATCTCCACGGCGGTGGCCAGCTCCGCCGTGCTGCCGCTGATCTCCTCGGGACACCTGACCGACGACGGGGAGCCGCGCGTCATGGTGTTCGACAAGTTCAGCCACTTCTCGCTCAACTACATCAAGCCCATCTGCGCCGACGAAGCGCCCGTCTACACCAGCCCGCACAACGACCTCAACTACCTCGAGGACATGTGCAAGAGGCACAAGCGGGTCGCCTACGTCGCCGACGGCGCCTACTCGCTGGGCGGCGTCGCGCCGGTCAAGGAGCTGCTCGAGTTGCAGGACCGCTACGGCCTGTTCCTCTTCTTCGACGAGGCCCACTCGCTGTCGATGTACGGCGAACGCGGCGAAGGGATCGTCCGGTCCCTGATGCCCGACGAGCTCAACCCGCTGACCATCATCGTCGCCTCGCTCGGCAAGGCCTACGGCGCCAGCGGCGGGGTCATCATGCTGGGCCCCGAGAAACACCACGACATCCTGATGCGATTCGGCGGCCCGCTGGCCTGGTCCAAGCCGGCGAACGCACCGACCATCGGCGCTTGCCTGGGTTCGCTGCGGGTGCACAATTCGCCCGAGCTGGCCCGGCGCCAACGGCAATTGCGCGCCAACGCCGCGCTTTTCGACAGCCTCATCGCCACCCCGCAGGCCGGCCTGGACACCCCGATCCGGCTGATCCGGACGGGCGAGGACGACAAGGCGATCGGTCTGTCCCGGCAACTCCTCGATCGCGGGTTCTACGCCTCGGCGGTCTTCTTCCCGGTCACCCCGCGGGGCGAGGCGGGGCTGCGAATCATGCTGCGTGCCGACAACGAGGCCGACGACATCCGCCGTCTGTGCGCGACGGTCGGCGAGCTGGTGGCGCCGGACCTGGTCGGTGTTCCGGCATGAGCGAGCGAAAAATGGTCCAGCCCTGGGTGTTTCGCACCATGCTGATGACGAGCGCGATCAATCCACGCCAGTACCCCACGGCGCTGCACTCGGGTGCCGACGTGTGCACGCTGGATCTCGAAGACGCGGTGCCGCCCGCGCGGCGCGAACTGGCCCGCGGCCTGGCCGCTCGATTGCTCAAGGGGCCGTCGACCGGATGCGTCCGCGCGCTGCGGATCAACAGCCTGCGCACCGCCGACGGCCTGCGCGACGTTCTCGCGCTCGCGTACGGCGCCCTGGCGCCCGACGCGCTGCTCGTCCCGAAGGTCAACTGCGCGCACGATCTGCTGATCCTCGAGGACATGCTGGGTGATGCGGGCGCGGACATCGATTTCCTGGTGACCATCGAAACGGCGGCCGGCCTGGCCGCCGTCGAGGAGATCGCCACCGCAAGCCCGCGGGTGCGGGCGCTGGTCTTCGGCGCCGCGGACTTCGCGGCCGACCTCGGCATCTCGATGGACTGGGAGCCGTTGGCCTACGCGCGTTCTCGCATCGTGGCCGGTGCCGCCGTGGCCGGCATTCCGGCGATCGACGCGCCGACCTTCGACCTCGGCAACGAGCTCGCGCTCAAGGTGGACGTGAACCGATCGCGCGAGCTCGGCTTCGGCGGCAAGGCCGCGGTCCACCCCCGGCAGGTGGCGCTGATCAACGACGGGTTCACGCCACTGCCCACCGAGGTGGAGCGGGCCCGTCGCGTCATCGACTTGGCGGACGAACAGGCCGGGCAGATCGGCATCCTCGACGGGCAGCTGGTCGGCCCGCCGATGGTGGCCGCGGCCCACCGCCTACTGCGGCGGGCGGAAGTGCTCGACGCACGGAACAGTACGCGGGTTGCCGTGGCGGCCCGTCGGGTCCGCTACTAGCGGATGGGGTTGGCAATGGACGAGATTCGTACCTACAAAAGGATCGGCGATCGGCGCTGGCGCGAGTCACCGGGCCTGTTGTTCGAGGACATCGAGGTCGGCGCGACCGTCGAGCATCGCCCGGGCCGCACGCTCACCGAGGCCGACAACGTGTGGATGTCGTTGCTGTCGCACAACTTGCACCCGCTGCACATCGACAACGCGTACTGCGAAAACACCGAGTGGAAAAGGCCTTTGGTGTCCAGCCTGGTCACGTTGTCGATCGTCTCGGGCATGAGCGTGCCGAGCACTAGCGCCAAGGGCCTCGCCAACCTGGGGTGGGACAACATCCGCCTCGTCGCCCCGGTCTTCGTCGGCGACACCATCTATGCCGAGACCGAGTATCTGGACAAGCGCCCCTCGGAATCGCGCCCCCACCAAGGCGTCGTCAGGTGCGCCACCCGCGGGGTCAAGTCCGACGGCACGGTGTTTCTGACCTGCGAGCGAGCGTTTTTGCTGCCGACCCGCGGGCACGATCTCGAAGATAGCGCCGCGTATTAAATGAGGAGGCACCGACATGCACGTCGTTCTGGTCGATAGCTACGCCACCATGGGAACCGAACTGGCGCAAGGCTTCCGAATCCTGGGGTTCACCCCGCTGCGTGTGCAAAGCACCCCCGAGGTGCCGGTCGCGCTGCGCGGTCAACCGGATCGGTACCCCTACGACGTCGACATCGTGCACCGCGGCGACCTGTCCGAGACGCTGGCCAGGCTGTCGCCCTACCATCCCGTCGCGGTCGTCGCCGGCACCGAACCCGGGGTCGAGCTGGCCGACGCGCTGAGCGAGGCGCTGCATCCGATCACGGGCGCGCCCACCAACGGAACCGCACTGAGCGCCGCCCGACGCGACAAGTATCTGATGATCGAGCGGATCAAGGAGCAAGGCTTGCGGGGCGCTCGCCAGATCCTGGTGGCGGACGAAGACCAGCTCCGCAACTGGCACAAGGGCATTGGCGGCACGGTCGTCGTCAAGCCACTGCGCAGCGCCGGCAACGACGGCGTCGCCTGGTGCCGCACCCCGGAGGACTCCGTGCGGGCCTTCCGGCGCCTCGACGGCCGCGACAACGTGCTGGCGCATCCGAATGACGGTGTGGTGGCCCAAGAGTGCCTGGTGGGCGCGGAGTACATCGTCGACACCGTCAGCCGCGATGGCGCGCACCACGTGTGCGACATCTGGGAGACGTACCGAATCGACGCCAACGGCGTTCCCGACCTGCTGATGGGCTGGCGGCTGCTGCCGGCGATCGGCGATCTGCAGGACGAGCTGGTCGCCTACGCCTTCGAGGTGCTCGATGCCCTCGGCATCCGGCACGGCCCGGCCCACCACGAGATCAAGATGACGGCCGACGGGCCGTGCCTGGTGGAGGTGGGCGCGCGGATTGCGGGCGGCGGCCTGCCCGATGCCGCACGCCTGGCCACCGGGCGATCACAGGTCGACTGGACGGTGGACGCCTACGCGCGACCCGATCGGTTCGCCCGCCACTGTGGGGGGCCGTACCGGTTGGGCCAGCACGTCGCGCGAGCCACGATGGTCGCCCCGCGCAGCGGCAGGCTGGTCTCCTATCGGGGGCTGGAGGCCATCAAGGGGCTGGACAGCTTTTACGACATGCGGGTGCGGGTGAATCCCGGCGAGCAGCTGCCGCTCACCACCGACGACCTGACCTATCCGATCTGGATAACGCTGCTGCACGAGGTCGGCGAGGTGGTGGCCCGCGACCTCTGGACGGTGCGCTACCTCGATGGCGTGAATTTCTACGAGCTGGCCTAGAAGGGACCGACGATGTCGTTTTGCCATTCTCTGTCGTTTTGTCATTGCCACGCCGATACCGACTCGGAACGGACGGGTGACGGCAGCCTGATCGAGCTCTACCGCCGAATGCCCCCGACGGGCGAGCCCGAGCAGATCGACGCCGTTCTCACGCCGCGCAGCTCGGTGCTGGAACTCGGCGCGGGCACCGGGCGGATCGCCGACCCGCTGGCGAGGCTCGGCCACCGGGTGACCGCCGTCGACGACTCCGACCGGATGCTCGCCGAAGTCCGGCACGCGCGGACGATCCGCGCCCGCATCGAGGAGCTGCGCCTGACGGAGAGGTTCGACGCGGTCCTGTTGCCCACCAACCTGATTCACTACCGGGGCGCCGATCTTCGACGGGCGGTGCTGGCGACCGTCGCACACCATCTCAAACCGACGGGCCGGGCGATCATTCAGTGGAAACCGCCGGCCTTTTGGGCCGCCCGGCCCGCGGGCTGGACGGAAAGCAAGAAGATCGGCAAGGCGACGGCACGCGTGACGATCCACCGCGATCTCGGCCGGCTGGTCGAGGGCGAATACGCGTTGATGATCGACGGATCGGACATGCGGCAGTGCTTTCACCTGGAGGTGCTGACGGTCGCGGACATCCGGCGCGAATTCGGCAACGCCGGCTTGCGGTTGCTCGACAGGGCGCCGGAGTCGACGGAATGGCTCCAGGCGGTGCGCGCGCGGGCTTGACAAATCCTGGGCCGAAAAACGCCCCTGTTGGTTTACCGCCGAGTCGACCTAGAGTCAGACGCGTGCCAGAACTCAATACCGCTCGCGGCGCCATCGATACCGCCGACCTCGGCGTCACGCTCATGCACGAGCACGTGTTCATCATGACCACCGAGATCGCCCTGAACTACCCCGAAGCCTGGGGCGACGAGGACCAGCGGGTGGCCGATGCGGTCAGCCGGCTCAACGAGCTGAAGTCGCGCGGGGTGGACACCATCGTCGACCTCACGGTGATCGGACTGGGCCGCTACATCCCGCGCATCGCACGGGTCGCGGCGGCCACCGAGCTGAATATCGTTGTGGCGACCGGTCTTTACACCTACAACGACGTGCCGTTCCGGTTCCACTACCTGGGGCCGGGCACGCAACTGGACGGCCCGGAGATCATGACCGACATGTTCGTCCGCGACATCGAGGAGGGCATCGCCGACACCGGCATCAAGGCCGGCATCCTCAAATGCGCCACCGACGAGCCCGGCGTGACCCCCGGCGTCGACCGCGTGCTGCGCGCGGTCGCCCAGGCGCACAAGCGCACCGGCGTACCGATCTCTACCCACACGCACGCGGCGACGCGGCGCGGGCTGGAGCAGCAGCGCATCTTTGAGGAAGAGGGCGTCGACCTGAGCCGGGTGGTGATCGGCCATTCCGGCGACAGCACCGACCTCGACTACCTCGAGGAACTCATCGGCAACGGCTCCTACATCGGCATGGACCGGTTCGGCATCGACGTTTATCTGCCGTTCGAGGACCGGGTGAACACGGTGGCGCGGATGTGCGAGCGCGGCCACGCCGACAAGATGGTGTTGTCGCACGACGCCAACTGCTACTTCGACGCGCTGCCCGAGGAACTGCTGCCGGTGGCCGCCCCCAATTGGCATTACCTGCACATCCACAACGACGTGATCCCCGCGCTCAAGGAGCGCGGCGTCACCGACGAGCAGCTACACACCATGCTGGTGGACAACCCGCGCCGCATCTTCGAGAGACAGGGCGCCTACTAGATGACCGACCCGGTCCCGCCGATCGGCACGCAGATTTCGCAGGCTGCCCGGCTGGCTCCCGACGAGCCCGCGGTCACCTGCGACGGACGGACGATCACCCGCGGCGAACTCGACGCCTCGACGAACCGATTGGCCCGCGCGTACGCCGAGCGCGGCGTCGGCGTCGGCGACTACGTGACCATGGTGCTGCCCAACTCGATCGAGTGGATCCAGGCCGCGGTGGCCTGCTGGAAACTGGGCGCGGTGCCGCAACCGCTCTCGGCGCGGCTGCCGGACGCCGAGCTGCAGGGCCTGCTCGAGTTGCGGCCGCCCGCGCTGCTGGTGGGCCGCGATAGCACCGAAATACCGAGCGTGCCAGCCGGTTTCGTCCCCGATCCGGCGCTGTCCGAGGCCGAACTGCCGGAGGCGGTTTCGCCGGTGTGGAAGGCGATGGGCTCGGGCGGCAGCACCGGGCGGCCCAAGCTCATCGAGTCCGGCGGCGACAGTCGGATTCCGGCCGCGGTCGGCTACCCGCTCGGCGCGCAGGAGGGCGACACCACCCTGGTGCCGATCCCGTTGTCCCACAACACCGGCTTCACCACCGCGACGATCGCCTTGCTGATGCGCCATCACCTGGTGCTGATGAGCCGGTTCGAGCCGCAAGGATTCCTGCGGCTGATCACCGATCATCGGGTCACGTTCCTGACCACGGTGCCGACGATCATGCAGCGGGCGCTGCCGGTCTACCACGCCGACCCGGGCGCCTACGACCTGTCGTCGCTGCGGCGGTTCTGGCACATGGGGGCGCCGTGCCCGCCGGCCGTCAAGCAGGCCTGGATCGACCTGCTGGGCCCGGAAGTCGTCTGGGAACTCTACGGGGGCACCGAATTACAGGCGCTCACCTTCATCAGCGGCGAGCAGTGGCTCGCCCATCGCGGCTCGGTCGGCGTCGTGGTCGCCGGGGAGATGAAGGTGCTCGACGACGACGGCAACCCGTGCCCGCCCGGCGTCGTCGGCGAAATCTACATGCGCCCCGCCCCGGGCAGCGCGCCGACCTACCGCTACGTCGGCGTCACGCCGAAGTCCCGGGACGGCTGGGACTCGCTGGGCGATCTCGGCTACTTCGACGACGACGGGTTCCTGTACCTGTCGGACCGCCGGGTCGACATGTTCACCGTCGGCGGCCGCAACGTCTACCCCGCCGAGATCGAGAACGCGCTGTCGGCCCACCCGGAGGTGCTGTCCTGCCTCGTCGTCGGCGTGCCGCACGACGATCTGGGCCAGGTGCCGTACGCCCTGGTGCACGCGGCCGACGGGTCCGCGCTGGACGCCGATGGCGTCAAAGGCTTTCTGCGCGAACTCATCTCGTCGTACAAGGTGCCCCATGCGGTCGAGTTCGTCGGCGCTCCCCTGCGCGACGACGCCGGCAAGGCGCGCCGGTCGGCGGTGCGCGCCGAGATCGTCGCGCGCCTGCAAGCCGCCGAGCCGGCCTGACGGCTCCAAGAATCTTCCAAGCGCTGCGCCCCACCATCGGTCCGTCGATGACCGTTGTCCGGGAGAGGGGCTAATGCAGATCGAGCCGTTGAGCACGGAGCTGATCGAACGTTATCTGCGATCGCGTCAGCTGCGGTTTTTCCGCAGCAGTGACGGCGAAGAATTCATGCTGCTGCTGTCCAGCCACGAGCGCGGCAAGCTGCACGTGAACTTGCGGATCAACGGTCTGCGCCGCGACGTTTTGGAGATCTCGATCAGCCCGGCCGTGTATTACCTGGCGACCGAACGCCCGCGCCTGATGGAACTGGTGAACGACTGGAATCGTGACACGCACTGGCCCAAGGCATTTGTCCGCGAGACCGCGCAGCCGGCCCGGCTGGCCATTGTCGCCGAGAACGCTTACCTGCTGACCGACGGCATCCACCTCGAGGCGCTGGGCAACTTCGTCCGATCCACCGTCGAGTACGGGACCGACCTGTTCGAGAAGATCGAGCGGGCCATCTGCCTGCCGTCCGCCGACGCGCTGGAACAGTGGATGGATCGCTGAGTCACGGCGCGATCGCGTCGGCCTCGGCGTCGGTGACCTCGGGCGTCGGCTCGTGGCGTTTCTCCCAGCGGCGCAGCGCTTCCCGGCACGGGGATTCGACCAGCCCGTAGCTGACGGCGGCGATCGCCCAACCGAAGATCAGCGTCAACGCCAGCACCGAGGGCATCCGGCCGGTGAACGGGAACGTCCCGAGCACCGGGAACACCATCGCCAGCGCGGCCAGGTGCCAGATGAACAGGCCGTAGGACCAGCGGCCCAGCGTCACCATGGCGGTGCTGCCCAGCACCCGGTGCGGCGTGTCGACCCGGTCCAGCACCAACGGCGCCACCAACGCGAACGCCACCACGGAGCCGGCCGCCGTCTTCACCGCGAACTGCGCGGCGGTGCCGGGCACCAGGCCCTCGGGCCCGGCCAGCGGCGAGGCCGCCAGCAGGTAGGCCAGCAGCGCGACGACGGCCATCACGATCCGGTGCCGCGCGAACCGGTGCGGCACACCGATTCCGCAGTGCACCCATTCCGCCAGCAGCATGCCCGCGGCGAACCATGAGAAGAAGGCCGGCGGCCAGTTCAGCGGATTGGTGCCGGATCCCGAGTGGATGGGCACCCAGCCCCACGCCCAGCTCAGGGCCGCCAGCGCGGCGATCGCCGGCACCCGCGCGCCGACCGGGAGGCGGCGGGCCAGCAACGCCAGGACGGGCAGCGCCAGATAGAAGCTGACCTCGACGGAAAGGCTCCACATCTGCGTCAGGCCACCGGTCAGCGTGAGCGGCACATAGATCTGGGTGAGCGTCAGGTTGGCCAGCCACACCGTCGGGCTGGCGTGATCGGCGTCGGGCAGCAGGGTCAGGATCACCACGACCGCCACCAGATAGGCCGGCATGATGCGGACCGCCCGCGAACGCAAGTAATGGCCGGTGCGTGGCCGCGGCCCCAAACCCCGCGCCGCCGCCGCGTGCCCGCGCCACAACAGGAATCCGGACAACGCGAAGAACACCGCCACGGCGAGGTCGAAGCGGCCGAACAGGCGGCCCGCGGCGCCGCTGGAGTGCCCCGTCTGGAAGGCGACGTGCGTGACGACAACGCCCATGGCCGCGCACGCGCGCATCCCCTCCACGGCGGGAAGGAAGCTGCGAACTCCGCCCGCCTGTTGGTCGTCCGTCACGCACACAAGTGTGCCCGTCGGTTGTCGCCCGACGAATCGGGTACGTAAGCCGGGGCCTTAAATTCTGCTGTTAGGGTCGAACGGGTTTGCCACGCTGACCGGGGACCAGCTCGGACCACCATGATCCACTAGGAGGAGCAGCGCGCATGAACCGCGCAGTCATGTTGCGTTACGCCGCATGCGCGATCATCGGACTCGGGGCTGCCCTGCTGATCGCCGCGCTGCTGCTGTCGACATACACCAGCAGCAGGATCGCCAAGATCCCGCTGAACATCGACGCCACATTGATCAGCGACGGCAACGGAACCGCGCTCGACTCAGCGTCGCTGTCCACAGACCACCTCGTCGTCAACCAGAACGTGCCGCTGGTGTCCCAACAGCAGGTCAGCGTCGAATCCCCCGCCAACGCCGACGTCGTCACCCTGCAGGTCGGCACCTCGGTCCGGCGCACCGACAAGCAAAAGGACAGCGGCCTGTTGCTGGCCATCATCGACACGGTCACCCTCAACCGCAAGACCGCGCTGGCCGTCTCCGACGACACCCACCCCGGCGGCTCCGTGCAGAAGCCGCGCACCGTCAACGACGAGAGCCCGCCCACCGCGATGCCGCTCCGCCACGAGGGGCTGTCCTACCGGTTCCCGTTCCACACCGAGAAGAAGACGTATCCCTATTTCGATCCGATCGCGCAGAAGCCGTTCGACGTCAACTACGACAGCCAGGAAGACGTCAACGGGCTGACCACCTACAAGTTCACGCAGAACGTCGGCTACAACGCCGAGGGCAAACTGGTGGCTCCGGTGGCCTACCCGACGCTGTACGCCGACCAGACGACGGACTCCAAGTTCACCGCCCCGGCGTCGATGTGGGGCGTCCAGGGCGGCGATCCCAACGAGCAGATCACCATGACCCGCTTCTACGCGGCGCAGCGGACCTTCTGGGTGGACCCGGTGTCCGGGACCATCGTCAAGCAGACCGAGCACGCCAACCACTACTTCGCGCGTGACCCGCTCAAGCCGGAGCTGACGCTGGCCGATTACAAGGTCACCTCGAACGAGGACACCATCGAAGGCCAGGTCAACGCGGCCCGCGACGAGCGGGACCGGCTGGCGCTGTGGTCGCGGGTGCTGCCCATCACGTTCACCGCGGTCGGCCTGATCGCGCTGATCGGCGGCGGAGTGCTCGCCTCCTTCAGCCTGCGGACCGAGAGCGCGCTGACCGACCCCGGCCTGGACCGGTCCGACGAGGAAGTGTTCGGCCGCGGCGGTCCGGAAGAACCCGTGCCCGGCGCCGAAGCTGAGACCGAGAAGCTGCCCACCCAGCGCCCCGCCGAGAATCCGGGCCCGCCCGCCGCGGACGCACCGACGCCGGGCCCGGACGAGCCGCCCGAGCCGGGGCCGCCGGACGCGGGACCGCCGGAGTCACCGGGTCCCCCCGAACGGGCCTAGTTCCCCGACGTGCGCTGGACCCGGCCGGGGTATGCGCTGTTGCTGGCGCTCCTGGTGGCCGCGCCGCTCCTGGCGCCGGGATACCTGCTGTTGCGCGACGCGGTGTCGACGCCCCGGTCCTACATTTCCGACACCGCCCTGGGCTTGACGGCGGCGCCGCGGGCGACGCCACAGGATTTCGCGGTGGCGCTGGCCTCGCATCTGGTCGACGGCGGCGTCGTGGTCAAGGCGCTGCTGGTGGCGGGCCTGTGGCTGGCGGCTTGGGGCGCGGCGCGGCTGGTCGCGACCGCGCTGCCCGAGGCGGGGGCGCCGGGCGAGTTCGTCGCCAGCACGCTGGCGATTTGGAATCCCTATGTCGCCGAACGCCTTCTGCAGGGCCACTGGAGCCTGCTGGTCGCGTACGGCTGCCTGCCGTGGGTGACGGCGGAGATGCTTCGGCTGCGGGCGGCTGGCGGCTGGTCTGCTTGGTTCGGCCTGGTGTTCTGGGTGGCGCTGGCCGGGCTGACGCCGACGGGCCTGTTGCTGGCCGCGGCGGTGGCGCTGGTCTGCGTGGCGTGCCCCGGCGCGGGGCACCCGCGCTGGCTGTGCGCCGCCGGGGCCTCCGGCGCCGCGCTGGTGGCGGCGGCGCCCTGGCTGACGGCGGCCGCGCTCGGCTCGTCGCTGAAGGCGCACACCGCGGCGAACGCGCTCGGGGTCAACGCGTTCGCGCCGCGGGCCGAACCCGGCCTGGGCACGCTGGGCAGCCTGGCCAGCCTCGGCGGCATCTGGAACGGCGAGGCCGTACCGTCCTCGCGGACAACGCTTTTCGCGCTGTCGTCCGCTGTGGTGCTGCTGGCGGTGGTGGCGGCCGGGTTACCGGTGGTGGCGCGTCGGCGCTCCGTGGCGCCGTTGCTGGCGCTGGCGGCGGTAGCCGTCGTGGTGCCGGCCGCATTGGCGACGGGCCCGGGTCTGCACGCCTTGCGGGCGCTGGTGGACGCCGCGCCCGCGTTCGGTGTGCTGCGCGACGGACAGAAGTGGGTGGCGCTGGCGATGCCGGGATACGCGCTGGCGGGCGCGGGCGCCGTGCTGACGCTGCGGCGGTGGTTGCGGCCGTCGGTGGCGGCGCTGGTCTGCTGCCTGGCGCTGATCCTGGCGCTGCCGGACCTGGCCTGGGGCGCGTGGGGCCGCGTCGCGCCGGTGCGCTACCCGCGGGGGTGGGCCGCGGTGGCGGCGGCGATCAACCGCGATCCCGGGACGGTGGCGGTGCTGCCCGCGGGCACCATGCGGCGCTTTTCGTGGTCCGGGCCGGCGCCGGTGCTCGATCCGCTGCCCCGCTGGCTGCGCGCCGACGTGCTGAGCACCGGCGACCTGGCCATCTCGGGGGTCGTCATTCATGGGGAGGGCGATCGCGCCCGGGCCGTGCAGGATCTGCTGCTTTCCGGGCCCGACCCGGCCGCGTTGGCGCCGGCGGGCATCGGGTGGCTGGTCGTCGAATCGGACAGTGCCGGTGACATGGGCGCCGCGCCGCGGACGCTGGACGCGCTCACGCTGGTCTACCGTGACGACGAGTTCGCCCTGTATCGGATCGGCGGCCACACCGCCGGGGTTGCTGCCGGGCGGCGGACCGCGACGCTGGTTGCACACCTGGCGTGGCTGGCGATGCTTTCCGTCGGGGCGGTGGGCGCGGCGCTCTGTTGGTTCAGACGACGCCGCTGACGTACTCGCCGGCCTGGACGGCTTGCAGCACGCCGGCGATCGCGTCGGCACTTTGCGTCCAGGAGAACTCGCCGCTGCGCGCCTGCGCCTTGGCGCCGAGTTGGTCGCGCAGCACGGGGTCGCAGAGCAGCCGTTCGAGGCGGTCCACCAGCTCGTCGTGGCCGTCGACCAGAAGCCCGGTCACCCCGTCGACGATCGAGTCCGCCAGCCCGCCCGAGGAGCGGTAGCCGACGGTGGGCACCGCGTGCTGCGCCGCCTCGACGACCGCCAGGCCCCACCCCTCCTTGCGCGACGGCAGCACGTGCACCCAGGAGCTCTGCAGGACATGGTGTTTGGTGACGTCGTCGACGTGGCCGTGGAACGTCACCGCGTCGGACATGCCGAGGCGCCGGACGTGGTCGACCAGCCGCCGCCGCCACCAGCCGTCGCCGACGATGTCGAGGTGCAGGCCCGGTATGCGGGGCCGCAGCGCCGCGACCGCCTCGAGCGCATCTTCGATCCGCTTGTGCGGCACGAGCCGCGACAGCACGACCACCCTCGGTGCGGCCGAGCGCGGGCCGGACAGCGTTTGCGCCGGGGCCTCGTCGAGGCCGTTGCGCACCACGGCGATCTGCTCGTTGTTCACGCCGAGCGCGACGAGGTCGCGGGCCGACGGCAGCGAGACCGTCACGTACTGGTTGCGCCGGTTCAGCCGCGGCGACAGCGTCGACTCGACGAACCAGCCGATCCGGCCGAGCACCGGACCGGCCACCGGCCACTGCTCGCGGTGGCAGTGGTGCACCAGCACCACCACCCGACGGCCGTACACCAGCCGGGCGAGGAAGGGCAGGCCGTTCTGCGTGTCGACGACCGCGTCGGGCCGCACGCGCCGCAGCGGGCCGAGACCGATGCGCGCCGCGGCCATCGCCAGCAGCGCCCACACGTACACCGAGTAGCGGCCGCCGGCCCGGTGGATCCGCACCCCGTCGACCACTTCGCGGCGCGGCGCTCCGGGATAGCGGGCGGTGCGCAGCGTGACGGCGATCCCGGACGCGGCCAGCTGCGCGCCGATGCGCTGCAAATAAGCTTCGCTGCCGCCGCCCTGCGGGTGCCCGGTGTCGCGCCAGCACAGCAACAGGACCGAACGAAGAGAAGACATTAACGCCAGCCTAGCCCGGTGACGATGCGCGCCGCCGACAGCGGCGCGAGGAGGAGGCGGGCACATTCGCCACACTGGCCTCTGCCGGCGGGGGCACCCGTTGTGCCCACCTCACAGCGACAACCGGGGAGGAGGCCCGGCGGCGCACTGTCGCTATGAGGCGGGCACGTTGGATGCCGCTCAGCGCGGCGGCGGATGTGACGCCAGTGGTCGGAAGCCGCCCGGCGCGACCGGCCCCCCAGCAAAATTCCTGCTTTCCAGCCGGGCCCACCGGTGGGATCCTTCCCAGATGAGCATCGGCAATGAATCGGGTGCGTCGCGTAGGTTCGTGGCGCATCGTCCGTTCTGGGGCTCAAAGATGGCCTCCACGATGACCCCGGCGTGGCAAAACAACCCGGCCAGGTCCTACCTGATCATGGTCGTAGGCATCCTCGCGTTCACCGCCGTCGCCGGCGCGCTGTACATGGCTGCGCAGGCGTTCGTCTACCGTGCGTCTGGCGGGTCGAATGCGGTCGCCGAAGTCATGGACAAGGTTCTCCGTTACGGCGCGATCGCTCTCCTAATTGGCGGTATCAGCGGCTGGTATTGGTGGTCCCAGCGCTCGGAGCACGGGAAGATCTTCCTCGAAGTCACGCGCCATGCCCTGACGGTCAGCAAGCGGCCGGGCGACGTCTATCCGTTCGCCGGTGCGCAACTGGGCGTGTGGGGGATATCGGGCGGCATGACGATGGGCACGACGCTGCATCTGCACTGCGGGGTAAGGCGTTTCATCCTCGGCGGGCGGGATTATCGCGCTGCTGCCGGAACGCGGCTCGAAGCGCCCGACGCCGGCTACGGCCTGCCGCTGGACGTCGACGCCTGGGTGTCTGCCTCGGACTTCGGTGAGATCCTCGCCCTCTCGGGGCACCAGGCCGCTCAGGCGGACGCGAGCTCAGCGGCGGGACCGGTTCGTTGCCTGCTATTCCCCAGTCCCCTGGCGATCCAACAGATGGGGGCGTTCGCCCTCCGGCGAAAACAACAACTCCTGAACTCGGCCAACCACCCTCGCCTGGCCATCGACGTCGACGCGGATTCGATCCGGGTGGTCGACCCGAACACCAACGCGCTGCACGCGTCCGTGCAGGTGGCGCAGGTGACCGCGACGCCGGAAACCTACCAATTCCGATACGGCGGTCTCGGGTTCGGATCGCCCGACCAGATCGTGGGCCGCATGTTCGAGCGGGGCATGGCCTCCTCGCTGTCCACGACGCCCGTCCTCGTCCTCGGCGTCCCCGGCGCGCCGCCGCTGACCATCGGCTGTCGCGACACCATCGGGGGCCTGGACATGCGGTTTTCGTGGCCGCGCGACGTGCGGCAGCGCGTGAATGAACCCCCCGAGTTTTCCGTCTCGGGCGGGGATTTCCTGCTGCTGGTCGAGAAATTCGGCTTGGCCCCGTATCTGCAACGGCACGACCAGCAGGTCTAGCCGACCCCGGCCGTAGGGTTGGCCGGTGGCCGTCACCGACCTCTGGGCGCGCCGGGCAACCCTGTCCCGCTCGCTGCGCTTGCTGTCGGAGTTCCGCCACGAGCGCTCGGAGCCGGCCCGGTTCTATCGCGCCCTCGCCGCCGATACCGCTGCGATGATCACCGACCTCTGGCGCGGCATCCATGGCGAGCCCCCGGTCGGCCGCACGCTGCTCGACGTCGGCGGCGGCCCGGGATATTTCGCGGCGGCGTTCGCCGGCGCCGGCGTCCGCTACATCGGCGTCGAACCCGACCCGCGCGAAATGCACGCGGCCGGGCCGGCCTTGGCACCCGGGCCGGGCGACTTCGTCCGGGCCTCGGGGACGGCGCTGCCCTTCGCCGACGCCTCCGTCGACATCTGCCTGTCCTCCAACGTCGCCGAACACGTGCCGCGGCCCTGGCAGCTGGGTGCCGAGATGCTGCGGGTGACCAAGCCCGGTGGGCTGGCCGTGCTGTCGTACACGGTGTGGCTGGGCCCGTTCGGCGGCCACGAGACGGGCCTGTGGCACTACTTCGGCGGCGCGCGGGCCGCCGCGCGGTATGCCCGCAAACACGGTCATCCGGCCAAAAACAACTACGGGTCGTCGTTGTTCGCGGTGTCGGTGGCCGACGGCCTGAGCTGGGCCGCCAGCACCGGTGCTGCGGTGGCCGCATTTCCGCGCTACCACCCGCGATGGGCCTGGCGACTGACGTCGGTGCCGGTGCTGCGCGAGTTCCTGGTCAGCAATCTCGTGCTGGTGCTCCAACCCCACTAATGAAACATGTTCTCGTTTTGCGTCGGCTTGGGTAGGGTGGCGGCCATGAGCGACGACGCTAAGACCGAATACGACAAACTTTTCATCGGCGGCAAGTGGACCGAGCCGTCGACCTCAGAAGTTATCGAGGTGCACTGTCCGGCCACCGGTGAGTACGTCGGGAAGGTGCCGCTCGCGGCGGCGGCCGACGTCGACGCGGCGGTCGCCGCGGCCCGCGCCGCCTTCGACAACGGTCCCTGGCCGGCGACGCCCCCGAAGGAGCGCGCGGCCGTCATCGCCAAGGCGAACCAGCTGCTCGAAGAGCGCAAGGACCAGTTCGCCAAGCTGCTCGCCGCCGAGACGGGCCAGCCGCCGATGACCATCGAGACGATGCACTGGATGGGCTCGATGGGAGCGATGAACTTCTTCGCCGGTCCCGCCGTCGACCAGGTCAAGTGGCGCGAGATCCGCAACGGCTCCTACGGGCAGACGATCGTGCACCGCGAACCCATCGGCGTGGTGGGCGCGATCGTGGCGTGGAACGTCCCGCTGTTCCTGGCGGTCAACAAGCTCGGCCCGGCGCTGCTGGCCGGCTGCACGGTGGTGCTCAAGCCCGCCGCCGAAACGCCTTTGACCGCAAATGCTTTGGCGGAGGTTTTCGCCGACGCCGGCCTGCCCGAGGGCGTGCTGTCGGTGGTGCCCGGCGGCATCGAGACCGGGCAGGCGCTGACCTCCAACCGGGACGTCGACTTGTTCACCTTCACCGGCAGCTCGGGCGTCGGCAAGGAGATCGGCCGGCGCGCCGCGGAGATGCTCAAGCCGTGCACGCTGGAGCTCGGCGGGAAGTCGGCGGCCATCGTCCTCGAGGACGTCGACCTCGCCGCCGCGGTGCCGATGATGGTGTTCTCCGGGATCATGAACACCGGGCAGGCCTGCGTGGGTCAGACCCGCATCCTCGCACCGCGCTCGCGCTACGACGAAATCGTCGACGCGGTAAGCACTTTCGTACAGTCGCTGCCGGTCGGCCCGCCGTCGGACCCGGGCGCCCAAATCGGGTCGCTGATCTCGGAGAAGCAGCGCGCCCGGGTCGAGGGCTACATCGCCAAGGGCATCGAGGAGGGCGCCCGGCTGGTGTGCGGCGGCGGCCGCCCCGAGGGCCTGGACAACGGATTCTTCGTGCAGCCAACGGTTTTCGCGGACGTCGACAACAAGATGACGATCGCCCAGGAGGAGATCTTCGGACCGGTCTTGTGCATCATCCCCTACGACACCGAAGACGACGCGATCAAGATCGCCAACGACTCGGAGTACGGCCTGGCCGGCAGCGTGTGGACCACCAACGTGCCGCGGGGCATCGAGATTTCGGAGAAGATCCGCACCGGCACCTACGCGATCAACTGGTATGCCTTCGATCCGTGCTGCCCGTTCGGCGGCTACAAAAACTCCGGCATCGGCCGCGAGAACGGGCCGGAGGGCGTCGAGCACTTCACCCAGCAGAAGAGCGTGCTGATGCCGATGGGCTACACCGTCGACAGCTAGCGCATTACTCGTCCGAGGGCCGTAGCAATTGGCCGTCAGCGATGATCGCCTGGGTCGCGTTGCGCCATCGCTGCACCTGGGATCGGCTCGTGATTGCTTCGGGCAGGTGCCGGTTTAGTTGGGCGCGCAGAAGGAACATGCCCAGCACCAGAACCAAAGGGTTGAGCGTCATCCAGACCGGGTCGAGCCCGGGCTTGGTCAGCCCCTGTTCTCGAAGCTGGTCCCAGTGCCCGCCGGCGACCGTGACCAGGGTGTCGAAGACCCGCGTCCCCGTCGGCGTGGCGTCGACGAGGGACCGACACAGGTAGTCGACGAGGTCGGCGTGTTCGGTGAGCAGCGAGACCACCCGGTCCGCGATGTCGGCGACGGGATCGTCGGCCGGCGCCTCGGCCGGGGTGGTCAGCGAGGCGGTCAGCACCGCTGTCACATGGTCGTCGACGGCCTGGACGAGGTTGGCTTTTGTGTGGAAGTGGTGCTGGACCAGCCCGAGCGAGACGCCCGCGGCCGCGGCGATCGTTCGCAGCGACGTGGCTTCGGTGCCGTGAGCGGCAAACGTCTTCAGCGCGGCGTCGCGAATGCGCTCCACGCGCGACCGCTCGCCCGCGTTGTCGGGCGCACCGACCGGCGGCTCGCTGGGCATCTTCTCAGCGTAGACACGCCCGCGCCGGCCGTTTCGTGACGCGCTGGCGGCCCGCGGCTAGCGGCCCTGGAATTGGGCCCGCCGTCGCTCGATGAACGACTGCACACCCTCGGCGGCGTCCGCGCTGGCGAACAGCTCGGCCACGGCGGGCCGCAGTCGCTCGACGGCGGCCGCCTCACCTTCGGCGCGCGCCCGATGCGCCGACGCCAGCGTGGCGCGCACCCCCAGCGGCGCGGCGCGCTCGGCGATGGTGCGCGCGATCTCGCGTCCGCGGTCCAATGCCGCGGCCGCGTCGTCGGCCACCTCCTGGACCAGCCCGATGCGGCGCGCCTCGGTGGCGTCGAACTCGTCGCCGGTCAGCAGCCAGCGCATTGCGTTGCCCCAACCGGCGTCGCGGGGCAGCCGGATCGTCGCGCCGCCGAACGGGTAGATGCCTCGTTGCACCTCGAGCTGGGTGAAGCGCGTCCCGTCCGCCGCGATCCGGATATCGGCGGCCAGCAGCAGCTCGATGCCCAACGTCATGCACCAGCCGTGCGCAACCGCGATCACCGGCGTGGTCCATACGCCGTCGAGCCGCCACGGGTCGCGGCCGTCGTCGGGGAACGCCAATTCCCCCGCCGCGATGCCGGGGCCGACGTCGACCAGGTCCAGACCCGCGGTGAAGTGGTCGCCGTGCGCGAACAGCACACCGGCGCGCAGCGAGTCATCGGATTCCAACAGCCCGTAGGCGCGGGACAGATCCGCGAGCATCGCCCGATCGAATGCGTTGCGCTTCTCGGGCCGGTTCAGGCCGATCAGCAGGACGTGTCCGTCGCGCTCGAGGGACACCGTGTCGAGGTTCGGAAGGCCCATCGGCACAGTCAAGCGCAGGGCTAGGGAATATGCAATAGAGCATAATAGGCCAGCGGTCACATGCCCTTCGACGAAAGGCTCAACAGGGGCCCGAACCGCATTCATCGAGATGCTCTTGTTACTTAGGGAATAAAAATTGCTTACTCGACCGATGTCTTATATGCTTCTAAGCATAATCTAGGGCCGCACTCAGGCCGGGAGAAAACAATGTGGATCATCGAAGTCAACGTCGCCGGCTACCAGTTCACGCGCGAGATGCCCGACTTCAAGCGGCGGACGTTCCGGTTCAGCCCGCGTAACATGCATTGGCCGGTACCGCGGCACTCGCACGCTGCATGACGCTCGCCACGGGAGGTACGACAGTGCCGACTACCACCGACGCGAAGACGGATTCAGCCCCGACCAAGCGCTGCGACACCCGCAAGAAGATGCTGCTCAGCGCAGCCCAGGTGATGCGCGAGCGCGGCGCCGCCGGGGTGACCATCGATGAGGTGCTGGCCCGCAGCGGCGCGCCGCGCGGCTCGGTGTATTACCACTTTCCCGAGGGGCGCAATCAGATCCTGACCGAGGCGCTGAAGTTCTCCGGCGACTCCATCACCGCGATGATCGACGACGCCGCCGGCTGGGGCGCCAGAGCCCTGCTGCGCGAGTTCGTCGAGTTCTGGGAGCGGCTCCTCTCCGAGGGCGACTTCAGCGCCGGCTGCCCCGTGGTCGCCGCCGCGATCGGCTCGGACGACACCGAGCCCAAGCTGTCCGCCGAAGCCGGCGCCATCCTGGGCCGCTGGTGCACCGCGTTGACGCGGGCGTTCGCCAACGACGGCTTCGACGACGCCGAAGCTTCGTCGCTGGCCGTGATGTCGATCGCCGCCCTGGAGGGGGCCGTCGTGCTGTCCCGCTCGACCCGCAGCACCGACCCCCTGCACCAGGTGGGCGACCAGCTCGAATTCCTCATCAAGGCGAGGGAATTCGTCATTCGCAACAAGATCGCGGAGTAGCGCGCTCGCCAATAGCGCAACATTTGCTGTCCGCACCAAGTACCATCTGTTTGCTAGCTACACGGCTCCACCAATACCTGCGCCGGCCGGCGCCCTGTCTGAGCGCTCGTCGGGAGGTATTTCCATGTCGTTCGTGTTCGCCACGCCGGATTTAGTGTCAGCCGCCGCAACGGATTTGGCGAGCATCGGCGCGACGCTCACCCAGGCCAACTCGGCCGCCGCCGCCCAGACCACCGAGGTGCTCGCGGCGGGGGCGGACGAGGTGTCCGCCGCGGTCGCGGAATTCTTTGCTGCACACGGCCAGGGCTATCAGGCGTTGGGCGCGCAGGTGGCGGCCTTTCACGACCAATTCGTCCAAGCCCTGAACACGGGCGCCAACGCCTATGCGAGTGCGGAGGCGGCGAACGCCGCGGCGGCGGCCAACCCCTGGCAGATTTTGCAGCAGGACCTGCTCAATGCGATCAACACGCCCACCGAGCTGCTGATGGGCCGCCCGCTGATCGGCAACGGCACCAACGGCGCACCGGGGACCGGGCAGAACGGCGGACCCGGCGGGCTGCTGTGGGGCAACGGCGGCAACGGCGGTTCCGGCACCCCCGCGACCGGGGGCAGTTTCGGAGGGCCAGGCGGCAATGGCGGACCCGCGGGGCTGTTCGGCAACGGTGGGGCTGGCGGAGCCGGCGGGCCCGCGGTCTTCCCCGAGTCCGCCGGCCCCGGTGGCACCGGCGGCACCGGCGGTTTGCTGTTCGGCAACGGCGGACCCGGCGGCGTCGGCGGGTTTGCGGTGGCCTCCACCACGGGAGGCGCCGGAGGCCACGGTGGCGACGCCATCGGATTGTTCGGCAGCGGCGGGCCCGGTGGCGACGGCGGTTCCGGTCGGGTCAACGACTCGGCGAACAGCATCGCCGGTGCCGGCGGCCAGGGCGGCCACGGCGGCCTGCTGCATGGCGACGGCGGTCACGGCGGCAACGCCGGAGTCGCCACCCGCGGTAACAGTGGAGGCAATGGCGGGGCGGGCGGGATGTTCAGCGGCAACGGGGGCGCCGGCGGCAACGGCACGGAAGGCAACCCCACGTTGGGCGGAGGCTCCTACGCCGGGGGCAACGGCGGCTCGGCCGGCCTCATCGGCAATGGCGGCGCCGGGGGGACCGGCGGTTCGGCCACAATTACGACCGCGTTTGCAGATGGCGGCATCGGCGGCAACGGCGGCAACGGCGGCAGCCTGTTCGGTCATGGCGGTCACGGCGGCGCGGGCGGCCAATCCGCGTACGGCAACGGCGGCGTCGGGGGTGCGGGCGGGAACGCGGTCGGGCTGTACGGCAATGGCGGGTACGGCGGGGACGGCGGCCAAGGCCTCGGCAATGGCGGTAACGGCGGCCGCGGCGGCAACGGCGGCCTCACTGGTAACGGCGGCAGGGGCGGCGACGCCGGCTTCGGCTACACCTTCCCCGGAGCGGTGGGCGGCGACGGCGGAAACGCCCAACTGGTCGGAAACGGCGGCGATGGTGGCACTGTCGGCGGGGTCGGGGGCGGCGGTGGCCTCCTGCTGGGCGTGCCCGGCGCCGACGGGTGATACGCGCCGTAGCCCAACGAAATCATGCGTCTGCGCCCGCCGAGCGCGCTACGATTTGCCCACAACGGGGGCGTTGCCGGAGGTGCGGAAATGTCTTTCCTGTTCACGGTGCCCGACGTCGTTTCAACGGCCGCCACGGATTTGGCGGGTATCCGATCCGCGCTCAACCAGGCCAACTCGGCCGCGGCAGCCCAAACCACCCAGTTGCTGGCGGCCGGCGAGGACGAGGTCTCGGCGGCGGTAGCCGCGTTCTTCGGTGCGCACGCCCAGGAATACCAGGCCGTCAGCGCCCAGGCGGCGACCTATCATCAGCAATTCGTCCAGGCCCTGAACGCGGGCGCGGGCGCCTATGCCAGCGCCGAGGCGGCCAACGCCGCGGCCGCGGCCAACCCGTGGCAGGTCGTGCAGCAGGACATCCTCAACGCGATCAACACGCCCACTGAACTCCTGCTCCAGCGCCCGCTGATCGGCAACGGCACCAACGGCCTGCCCGGCTCCGGGCAGAACGGCGGGGCCGGCGGGTTGCTGGTGGGCAACGGCGGCAACGGCGGATCGGGCGCGGCGAACTCACCCGGCGGCAACGGCGGTCCGGCCGGGCTGATCGGCAACGGAGGCGCCGGCGGTGCCGGCGGCCTGAGCGTCACCGCAGGCGTCTCCGCTGGGCGCGGCGGGGCCGGTGGCACCGGCGGGCTGCTGTGGGGCAACGGCGGCGCAGGCGGCGCCGGTGGCGCGTACAACGTCGTCACTAATCTTGTCGCCGGGGCGGGTAACGGGGGTGCCGGCGGCGACGCGATCGGGTTGTTCGGCAACGGCGGAGCCGGAGGCGCCGGCGGCGGTGGCACTCCCAACACGATCACAAGCGGCGCCGGTTTCGGCGGTCACGGTGGTCACGGTGGCCTGTTGAACGGCAACGGCGGCGCTGGTGGCGCCGCCGGCACAAGCGGCGCGTTCCCCGGTGTCGGCGGGGACGGCGGGGCCGGCGGCCTGCTCAGCGGCAATGGTGGCGACGGCGGCACCGGCTACTTCGGAAAGTCCGGCAACGGCGGCAATGCCGGCCTGATCGGCAACGGCGGAGCCGGCGGGACCGGCGAGCTCGGTGGGGCCGGGGGTGCCGGGGGCCTCGGCGGCGCGCTGGCCGGCGA
>NZ_LQPV01000065.1:0-121451 GCF_002101935.1 Mycobacterium sp. IEC1808 | reverse complement strand
CGGCGGCGGCGGGGCGGCTACCGCCAGCGGCACCGCCGGAGGTGGAGGCGCCGGCGGCTCCGCGTTAAACCTCACTCAGACCGCTGCGCTCAGTCTCGGGGGAAGCGGCGGCGGCAACGGCACCGGCGGCGGCGGTGGCGGCGGCGCGGTCGCCAACGCGAGTTCCTTCCCCGGCAACGTCGGCACAGACGGTGCCGCAGGGGGGACGGGCGGCATCGGCGCCAACAACGGTGTTTTCCACAACAGCGGAGGTGACGGGGGCACCACTGGCGTTGGCGGCTCCGGCGGGCACGGCGTGGTTGTCAACAGCAATGACGGGGGCACCGGGCAGCCCTAACCAAGTCGTCCGCGAGGCGGGCTCAAGCCGAGCAGCCGCAAGAATCTCGCAAGTCGCCGACTTTAATCTACGGCCCCACAAGGGATTAGGAGCCGTAGATGTCCTCTTTCGTGCAGGTAGACCCGGAGATTCTCACCGCCGCGTCGGCGGACTTGGACGCGATCGGGTCCGCGATCAGAGCGGCTAATACGACGGCGGCCGCCTCGACGACCTCGGTGGTGGCCGCGGCGCAGGACGAGGTCTCGGCCGCGATCTCCCAGGTCTTCGGCAGCTATGCCCAGGAGTTCCATTCGCTCAGCGCGCAAGCGGCGCTTTTCCACGACCAATTCGTGCAGTCGCTGACCTCGAGCGGCGGGCAGTATGCGGCCGCCGAGGCGGCCAACGCCGACCCGCTGACGGCCCTGGTCGGTGGATTCCAGAGCCTGGAGTTGCCGCCCGGGCCGGTCAAGCTGCTGACGGGACGCCCGCTGATCGGCAACGGGGCCAACGGTGCGCCGGGCACCGGCCAGGCCGGCGGCGACGGCGGATGGCTGATCGGCAACGGCGGCAACGGTGGTTCCGGCGGGGCCGGCCAGGCGGGCGGGGCCGGCGGCTCGGCGGGATTGTGGGGCCACGGCGGTGACGGCGGGGCCGGCGGAAACGGCAAGGCCCTGATCGGTGGTGCCGGCGGGAATGGCGGCGCCGGTGGCGCCAGCGGATGGATCGGCGGCGGCCCCGGCGGTGCCGGCGGAGCCGGCGGGATGGGCGGCTCGAGCCTCTTCGGCGGCACCGGCGGCCACGGCGGGGACGGGGGCGCCGGGGGCGCGAATCGGCAACTGGTTTCCCTGTTCGGCGCCGGCGGTGCGGGCGGAGCGGGCGGCCTCGGCGGCACCGGCGCACCCGGCATCGATAACGCAACGGCCGGCGGTACCGGCGGGCCGGGCGGGCACGGCGGAGCCGGCGGCCATGGCGGAGCCGGCGGCGCCAATCAGGCCCTGCTGGGCGGGGCCGCGGGCGCGGGCGGCCTCGGCGGCGACGGCGGACACGGCGGACACGGCGGTGGCGGCGGAAGCGGCACCGCGACAGGCGGAACCGGCGGTGTCGGCGGCGATGGCGGTGCCGCCGGCGCCGGCGGGTCCGGCGGCACCGGGGGAGGGCTCTTCGGGCAGGCCGGCAGCGGTGGCACGGGCGGCGCAGGCGGAGTCGGGGGTACCGGCGGCACCGGGGGCAACGTCGGCGCCGTCGACGTCACCGGGTTTGCTAAGGGAGCAGGCGGTGGCGGTGGGGCAGGCGGCGCCGGTGCCAGTCCGGTTGGCGCTAGCGGCGGCACCGGCGGCGGCGGCGGAGTCGGCGGTGACGGCGGCATCGGCACGAATGGAAACGTTTTCCTCAACCTCGGCGGCCCTGAGACTACTTTCGCCGCCGGTGGCGGCGGTGGCGGTGGCGGCGGCGCGGGCGACGCCGCCCACAGTGGTGGGGCAGGCGGCGCCGGCGGCGCCGCGACCAGCGAGGTCCAGCCCGTCGCGTTCAGCGGCGGCGCCGGTGAGACCAGCGGCGGCGCGACCGGCGGCGGTGGTGGCGGCGGCGCCGCCGTCGTCGACACCCCAGCTGCGTCGCCCAGCTTCGTCGCCAACAGTGGCGCCGGCGCGGACGGCGCCAGCGGCATAGGCGGCAACGGCACCATTAGTTCAAATGTTGGAAGCAACGGCGGAGGACAGGGCGGGGGCGTCGGCACTAGTTCCTTCGACAACGGCACCGGCGAAGGCTGGGACTATTTGGGCTTCGGCGGGCCGGGGGAGTCCACCGCGACTGGCTAATACCCCAAACGGCAGAACCAATTGCGCCCGTTCCGAATATCTACGCACGACACGCTCCATTGTCACTGGCGTTGCGCATATCAAGCACAGCGCAAATTGGTCCCCAGTGCGCAAACAACGAGCTCCCGACTGGTGTCGGTCGCGGCGTCTTCCCCACTCTTCCCAACGGGCGGCATACTGGCAGCGGTTCGACCAAGTCGGCCCGCAAACATGCTCTGAACTGCGAAAACGTGGTGCGCGATACTGGGATTGAACCAGTTCGCTCAGTTTGCTAGCGTGGGTATCGTGACCTGCCAAAACAGTGGATTGACCTGATTCAACACTGATCAGTGTAGCAGAATGACGCTGAATCTCGCAGAAACTTGATACAGTCTTGTTAGCTCACAACGAGTTCACGCAGTTCACGCCAGTACACGCCGAAGTATCGCAGACAGGGAGCGCGGTGGTCAGGGGACAAGGGCGCAAGCCGCAGAAGCGCGGCGCGTTCGGCACCGCCCACAAGCTGCCCAGCGGCCGCTACCGGGCGATGTACCGCGGACCCGACGGCCGACGCTACAGCGCGCCCCGAACATTCCTAACCGAGAAAGAGGCTCGAGGTTGGTTATCGCTGCGACAGTCCGAAATCATCCGGAAGTCGTGGATTCCGCCCGAGGCTGACGAGAAGCCGGCGCCGAAGCTGACCTTCGACGACTACTCGAAGACGTGGATGGCGCAGCGCGACCTGAAGGACCGGACTCGGGAGCATTACGAGAAGCTGCTCGAGGATCACATCGTGCCCAAGTTCGGGTCGTGGCCGATCGGCTCGATCACCGCCGACGATGTCCGGGCGTGGCACGCCAAAATGGGCACGAAGACACCGACGCTCCGCGCACACGCGTACGGCCTACTGCGCACGATCATGGGCACCGCGCTTAGCGACGGCAAGATCAAGGTCAACCCGTGCGTGATCCGCGGCGCCGGCACTGCCCGCCGCGTCCACAAGATCCGGCCAGCGTCACTTGACGAAATTCGAGTGATAGCGGAAGAGATGCCCGAGCAGTACCGCGCGATGGTGTTGCTTGCCAGCTGGTGCGCGCTGCGCTTCGGCGAGCTGACCGAGCTGCGCCGCAAAGACATCGTCATCGTCGAGCCGACCGAAGACGAATTGGCGAACGCCGAGGCCAGCGGCGAGGAGGCGCCCGAGCCCTACGGCATCGTCCGTGTCGAGCGGGCCGTGGTCCGCGTCGAGGAAGGCTTCCAAACCACCACGCCCAAGAGCGACGCCGGCCGGCGCGACGTCGAGATCCCGCCCCACCTACTGCCTGCGATCAAAGGTCACCTTGAGAAGTTCGTCGGGAACGACAAAGACGATCTACTGTTCCCTGCTGCGCATGGAGGCCACCTGGCGCCCGCCAGCCTGTACAGGCAGTTCTACAAGGCGCGCTCCGCGGCCAAGCGAGATGACTTGCGCTGGCACGACTTACGGCACTCTGGCGCGGTCCTCGCGGCGGCCACCGGCGCGACACTGGCCGAGCTGATGGGAAGGCTAGGGCACAGCACACCAGGCGCCGCGATGCGCTATCAGCATGCGGCACAAGGGCGAGACCGCCAAATCGCAAAGCTTCTATCGAAAATGGTTGAAACACAATAAATCTCGTGAATACGTGGCATGCGTCTCACCTGCGACACGAGGGAAGCGACACGCGTCAGACTGAAGGTGATTGCAATTTAGAGCCATCTCGCTACAGTTGACCTCAGTTGGGACAGGCGCCTGACTTACAAACTTCACAGCGGCACGCTAGCCCTAGTAGTCGGTACAGGTGACCGGCGAACCCGGCGAACGATGAGCCTCCCAGGTGGCGGACGTCGAGCAGCATCGCACCCTCCCGTGGCGAGGGGTGGCACTGATGCGCTCACGTTCGCCACACGACTTTCACTGGGAGACTTGATGCCTCATCATCTTGGCCGCTCTAACAAGCTGCCTGCCTATCTGTCGATAAACGACGCCGCCGAATACCTCGGCGTAACCACCAGAACCATTCACCAAATGGTCGCCGACGGCCGACTGACCGCCTACCGCCTTGGCGCGCGAGTAGTTCGACTACGCCGCGACGAGATCGATGCCGCCATGCAGCCCTTCGGGGGCGGTGTGGCATGACCCGAGAACGAGAAAGCCGCCCCGCGGGCAACGAGGCGGCATCCACACCAGCAGACGCGCCTAATCGTACCCGCAGCGACTTCGATGAACTGGAAGCACGCCGACGCCGGCGCGAAGCCGCTGTACGGCTAACTGGTGACACCGATCCCGACCCACTGCACTCTGGACGCCGATACCACCGACCTGCGACGGGTTTCCGAGCCGTCGGCTACCGAGAGGGGTACGCCGCGGCGCTCCGCTGGGTGCTGCGCGAGCACGCGGAACACATTGATGAGCTGCTGCGCGCCAAGCTGGCCGCCATCATCAAGAGGAGCGCCGGATGACCGAGGATGGGATTCCGACGCACACCGCTGCGCTGTTGGACGACATCAAGAGTTATCTATCCCGGTTCGTCGTCTATCCGAGCGACCATGAGCTCAACGCGCACGCGTTGTGGATCGCGCACGCGTGGCTGATGGAGTGTTGGGAGTCCACGCCGCGGATCGCTTTCCTGTCACCAGAACCCGGCAGTGGCAAATCGCGTGCTCTCGAGGTCACTGAACCGCTCGTGCCGCGGCCGGTACACGCGGTGAACACCACACCGGCCTATCTGTTCCGCAAGGTGTCCGACCCGGGCGGCGCACCGACCATCCTCTATGACGAGATCGATTGCGTATTCGGCCCAAAAGCCAAAGAGCACGAGGACACGCGCGGGATGCTCAACGCTGGCCACCGCAAAGGCGCCACCGCCGGCCGATGCGTTGTTCGCGGGAAAACGGTCGAAACCGAAGAGCTGCCGGCATATTGTGCGGTCGCGCTCGCGGGTCTCGACGATCTACCGGACACCATCATGACGCGAAGCATCGTTGTGAGGATGCGCCGGCGGGCAGTCGACGAGCAGATCGAACCGTGGCGGCCGCGGGTAAACGGACCCGAAGCGACAGTGCTCTACACACGGCTGGCCAAGTGGTCTACCAGAGCGCGCGAGCTTCTGTCGGGCGATTTTTGGCCCGAGATGCCTTACGGCGTCGAGGATCGCGACGCGGACTGCTGGGAAGCCCTGTTGGCGGTTGCCGACCTAGCGGGAGATCGGTGGGCGAAAGCAGCCCGTGTAACCGCTGTAACGCTTGTGAGAGCGGCGAAGAGACGGCCGCCCACCATCGGGGTGCTTCTCTTGCGGGACATCAAGAAGGTGTTCGATACCGCTTACGCCGACAAACTGCCGACTGAGGAAATCACCAACGGACTCGCCAAAATACCCGAATCTCCCTGGTCAACGATCCGCAAGGGTGAACCCATCGACGATCGTGGCCTGGCGTTGCGGCTCGGCAAGTACGGCATCGGATCCAAAGCGCTACGCGATGGATTGTCTGTGTTCAAGGGCTATTCGCGAGCGCAGTTCGTCGACGCGTGGAAGCGCTATGTCGATCAATTGGTCGAGGATGACGAACCAACCGACGACGGATGCGGCTACCAGGGTGCGGTTACGTCGGTTACAGCGGAAACATCTGGCGCGGAACCGAACCTTTTTGCAACCGCCGTAACCGATGTAACCGACGCGCGCCAGGCAGACAGGCAGTGCGCGTGCGGTGCAGCACTGGCACTCGAGGAATCCATCGATTCCGGACAGTGCATGGAGTGCGCCATGATCGGAGGCGCATCGTGAAGCTGACACGAACAAACTTCCGGGCACGCGTCAAGATCGCCGACGGCCGGCGAATTTTCATCTCCTACGGTCTCGTGACATTCGAATGCACCGCAGCCGAAGCACTCGAGCTCGGCCACGCACTCGCTGATGCTGTCGAGCAAGTCCAACGCGGCGGCGTCGGATGATGGAGCTCGCGGGCGATGACCTCGAGGCCGCTTTCTATGTGGTCGAACGGTTCATCGAAGGGCTACGGGCTGGCGGTCCTCCGGTGCCCAAACAGGTCAACGCGTGGTTTCTGAAAGTGCGGCTGGCCTGGGAAATGTCCGGCTGCGGACATGAAAACGATGACGCTCCACCAGAATTGGCCCAGGAGCTGATCGACACCGCTGAAGTCGCATCCGTTTTGAACGTGACGACACGGCAAGTTCGGCGCCTAGTGAATGACCTCGACGGCCGAAAACACGCAGGCGTCTGGTTGTTCCCGAGACAGACAGTGATCGAATACGCAGAGAGGCGAACGTGGCCCAAGAAGTCGACCTGACCGAGCAGCTCAAGTCTGTTGCATCGCAGGTACTGTCGGGCGATCAGCTCGCCGCGTTCATGGCCGTCGCCGACGCTAACCGCTGCGCCGGCCCGGACGGCAACATCGATGCCGACAAGGTAAGCGCCGACCTGCGAACTCTGTATGGCATCAGCGAACAGCCCCCGGCGCAGCCCCGGGCACCGCAGTGGGGGCAACACTCCGGGCCGCCTGGCCCACCAGCGCGGCCCGGCGATACGGCCCGCGCCGCGCTGGCCAAGCGGCACGGCGTCAAAAACGACACGAACCCACCCGCCAGCACTCAATCTGCGCGCGGCGCGGCCGGCCGCGCCGCAGCACAACGCCGACACGGAGGTAAGCAGCGATGAGCATCCCCATAGATACCGCACCAATTCGGTTGCCGGATAACCCCTATCTACAGCGGGCCGTCGCGAACGCAGTGCCTCAGTTTGCAGCCGCGCTCGATATGGAACAGCAAGCCGAAGCAGCATTGCGCGCCCTGACGCCGGTACCCGCCGTACCCGCCAACCTCGACCCGTATCAGATCGGCGAAATCTCTGAAGAGTGGGTCACGGCGGTCCTAGCGCACGAGTCTGCCGTCAGCCAGTGGGAGGCCCGCCGCCGTGTACTGGTGAACTTCAAGCAGCGAGCCACGTCGAATACGTCGGGCGTCCTGGCGGCCAATTGGAATCCCATACTGCGCCAGCTAAACGCCAGCCTCGCGGCCATCCTCAACGTCGCCGCGGATCTGGCTTGCGACCTCGGGCCCGCCAGCACCGCGGCACAAGCGATCGCAACCGACGTCGGCGAAGCCTGGAAACGCTTGAGCGAGCTCGCCGACGAATACAGGTCAGTACGGGCCGCCCAAGAGTTCATTTCGCTGCGACTGCCGCAGACCTACCTCGTCAGCTCGCGGCCGAGCTTGGGCGGCGAAGAGCACGCCTCCGATCTCTATTTGCGCAATCTAGACAGTCTGTGGCCAGCGTGGCGCAACCCGGATGCTGTCGCCCGGATCAACATAGATGGCAGCAAGCCGCGCCTAGAACCGTGGCCAGTAGACGACACGGAGCTCTTGCTGTGGCTGGTGAGAAGCGATGCGCAGGCATGGATTCCGACCACGTTCGAGCTTGACCAGCTATGGCGTGAGCGGCATGACCGCGCGAATCCTCAACGCGTCGAGCCCGGCGACGAGCCGGAAGACGAATCATCGGCGCACGACAGTTTGTTGTGGGGTCCATTGGATGCGAAGCGACGAACGCAAGCGGTAACCGCGCAACGTCGCACGCCCGACTATGGCCGCGTCGCGACACCTCTCACGCGGGTCACCAAAGATCGTGAACCCGAACTCGTCAACCCGTTAGGAGAAGCCGAATGACCACCACGAATGTGCTCACGACATGGCAGGCCGCAGACGGGAACGTCAGCGGCTTCCCAGCTCCAATCCAGGCATTTTTGCAGACCCAAAACCTAGAGCTGTCGAATCAAGTCGGCGCATTCTGCCTCACCAACGCCGCGCTTACCGCACTCGTCAACGCAGTCAACGCGGCGCTAGGCGGCTAGCGTTGTCGCGGAGGCTTTTTCACCCAGCGCGCGAGCAGCTCACGGACGATCTCGCTGACGCTAGTGTCTTCCGCGAGCGCTTTCGCCTGCGCCGCTTCCCACAACTCGTCGCCGACGCGGACGGCGCGCAATGGCGTGTTCCCCATCTATGCGACCGCCCGCAGATCGGGCGCCGACGCTTCAGGTGGCAGGCTGTAGGACCAGCGCTCGCGCTCTTCAGCCGTGGGGGCGCGGACTTCACCGCGCAGCGCGTAGACGTAGCCGTGTTCGAACGCTTCCTTGTACAGCATCTCCATTATCGGTCGGAGCGCCTCAGCCATCTTTTGCTGCTCAACCATCTCTTCAAAGCTGGCTGGCGGCCGATCAGTGTAGAACTCAGTGCCCGACAATGGCTTCCGGTCAACTGTGCCGTACAGAACCGCGGCCACGCCGACAACGATGAAACCGAGCACCGCGATGACAACCAAGAGCGCTACCGGGTTCATTGGAAGCTCCTATCCACACTGACTGTATATACAGATGATAGCACCTGCTGTATATACAGAACAACCCCAAAAGCACAGCAACAGAACCACACCCAGGAAGTAGACGACACCGATGGCATGGGAGAACAACCGCGGCAGGAGCGGCGGCTACGTATCGCCAAAAGTCAAAGAGACGGTGCGCAAGCGCGACAAGCGCTGTGTGCTCGCCTATCCGGGCTGCGCTGGCGCCATCGAAGAGTTTCACCATCCGACCGGGCTCGCCGAGAGCGGGCGCCGCGGATCAGTGCTCGACGGGAAGCAAGTGGTCGGAGTCTGATCGAGCTGTCACACCATCGAAACCCGGAAACAGATCAGCGCCAACCGCAACGCGTGGAAGCGCAAACCAGAACGACACCCCGGACTCAAATGGTGACCACCGGCCGGGCGACACCGACCGCCGCCGCCGACGCGCGCGCGAACGCCGAGCATCTACCGCGGCACGCGGTTTTAACCTGCCAGAGAAGCGGTACTCAATGAGTTCCATCTCGCACGGGCACGCGCATCAAGGGGCGACGTCATGCGCAACAGCACGAATGACCGGCACACCCACCATAGCGATAGTCACAACCGAAAAGCGCCAGACGAAATTCTGTGCGAAGTTGCTGAAACAATCCATCGCGCACAACTGGCGCGCTCCCGGTCCACAGAGGTGCGCATCGTCGCCAACCATCGCGTCGTCGAAGCAAAAGCACTACGAAAGCGTGCAAGCGTACTTCGGCGAACAGCCGAGACACACCGAATACAGCTTTAAACCTCGACGCGCCGCCGGTGGAAGCGCGCCGGCGCCCATCGCCCGAGCCGACGCGCAGCGCTGGCTGACGTCAACCATGCGACCATCGTCGCAGGTCAAAGCGTCGACACCCAGGGGTGGCACCCGTCGCCCCGGGCCGTGCCGGCCACCGGGACGCGCTGTGGCTAGCGTTCTGAGCACGCTCGACGCTGGCTCGCTGTCACGGTTTCGCGGCCCGCGCGGAACCCTTCTCGAGGACGAAACGCGTTGGATGGAGCACTGATGGGCGCGGCCAAGAAAAAGTGTGCAAGCTGCGGAGATGGCTTCATCGGTCGCTCTAATGCGTCGTACTGTTCGCAGACGTGTCGGCAGCGCGCGCACCGCGGAAACCGTGACAGTAACCGTGACACTTCGGGTGTCACGGTTTTGCAGACTAAGAGCCGACGGCAGCGCAGGAGGTCGAGTTCGGCTGAGGCGGAAGCGGTGCTGCGCTCGCTTGACGAACAGTTGGCGTTGGTGGGGGAAGAGCGCGGCGAGGCGTTGGAGTGGTCGCCGCAGGAGCGGTTCCAGTTGGACTTGCTGGCCGCTGAGATCGATCGAACTGTCGACCTGGCGGCGATGTACGAGCAGTGCGGCGATGACGTAAAGCTGCGGGTCAAGCTCTCAGCCGAGTTGCGGCTGCTGCGGCAGTCGACGTCGCGGATGGTGCAGGCGATCCGGACCGAACTGCCGGAGCGTCCTTCGCCGACAACGAGGAAGGCGCGGCGGGCCGCGCATGCTCGTTGGGGCCGCAGGGGTGATCCAGATGCCGCAAGTTAAGCGGGGCAGTCGGGGCGCTGGTCTGCACATGCCGGGCATCTATGACGCGCTCTTGGTATACGAGCGTGAGAGGTATGACCGCCGCGGCGGTGAGCCACTCGTGATCGACGGCATTGAGATAGGGAAGAAGCGGCCGGCAGGCGTGAATGAGCACGGTAGGGAGGGGTTCTTCCTCTACCCGCGGCGGGGTTCACTTAATGCGCTCGAGGCCGGTAAGACGGTAGGGGTTGGCGTCGGGCGGCTCGAGGATGCGCTGTGGTCTCGCGATCGTGAGCGGGACCCTTCGGCGCCGCGGCCGCGGTTGCCGTTCGGCCCCGGCGCACGGCGGCGGGTGCGAGTGACGTCGGACGATCGGCTCTTACCTGTTGCCGGAGAAGCGGTTTCGTGAAGCGCGTTTTCGCGGATGCGCAGAGGCGCCCGCTGTAGCCTCTAGTGCAGAAATTGGGGGCAGTAGGCGGTGATTGCGGCGTTGACGACAGCAGTGGCGTGTTCGGGAGTCAGTCCGGTGTTGTTCGTGGTCTTAACGGCAGCATCGGCAGGGCTCTCCTTTCCGCTTTGAAGGTCGGCGCACATGGCGTGGGCGCTGGCGATTGCCGCTGCTTGGTCGGTGAGGTGTATTCCGGGGATTTGTGAAAAGAGAGTGAGGAAGACCTGGTCTGCGTCGGATTCTGGCTGCGGTGGCGTTGCTGCGCCGCCGCAGGGGCACCGCTGGGCGACGCCGCCGTTGTTCGAGCATGTGCCGCTGCGTGATTCGCTGTGCGAGTACTTTCCATCGCCGCAGAGTGCGACTGCACCGACTGGGTTGTCGTCTGGTCTCTCCACGCAGGTGCTGTGAGCTTTGGACCAGTAGTAGCCGGGCGGGCATTCGTCGGCCGTCGCGGTCGACGGCGCGGCGAGCGCGATAATGCTGTAACCGACTGCGACGATGACGACGGCAATGATTGATCGCATGGGCGCCCCATCCTTTGCGATGATTCGAAAAGGAATTTTGCCCCGAGGACAACGCTCGCGCTGGAAAATCGGGCATAGTCGTCGCATGCGACACGGGAGTCGCCGGTTGTCGGGTTAGAGCGCCGCAGCGATCGTTGAAGGGCGGTAGCGTTAAACGAACCGTGCAGACCGGGTCAACCAGTGGAACCAATGCGGGGGATAGCTGTTTGGGCGAATTGTTTGAGCGTGTCGCATGATTCGCCGTGCCAGCCCATTGCCTGATATAGCCGATTGCCGCTGAGAAGCACTTGCAAAAGCGCTGACTTTTTGTTGTCGCGCTCTGAGATGCCGCAGTATGCGCGGCCGGGGAGGCCACTTACCTCGCTTGAGTGCCAGGTCGCGGCGTCTATGTCTTGTTGAGTCTGCGCGTCCACCGCGAAGTAAGAAGGCAGTTGTAGCGCAGAGGTGACCATGTGAGAGCCGCTGTTGTATGTGCAAAACGGTTGCGACGCGCCGGGCTCGTCTGCGGTGGGCAGGACGGTTGATGATGAGTCGCCGAAAAACCTGGCCGCATCGTCTGCGGTGACCCAGTTGCACGGGTAGAACGCTGGCTGAGTGGGTGGCAAAGGTTCGGGGACAACGTGCGCGGTTATCACGTCTTTGCGTTGAATGGGGGTGCCAGGTGCGGGCGAGAGGTCGGTGATCCGATAGGCGACACCTTTATCCCCATCGTTGGGATTGTTTAAGGGGTCGTGACCGTCCGGTGCTATGGCCCTGACTTCGTCCCAGCATAAAAGTGCCCCTTGATCGCCAATTTCGACGCCTACGATGGCCGGTACTGGCCGCGGCCATGTCAGTTGATCGCATGCCTGTGCCTGGGTGGTTGGCCGTGGTCCGGTCATAGTCGCAGACACAGGCACGGTAGGCAGGGTGGGCGGCGATGATGACGACGACGCCGTCGTGTGGTTAGACCCGCATGCGACGATCAAAAGAGCGACCAGGAACAGTGAGGGAAGCTGTTTCATTCGATCCCCGATCCGCTGTGCTGGAATACATTTGCCTCGGCCGTGCGCGTGGCAGCGCTGGGCCGCGTCACGCGTTGTTGATATCTGACGAGTCGTCTTTGACGTCCATGGCGACACAGCTTACGCCGCGGTGATGGCGCGGCGGCGCCGCGTTAATCTGCGAATTCATCAGTAATAGACTCCGTGCCGAGCCCAGTTACTATTCTGAGCCGCGGGGCTGCTCCTGTGTCCCACGTTTCGGCGTCAATGGCCGACTTCATGTTTTCGACGCTCAAGCGTTCCCAACTGTCTTGAGTGGTCGCGAGGGCTATTTGATCCGCCACCAGGAGCTTGGCCGAGAGCACGCGTTTCCGTGCGGCGTCCATGCGTTCTGCGCGGTTCTTACCCAACGTCTTTGTGGTCTTTGCTTCCGCCGAGATCAATTGCCTGTCGACGAGCGCAAGTAAGTCTGTTTCAACCACGGGGTCGTCATTTCGGGTCAACTCAAACTCGGGCGCGTCAGTGAAGGCCCATTGGCTGTTTGCTCTAAGGTGGCGCGAGAGTAGTAGGGGCACATGGCCATTTGCGTCGGCTTGAAGGAAAGCACGTGCTGTTGGGTGTAGGTCATAGAACCATAGGGGTTCGTCGTCCACGGGTGGACGCCAACGTTCGCGCGTTAGGTAGTTTTCGGCGCCGCAGCGCTGACACGTTGTAGTTGTTGCAACGTTCTCGAGGCGGATGAACGCAACTTCTGCGCATTCAGCGCACTCGAGGATCAGTCCTCGGTGCAAAATTCCTGTGCGGACCAGTTGATCGATCTGGTTGCGGGCGGCCGCGTCGGACGGTATACCAGCTTTCTTGCACATGCCTCCAAAGCGTAGGAAAGCCTGCCTGCGTACGATCCAACCTTCGTTGTTGGAAAACGCATTTCGGTCTGTTGCATTGAAAGCCTGCAACGCCGAAAGTAGCTGTCCTGCAATGAGTTCCGCGAGATCGGCTCGACTTCCGAGAAGCTTGGCCAGAACCTCGGCCCTGTAACCTGCGGTCGATAATCTCGTGCTCATTCCGTGAACTTCTGCCCTGGCGTGAGCCCAGTCCAGGAGCGAAGGGTAGCGAATAAGCGGCCGTGCGAGTCGTTCTTCGATCGACGCGCCGGCCGGGATTATGAATGCGTCATGCGCTTCGAAGGAGATTCCGCGGCGTGAGGATCTGATCCGGATCGCGGGAGAAGATTGTTGTCCCGCAAGCAAATTCCGCTCGTGCAGCGCCGTTGTGGGGGGAATGTGTTGGCCGACGACGGCGATATCGACGTGCCATCGAGCATTAGCTTCGATCGTGTTAAAGTCCGGCACTCTAATGTCGGGAAGCGGTGGGAGCGTGGCAAACTCGACTGTGCCGGCCTTCTCATGGACGGCAGTCGACCACTGCGACGCGTTGCTGCGACCGATGGCGTACCAGCTCTTCTGGTATCGAGGGAATGGGATGGTTTCCACCGGATAGATAATGGCTTTTCTGGGAGGCAGGAGGAGTGGTTCGCCGAGGCGTCGTTCGCTCCCGGTGTTGCATCCGCGGAGTCGCTCTTGGAGTTGCCGTCGGCTGAGTGACGTTGAGGTGAAGTAGCATTCGCGGTGCAGCGGATAAAGCATACGTTCTGCCAGGGAGTTGATCCCCATGATCACCTGGGGGCGTAGTGCCCGGTTTCGCCACCACTCATCTGGTAGCCAAATCCCGTTCCCATAGGTCCGATCCCAGGCCATAGCGAGCGCGAAGTCGGCCGGGCTGTTGCCCCACACGACTATAGCCGGTGGCCAGCTTTCGGGTCCGTTCTCGTAAACGCTGCTCAGGCCGTAGGTAGTCCGGTGGAAATCTGTGATGAATGGACCCTGTGCCGTATCTCGAGTCGTCACGCCGACGAGGGAGCTGGCGATGGCCGAACCCGAAAGGAGCTGAAAAACAGCTCGGTTTCGCAGTTGATCATCGATCTGTGTTTCCGGTCGGGCGGGTGGATCGGAAAGTCCGAATCTTGCCGCCGCGGCCAATCCGATTGTGCCCCCGAGGGCAGGGTTGGCACCGATGGTGGCGTCGCCGCTGCCGGTCGACGGGTTGGCGAGAACATCGCTAAGTTGAGTGAGCGCACCGGGGCCACTCGTTGAGAAGTACGGTGCCCAAAGATGACGCGCGTTAGGCGAAACGATGGACGTCGCGATGGGCGATCGATAGTTCGCGCACGCAGTCGAGATAGCTTCCTGGGCATCGTGGAGCAGGTTCATATCGTTGCGTGCGACGAACGAGTTTGCTGGAGGGATCGCAATCTGATCGGGGTCGTATTCTCTGAGCGCTGCCAGGAGCGCCGGATGCACCTCGGCCGACGAAACAGGGACCACAAGCCAGCCAGCCCCTCCCCACATGGCTGTTATCGCGTGAATTCCGTTGCGGGCCATGGAGTGCCATTCGCCATCGCCGGGTACCAATAACACGACGCGAGGGGCACGTAGCCCCATCTGAGCGATTCGATGCGACAGCGTCTTCTGCGTGAGGGTCGATTCGCTCACGACGGCAATTTCCAGCAGTCCCTGTTGCTCGCCCCTTTGATCAGGTCGATGTCGGAGGGGGCGAGCGTTCCTCCCGGGAATGGCGGGATCATGGTCATCGCTGCGTGGACGCTACCTTGTTGGACTTGGTCCGGTTGCATCGCCAGCACAGAGTCTGCAAATTTTCCAGCGTGGACAGGCCACCCTTTGACAGCGGGATAACGTGGTCTACCTCGAGAAGCAAGTGAGGCTCAGCCGCAAGCGACACCGAGCAGTACCGACAGGTGTAGTTGTCACGCGTCTTTATTAGGTTGCGCAATTTAGAGGTCATCAGGGCGCGCTGGCCGGCGGCACTCTTGCTGAAACGGATCTTTTGCGACAGCGCCTCGATGAGCGCGTCGATCGTTGGGGTGTTCAACTTGACGGTTGCCCGCTGCGAACTGTTCCCACCGGCACTGACGTACTCAAAAACGTATGTGGGATACGGAACGCCGATTGGCGACAGCTCGACGCCGACGTGCTTCATAAACTCGTCCGCGTAGTACTTGAGGATGAAGGCAGGCGGATTGAATGACTTGGTGATACTCGCCTCCCGCTGCTCGAGGTTGTTGATGGCATTTTCGAGTCGGGTGATGTCCTCGCCCAGATTCTCCACGTCGGTGAGGCTGGCTTCGTCGGCTTTGATGTTGAAGTACTTCATCACGTACTTGACGGGGTCGGCGCTGGCGCTACGGACGACTTGCAGCGAGCAGTTGTGCACATTTGATGACTGGTAGTTCGCAACGTTCCGGTCCCGGCGATAATTGTGATGGCTGGTGTTCTCGAATGACGCCAGATGCGCCTGTGCGCCGGTGGACGACGCACCGAGACTGAACGATCCGCGGCTGCGAATCTCTGAGACGTACTCGGCAACGTCGTTGTGCTCGGCGACCACCGCTGCGATCTTGGCCTTGTGAGCCAAGAACTGTTCGCTGGCAAAGTACCGTTCCTTGAGGATATGCCTTATGACCCGCGGCAGGAACTTGGCCGCAAGCGCGATGACTACGATCGCCAGAATAACCGGCCAGAAGTCGACCAGCGTCTTGACCACAAGCACGATCAAGCCGATCACTATCGCGGTCGCTATAAGGGCTGGCATGGCTGTGGGCTCCCGTAGCTTTGAACTGGATTTCGCTAAAGCCTTCGCTGATGCTGACACATGTTGGAGGCTTCCAAGGTGGATTGCGACCGCGGAAGCCTAACCCGACCGTCAGCGAGCCGTTCGATAGATTCCGGATGCCTGAACCGAGGTCCGACGAGCGTACGTTTGGGCGTTGAAATGGCTTGGGGGATAGTCGCCGTAAACACCGCGATCGTCGCCGGCGAGCACTTGCGCGTTCTGGACGTCCGCGCGGTGAGCGGTCGCCGCGAGCACGTCGGCCCGGGCGCGGCGCCGCGCCTCCCACGACGCAAGCGAACGGTCGATGCGGCCGGCGAACCGCCACAGCGCGACAAAGAGCACCGCGATCGCCAACGCGCCGACAATCCACACCCAGAACCGGGCGATGGTGCCGAGCACCAGCACCAGCAGCACCAGACCGCCAATACCTCTCATCGCCGGGCGACCACCAACACACCCTTCATGGCTCTCATGGTGTGTGTCCTTTGGTGGACGTGACCCACTGGTCAAGCTGGTCGGCTATCTCGATCAGGGCGGCAGCGAGTTGGCGTGCCGCCGCGGTGCTGAACATTTCCGGCGGGTAGACGCTTATCTTTGGCGGCTCTATTTCGCCATCGACGCGGCCGTCGTTGAGCTGAATGGCCGACCCCTCGACCCACATCAAGCCGGTTGTGTCGTAGCGGTGGCAGTATGCGATGCGGTACGGCAGGGGGTAGGTCTCGTCGCGATCGATCCAGCCGCCGGAGGACTCACCGGCGCCGGCGGGAAGTGGGACGTCGGGACTTGGGTCGGTCGTGGTGCTCATGGCTAGCTACCTCTCAGACGGGTTGCTAGCTTGCTGTCGACCAGTTCACATGTAGTTCACGCGACCGGCTTGCTGTCTCAGATTACGCCTCTGAGCATTACGAACTCTGGTGCGCGATACTGGGATTGAACCAGTGACCTCTTCCGTGTCAGGGAAGCGCTCTCCCGCTGAGCTAATCGCGCCTGGGGGTAAAAACTTGGAGGTGGAGACGGGAATCGAACCCGTGTGCACGGCTTTGCAGGCCGTTGCCTCACCACTCGGCCACTCCACCGCGGGGGATTGATGCCACTTGCACCTTCGAGCGGACGACGGGATTCGAACCCGCGACCCTCACCTTGGCAAGGTGATGCGCTACCAACTGCGCTACGTCCGCGCGCAACGAGCGAGATCGTCGCCCGTCGCGAAGGACGACGATAGTCCACCCGAGCGGGCGCACACAAATCTCTTGGTTACGTTGCGGCTCTAGGCTAGCGCGCCCTCCGACGCACGCGGCGAGTTCGGCGCTGCCCGATTCGTGCTACCCTTCGACGTCGTTCGCCCGTCGGCGCCGGGTCCCGTGGCTCAGTGGAAGAGCGTCCGCTTCACACGCGGAAGGTCGCTGGTTCGATCCCAGCCGGGACCACCCTTCTGACCTGCACGAACACGGCTCGGGCACTCTATGATCCGTTGGATTCGTCCGGTTCTTGTTAAATCCACGATGCTTGGCGGACAAGACAATCCGTTGCCCCGGCCAGCCCTTGCCCGCACTATCGAGATTCGATCACCGACACCGTGTTGTCGCCGCCGTTGGTGACGAAAACGGTGTGGCTGCCCGGGTCTACCGCCACCTCGTGTGGTTGCTTGCCGACGGGCACGGTGGCGGTGGCGGTGCGCGTCGAGGCGTCGACCACCGACACCGTGTTGTCGGCGTTGTTGGCGACGTAGACCATGCGGGTGCCCGGATCCACTGCCACCCCGGCCGGGTTCTTGCCGACGGGCACGGTGGCGCTGACCGTGCGCGTCGAGGCGTCGATCACCGACACGGTCCCGTCGCCGCCGTTGGCGACGTAGACGGTGTGGGTGCCCGGATCCACCGCCAGGTCGCCCGGGTTCTTGCCGACGGGCACGGTGGCGACGACCGTACGCGTCGAAGCGTCGATCACCGACACCGTGTTGTCCGTGGCGTTGGTGGCGTAGACGGTGTGGCTGCCCGGATCCACCGCCACCTCGTGTGGTTGCTTGCCGACGGTCACGTCGGCGGTGACGGTGCGCGTCGGGGCGTCGATCACCGAGACCGTGCCGTCGTAGTTGCCGACGTGGGCAGCGGCCGTTCGAAGTCGACCGACGTAGACGGTGTGGGTGTCCGGGTCCACCGCCACCCCTGCCGGGTTCTCTTCCGGGCCCGTGCCGAGGTGCACAGTGGCGGTCACGGTGCGCGTTGAGGCGTCGATCACCGACACTGTGACGCCGTAGTTGGTGACGTAGACGGTGTGGGTACCCGGGTCCACCGCCACCCCCTCCGGGCCATAGAACGGCTTGCCGACGGGCACGGTGGCGCTGACGGTACGCGTCGAGGCGTCGATCACCGACATCGTGTCGTCGTCGCGGTTGGTGACGTAGACGGTGTGGGTGCCCGGGTCCACCGCCACCCCCGACGCCCACTTGCCGACGGGCACGGTGGCGCTAACCCGGTAAGTCGGAGGCGTCTTACTGCATCCGGTGGCGCCGATGACGGCAACGGCGAGCAGCGCGAGCGCGGCGACGGCGGTCGCGATGGAGAGCGCCGCGATTCTTGCGTTCTTCATATTTGCTTTCCTTTCCGCCGGGCGCGGCTCTCGTAGTCGTCACACCAAGGCTGCGGTGGGCACCTTGCGTGTTTCTTGCTTGGTTCTTGTGCCGGTTCGCTGTGGGTCGGCATGCGAAAGATATTGCAGCCCAGGCAGATAGCGAATCGGCGCGTCGACCCATCAGCCCGCCGCCAGCTTCACCACCTCGGCGTTGTCGCGGTCGGTCACGTAGACGGCGCCCGCCGTGTCCACCGCCACGCCCTGCGGGTCGCCGAGGCCGACGAACGGTAGGACCGTTTGGGTGTTCGAGCCGGCCGCGAGCTTCAGGACCCTCTTGTTGATGGAGTCGGCGACGTAGACGGCGCCCGCCGTGTCGACCGCCACGCCCCACGGATTTTTGAGGCCGGTGAACGGCAGGACCGTTGGCGTGTTCGACCCGGCCGCCAGCTTCAGGACCTTGTCGCCGTCGACGACGAAGACATCGCCGGCGGTGTCCACCGCCAGGCCGTCCGAGCCGGTGAGGTGGGTGAACGGCAGGACCGTTGGCGTGTTCGACCCGGCGGCCAACTTCAGCACCCGATCGTTGCGGTAATCGGTGACGAATACATCGCCCGCGGTGTCGACCGCAACAGCCCGGGGGGCGACGCCGGAAAACGGCAGCATGGTCTGGGTATTGGAGTCTGGCGTCAACTTCAACACTCGGTTGGTTTTGTTATCGACGACGTACGTGTTGCCGGCGGCGTCGACCGCCACGCTCTCGGGGAAGCCGAGGCCGGTGAACCGCAGGTCGGTTTGGGCGTTCGACCCGGCCGCCAACTTGACTACCCCGCTGCGGTTATCGCCCGAGGCGTTGTTGACGACATAGACATTGCCGGCGGTGTCCACCGCCACCGCCCACGGATCGTCGAGGCCGGTGAACGGCAGCACCGTCTGTCGGCACGCCGGCGGCGTCGTTGACGGTGCCGACGAGAGCTTTACGACTCTGTTGTTTTGGCCGTCGACCACATACACATTTCCGGCGGTGTCGACCGCCGCACTCTCGGGGCCGGTGAGGCCGGTGAACGGCAGCGCCGTCTGGGTGCACGATCCGGCCGCCAACGTCACCGCGGCGTTGTTGAAATAGTCTGTGACAGAAACCCTTCCGGCGGTGTCCACCGCCACCCCGACGGGGTCTTGGAGGCCGTCGAATGGCAGTACGGCCTGGGTGGTCGCCCCGGCCGCCAGCTTCACCACCCGCTTGCTGCCGAAGTCGGCGACGTAGACGGTGCCGGCGCCGTCCACCGCGACACCGCGCGGGAGGCCGAGGTGGGTGAATGGCAGCACCGTCTGGGTGGTCGACCCGGCGGCCAACTCGACCACCCGAGCATTGAGGTAGTCGGCGACATACACGGCGCCGGCCGAATCCACCGCCACGCCGTCCGGGCCGTTGAGGCCCGTGAACGGCAACACCGTCTGGGCGTTGGACCCGGCCGGCAGCTTCACCACCCGGTTGTTGTGGTCGTCAGTGGCGTAGACGGCGCCGGCTTTGTCCACCGCCACGCTGTCGGGGTAGTTGAGCCCGGTGAACGGCAGCACCGTCGGGCTGTTCGACCCGGGGGCCAACTTCAGTACTCGTTTGTTGCCGCTGTCGGCGACATACACCGCGCCGTTGGTATCCACCGCGACGCCGGCGGGGTGGTTGAGACCGCCTAGCGGCAGCACGGTTTGTTGGGGCGCCGGCGCCGACCGCGGCGACGAGTGGCACGCGGTGAGGCCGATGACGGCAACGGCGAGGGCGACGATCGTGGCGTTTCGGCGTTGCCGCCACAGCCGCTGGTGCGGTCGCATGCTACTTCTCGCCCGGGTAGGGCACCGCGCTGATTACCGCGCCGCCGTTGAGCGGGGGTCCCAGCAGAACGTTGGTGGTGCCGGCGGCGGGGTCGTACTCGAGCAGCGACTGGGCGGGTCCGCAGCCGGCGACCGTGGCTTTGAGGTCGAGGTTCCCGCCGTGGACGCCGATCACATAGATGCTGTGACTCGGATCGACGTTGGGCACCGCCACCTTGGACACCGTGCCGTCGGGGTTGAGCTTGCCGAGGTGGATGGCGCCGCATCCGCCCGCGTACTGGACATAGGTGCCGGCCGGCAGTTGCCACGCGCTGATGTCGCCGGTGTCGTGCGACGCCGGGTCCGTTATCGGCGCGGTCAGCGCGGTCGGTGCCGAACCGTCGATGGGGACCAGCCAGAGCCGTGAATGCTGGTTTGCGGCAGTGCAGTTGGCGAGGACGGTCTTCGCGCCGGCGTCCCACCATCGCACCGGTGAGCAGCTTCCTCCCGCAGATGACAGCTCCTTAACGACTGTTCCGTCGTTGCCCATCAGAGCAAGGCCGGATGCGGTACCCAGCACCAGCTGCGTGCCGTCCGGGGTTGAGAGGTACTGACCGTCGAAGGCGCTCGCGAGCTTGTCGGTCGGATAGGTCAGCTGCGGATTGCCGGCCAGGTCGACCCGCATCAGCTTTTTGTCCACAGTCAGCAGCAGCGCCTTGCCGTCGGGGCGGGTGAAGCGAGGGGCGACAGACGAGCCGTCAACGGTGAACGTGGTGCGGGCGCCGTTGTGCAGGTCGAGCTCGGTGATCACCGTCGATTTCCCGGGGCCCGCGGAGGCCCAAACGACGTGGCTGCCGTCGCCCGACCACTCGACCCCGCTGGGTCCGGCCTTCGGCGGAAAGGAGGTGATCGCATAGCGACCGCCCGCCGGGTCGACGAGGTAGAGGGTGACGGGGACCGTGTCGGGCGCGGGTGAGCCCGGAGGCGGCGACACGCCCGGGGGCACGCTGACGGCCGGGCTCCAGGTGGCGAGCATCCAGCCCGGACCGACTTGCGACCAGGGCACGTCGCCGATCGCTTTCTCGACACCATGAGCCGCCATCTCTGCGGCCGGGGCCGGCGTGGATGTCGTGGGGCTGCCCGGCGCTTGGTGCGATGCGGTCGCATCGTTCGACGAGCACCCGGCCGCCAGAACCGCGGCCAGCGCGACGAGGCCTGCGCGCCGTCGCCATGTGGAGTGGCGCGAACTCGTGATCATTTCGGTTCCTTTCCCGCGAGCGGTAAGCGGTCGGAGCAGTCACCGTTCACGGCTGCTCTCGTAATTGCGGCAACCATGTCGCTGATACCTTGCGTGATTCTTGCGCGGTTCTTGTGCGCGCGATTGCCAATCAAAGATCAGCCGACCGTCGTCCGACTGCTTGGCGATCTGCAGCCAGTCCGGGGCAGGGTTGTCTTTCGGCGGCAGTTGGGCGGGCGGCGGTGATGGGCCAACTGCAAAAGAGTTGGCCGGCCTCGCTGGGACCGGGCGCATCGACAACGGTCGCGTACCGCGCAATCCCTCCAGATTTGCAATTGCATATTGGGATTGGTTTCAAAGAAGACGCCGGTTACCTCTAGTACCAGGTGAACACAGATCGGCCGATCCGTGTCCCCCGCCAGGACGCGACCAGGCTGGCATCACATCAGAATTGTGAAAGTTGCTGAACCGCCTACCTATAATCGCTGCGAACGCTTATGCTCGCGTGCACATTGTTAGTAAGTCGGGCAGCTGAGGTGAGCTGTTGCTGCATTTCGTGGGCCCGTTTTGATCCGGGCTAAGGGTTGCCGACGGCAGGGTCGGATGATGCTTGGTTGGCGCGACAGCGCGTGTGACGCTAAAACGCGGGTGGTCGCCTCCAGAATCGGGACCCAGGCAGGCCGGTGAGGAATGGCGCGCATTTTTTTGAGCCATTCAAGCGTCAACAACGCCGAGGCCGTTGGTCTGTGCGACTGGCTTGCGGACGAGGGCTGGGACGACGTATTCCTTGACCTCGACCCCGATCGAGGCATTGTGGCCGGCGAACGTTGGGAGCGTGCGCTCAATGATGCCGCCGCGCGCTGTGAAGCCGTGCTGTTTTTGGTTTCGCGTGCGTGGTTGGGATCGAGCTGGTGCCACAAAGAGCTTTCGCTCGCGCACAAGCTCGGCAAACGTCTGTTCGGCGTCTTGATCGAGCCCTTTAGACCGGCGGAGTTACCGGCGGAGCTGAGCGATACGTGGCAAGTCGTCGACCTAGCGTCGGGACGAGACCACCGACCATTTAGAGTCACGTTGCCGCGCACCCATGAGGAATGCCACGTGACCTTCTCACAAGAAGGCCTCAAGCGGCTGCGTGCAGGCCTCGTCAAGGCGGGTTTAGACCCGCGGTTCTTTGAATGGCCGCCAGAAACCGAACCGGATCGCCCGCCCTATCGAGGTCTGCGGCCGTTGGAGGCTGACGATGCCGGCATCTTTTTCGGACGCGACGCGCCCATTTTCGAGGCGCTCGATCAGCTACGGGGATTGCGAGCAGACTCACCCCCGCGCCTTCTGGCGATTCTCGGGGCATCCGGTGCCGGCAAATCATCGTTTCTACGCGCCGGCCTATTCGCCCGGTTGACGCGCTACGATCGCGACTTTCTACCGCTGCCAATCGTCAGACCGGAACGCGCCGCCATTTCCGGTGACTACGGCTTATTGCGCGCACTCGAATCCGCACGGAATGCCGCGGGAATAGACCTGCCACGCAGCAGGATTCGAGCAGCGATCGACGGGGGTGCGGAGACACTGCGTATCGTCCTGCAAGCTCTTGTCGACGCGGCGACGCCAGACACTAACGACGCCGACGGTCCGGGGAAGCCACCGACGGTGGTCATCTCGATTGATCAGGGCGAAGAACTGTTCCGCGCTGAAGGCCACGAACAGGCCCAACAGCTGCTGAGCCTGCTGCGGGACTTGCTCGGCGAAGACAAACCTGCGCTGATCGTCGTGATCGCGATCCGGTCTGACTCGTATGCGCAACTTCAGGAAGTCAAGGCGCTCGAGGAGGTGCGGAAGGTCCCGTTCGATTTGGGACCCATGCCCCACGGATCCTATGTCGAGGTGATCAAGGGTCCGGCAACGAGATTGGAACACGCGACGCGGCGGCTGAAGATCGACGACGGGTTGGTCGGCGTGCTGCTCCGGGACATCGAGGTTGGCGGAGCGAAGGATGCGCTTCCTCTGCTCAGCTTCACAATGGAACGTCTCTATCTCGAAAACGGAGGAACCGGTCGCCTCACGGCTGCCGACTATCGCAACCTGGGGGGCATCAAAGGCTCGATTGAAGAAGCCGTCGAGCAGGCAATCACCGCGGACACGGCTCCGCCGGTGTCGAATGATCGCGCCGCTCGGCTGGCACTGCTGCGTCACGGGATGATCCCGTGGCTGGCAGACATCGATCCCGACACGGGCGCACCGCGGCGGCGTGTCGCACGTCTTTCGGAGATTCCAGGCGAGAGCCGGCCGCTTTTGCGGAACCTTGTGGAACAGCGTTTGCTGACTACCGATCGGCTGGCCCGGACCGGCGAGACCACCATCGAGCCGGCACACGAGGCTTTACTGCGGCAGTGGAGCCTTCTTGAAGGCTGGCTGACCGAGGATTCCGCTCTACTGGCAGTGCTGGAGGGCGTGAAGCGCGCATCGCGCGACTGGGCCAAGTCGGACAAAAGCACCGCCTGGCTCACTCATGCTGCGGATCGACTCGCAGCCGCGGAGCGGCTCAACCAGCGGCCGGACTTGGCTGCAAATTTGGACGAGACTGACCGCGAATATCTCGCAGCCTGCCGCGCACACGAGAACCAGCATCTGGCCGCCGAGAAACGACAACGTGAAGCCGAGTTGGAAGCGGCCAAAAAACTTGCGGCGGCAGAAACCGACCGTGCAGCCTTAGCTCAGGCCCACGCGCTAGTCCTGCGCAGACGCTCCCGAGTGCTGCGCGCCGTTCTGGTGTGTACGGTCGTCGTCGCCCTGGTGGCGGTGGGCCTGCTGATTACCGCGCGCGATGAGCAGCAACTAGCGAAGCGCAACGCCCAGGACGCAATCGCTCAGAAGCTGACTTCCGACGTTCAGGCGATCCTCGACCGTGGAGGCAATGCCACCACATCGAGCGCCGCCAACGTCGGTGACGATGTGCAAGCTTTTCAGGAGTTGTTAGCGGCGAACAAAATACAGACCAAGCCGAACGATGAGGCCCTGCTCGACGCCCTCGTCAAGAGGTCCAGCACTGACCTTATCTCGAATGGCGCTGCTCCTGTGGTGGGCGTCGCATTCGCCGACGTGAGCCACCGCTTGGCCGTGGCCGATACCGGCGGTCTGCGCATTTGGGACACCGATTCCCCGAAATGGCTGGAGAACCTCCGCCAGAGTGCATGTGCGGCAGGTCGAGGCGACGCCAACTCCGACAATCGGGGCTGCCGCTTGTTGCCCGTGCCCAACGTTCATCTCACCAACGTCGCGATCAGTGCGGACGGTCAAGTGGTCGCAGCGGGCAGTGAAGAAGGGGTCGTACAGGTTTGGAATCTCAACGATCAACACCCAATTCCGAAGTCTCTCCCGCGGCCGCACGAGGGACGCGTGGGCGGCATAGCCTTGAGTCGCGATGGCCAGCGCCTTGCCTCAGCCGGCGTCGACGGAGTCATCGAGATCTCGCGCCCCGACGGGGCCGATATGGCCCCAATCGGCACTGCCACAGCGGTTTTCACCGTCGCGTTCAACCGTGCGGCGGACAGGCTTGTGGCCGGTGGAGCGGACGGGGCCATCCGCGTCTGGAACGTCGTCAAAGTGGTGCCCTCGGGCGGAAACATACCGGCGGACGCCGTACAACCGAGCGCGCACGCCGGTGGGGTCATGAGTGTGACTTTCAGCCCGCATGATGAGCTGGTCGCGTCCGGTGGCGCGGACAACACGGTGCGTCTTTGGGACAGCGACAAGCTGGGCCCGGCTGGGCAATTGCCGATGCCTGGAGCTCCGGGCCACACGGCACCCGTGACCAGCGTCGCCTTCAACGCCGACGGAGCCAGTCTAGTGTCGGGCAGCAATGACAAGACGGTTCAGCTGTGGAATGTCGCGCAACGGAAGCGCATCGGCGACCCCATGATTGGACACCAAGGGCTGGTCCTGAGCGTCGCGATCGTCGATGGCGAAATCGTAAGCGGTGGAAACGAACACGCGTTGCGGTTCTGGAACGCCGTTGCTGGCCAACCACATAAAGGACCCCTGGTCGGCAGTCATGAGGGAGCTGTGACCAGTGTGGCGACGAGTCCAGTTGGCCACCAAATTGCGTCGGGAGGCGTGGATGGGACGGTACGGCTGTGGGACTCCTACACCGCTACCGAGATCAGGAGGATGCCCGAGCCCGCAGGAGTTGTCACCCGCGTTGCGTTCAACTGGACCGGCGACGCGGTCGCCTCCGGTAGTGCGGACGGCAAGATCCGGCTGTGGGACTTGACCACCAACACCGTCAAGACGATCGAGACTGGACGGCCGGTAACCACGATCGCGATGAATCCCGTCGCCAACCTGCTGGCCTCCGCGGGTATCGACGGGCAGATCACCATCTGGGACTTGTCGTCCCCGTCACCGCGAGCCACCCCGCTGGAAAATAGGGACCGCGCAATAGTTTTCGGCCTTTCATTTGACCCGCATGGCGATCGTTTGGCATCGGGTGGCGTAGCGGGGATCGTCCGCTTGTGGGATCTCACCGGCAAGGAGGTGTGGGAGGCCGTCGCGGCCGCCAAGATACCGAAACCGTTCAGCGAGCGATCGCACCTGGCGGTCAACCATCCGGGCGAAATTCTCGGTGTCAGTTTCAGTCCCGACGGACGGCGGTTGGCGACCGGCAGCACAGACTGGGGAACCGCCAGGCTCCACTTGGCCGTTGGGGTGATCCAGCGCTGGGATGTCAACGCCGGCACGCCGGTGGGAGACCCGGCCGAAATCGGCGACGCGGTCATGGGTTTGGCCTTCAGCTCCCAATCGACCGACTCATCGGAGGATCGTATAGTCGCGGGAAGCTTCGACCCCTACACCGTGCAGCTGTGGAGCGCCGCCAACGGAACCCAGTACACCTTCACTGGTCACCAAGCCCAAGTTGTCACCGTCGCAGTTAGCCGCGACAGCACCCTCATTGTCTCCGGGAGCGTCGACGGAACAATCCGGATCTGGCCGAACCCACACCGCGGAACGGTTTCTCCGGCGGATGCGTTGTGCGCCAAGCTGACTACAACGATGAGCAAGAAAGATTGGGCGAAATGGGTATCGCCGCACATCGCCGATCGGAAGCTGTGTGCCGGACTGCCGCCCACTCCCGACTAAGAACCAAGCGTGTTGTACAGGTATATGACGGCGGCGGCTCCACCCGTGCAGGTGGCGTAGGCGCCTGAATTGAAGCAGGCAAGCTTGTACCACTTAAAGGTAGCCGGACTGATCGCACTCAACTCGCTCGGGCCAGAGGTCGGCGTACTGTGCGCCGAATACTCCTTGCGCACTTGCTCAACGAAACTGCAGCTGGTCGCCGGCGTGCCTCGTGCACCGGCATTGAAAGGTCTCTGAACGTCCGTCTGAACACGTGGACACGCCGCCGCACCTGGCGGCAGGCCCCGGACCTGATCAGGAACGTTTGAAGCCGACTGTGATGTTGTCTGTGAGGATGAATGCGAGCGCGCCGCGTCGGCACGCATATAGCCGGCCACGGCGATCGCGGCGAGAACAATGACCGCGCCAGCCGCACCCACCGCGCGTTTCCACTGGGATCGCTTTGTTGGTGTATTAGTTTGCGGCCGCGGTTCGTGCGCAGGGGGATCGGCCGCGTCGGGCACTAGCACCTCACGAGCAGTCACCGCGCCTCCCGGTTTTTCGGTCATTATCGCTGGGATCGCGGGCTAACGGGTTGGTTTCGCCAGAATGTTTCGTGCCGTCAGTGAGGGCACTGACCGCTCGGCAGCATCGCGATGTGATCGGACAACCACTCACCGATCTGGCTGATCATCCCAATGCCGTTGGTGAACGAGCCCGAATTCGGCTTCAACAAAGTTTTTCTGTGTGTTGCGTTTGGGCCCCAGAAAAACGCTGTTGCGCAAGGATGGGGATGTGCCGACGCCCCCGCCGGATCTTGCGCCCGACGACTTCCCCGCCCTGCAACGTAGTGCAAGTCAGCAAGCGGCGCGTGCCCAGCGGTCGTTCCTGCTGTGGTCCAAGATCCGCTTAGGCGGGATTGTGCTCGCTGCCGTCGGCGGGGCGATCGGTTGGAAGGCCGGTCATCTGCATGTGGGGGGCATCATCGCGGTCGTTGCGTTTGGGGGCGCGCTCGGTGCCGAACTGCTCATGGCAATCCAGCGACCGGATCGAATTTGGTACGAGGGCCGGGCGGCTGCCGAATCGGCGAAAACGCTCGGCTGGCGCTACATGATGCGCGGCGAATCGTTCGAGAGCGACGTGACCGACGTGGATGCCAGGTTCCTCGCGGAAATAGCTGACCTCCTGCGAGACCTGGGCGACTTGCCAGTGCATGTTAGCTCGGGGAGCGATTGCCAAATCTCGGCCAAAATGCGCCACGTGCGGACGCTGCCTTTTGAGGACCGACGCTCCATCTACCTATCTCAGCGCATTCAAAAACAAGAGTGCTGGTATGCGATGAAGGCGGCGTGGAATGCTAAACGCGCCGACTTCTGGGTAGTGACTACCGTGGCCTTGGAGTTTCTCGGTTTGTTTGGTGGCATCGTGAAAGCCGTGGGGTGGGTCGATGTCGATCTGCTTGGGATTTTCGCTGCGGCCGCGGCCGGCACGACGGCGTGGCTGCAGGCTAAGCAGCATCAGAACTTGGCCACCGCGTACGCATTGACGAGCCAGGAGTTGGCGGCAGTCGCATCAGAGCTGGAAGCGGTCGACGAAACCAACTGGGCGCAGTTCGTCACTCACGCAGAGGAGGCAATCTCGCGCGAGCACACGCTGTGGCGCTCATCTCGCGGCGTTCGGACGGGCCCGCGTACCGATTGACTCGAGGCGGCCAAAGACTCGGATACGGCGTCCCATTGCGATCGATCGCCGCCTCGTTTGATCCACCGACCCGCCAACATCGGACGGCTTCATGACGCGTCAGGATGCCGTCGCGGCTCAGCGCCATTCCCGATACCGACTTGAAAACTGCGGACGTTGACCAGGTCGGCTGGTACCAACCCAGCCGGGACCACCACACAAATTCGTGTTCAAAGGCTAGCTGCCGAATCCGCCCGGGACCGGAGTGGTTCGCGCATTGATCAGGGTGGGACGGTCGCGGTCGGCGATGCCAGCTTGGACCAACTCGTACACTTCGTCAGAGCTGTGCGCTTCGTGGGCGTCGACGCCGTAGCTGGCCGCGGTGCCGACGATGTCGAGGCCGGGGATGTCGAGCCCGGGAACGTTAGGGGTCTTTTCCCAGACGCCGAATTCTTTGACCACGCCGTATTCGGCGTTGGACGCCACGACCACGGTGAGTGGGATGTTGTAGCGTGCCGCGCTCCACAGCGCGGTGATCGCATACTGGATAGAGCCGTCCCCCATGCACGACACCACCGGACGATCGGGAGCCGCGATTTGCGCGCCCACCGATGCCGGCAGGCCCCAGCCGAGTCCACCGCCGGCGGCCGACAGATGTGATCGCGGATTGCCCGGACGGATGCTTTCGGTCATGGTGATCTCGTTGCTGCCGGCTTCGCTGACCCACAATGTGTCCGCGGGTGCGGCGTGAGCGACGGCGGTCCAGAGATCTGCGGGCTTGAGCGGCACCTGCTCCGAGACCCGTTCGGGGACTGCGGCGCGCGGCGCGGGCGCGGAGCGCTGGGTGGGTTTCACCGCCGCCGCCAAGGCCCGGGTGGCGGCGCGAATGTCGGCGACGATCGCGTCACCGACGGGGGCGCGGGCGGCCTCGTCGGGATCGTTGGTGATCTGGATCAAGCGCGCGCCGCTGGGCAGGTAAGGCCCGGGCACCAATGGGTAATAGCGAAAGACCGGCGTCCCGATCGTCAGGATGAGGTCGTGCCCGCCGAGAATCTGTGAGATCCAGCCGGCGCCCGGAGGCAGCGCGCCGTGATAGAGCCGGTGATCCTCCGGGAAACCGCTCCAGCCGGTCAACGGCGCCGTGAACACCGGCGATTCGGTGCGTTCGGCCAGTTCGATCACCGCGTCATAGGCGTCGTAGCGGTCGATATCGCCGCCAACGACGATCGCTGGCGATGTCGCAGCGTCGAGTTGTGCACCGACCTGCTCGGCCAGCTCGGTCGGAAAACCCGTCGCATGGGTCACGGTGCGATTGCGCACCGCCGCGATATCGGCGAGCTGGTCGTCGGTCAGTTCGATCGGCATGTCGTCCATCGGCAGTGAGACGAAGACCGGTCCCATTGGCGGCGTGCTGGCCAGGTGGATCGCGCGGGCCAGTACGGCCGGGGCCTCGCTCGCGATCGCCGGCTCGGCCGCCCATTTCACGAAAGGCTTTGGTGTGGTGGTGGGTTCGTGATTAGTCAGCAGGCAGTACTGGTTTTGCATGTTGCGGCGTTGGTTTCCCGCTGTGATGATCAGCGGGGTCTTGTTGACGTAGGCGTTGTAAATCTGACCCTGCGCATTACCCATGCCCGGCGCGGTGTGCAGGTTGACCACGGCAGGCCGGCGGGTGACTTGCGCATATGCGTCGGCCATCCCGACCGGGATCATTTCCTGCAATCCGAGGAAGTATCGGAAGTCGTCGGGAAAGTCTTGCAGCAGAGCCAGTTCCGAAGAGCCGGGGTTGCCGAACCAGGTGGTCAGGTTGTGTGAGCGGAAGAGGTCAAGGATGGCGGCGCGCACCGTGGTCATAAATTGTCACTACTTTCGCGAGGGGTTGCAGAAGGAGTCAGTCGAGTTCCCCGGGCACGGGGTCAAGCGCCCAGGTCAAGGCGAAGTCGGCTACTTCTTCCCATCCTGGTGCGCCACAAGTGAAGTGGTCTCGCTCGGGAAATAGCTTGTAGGCGGTGATCGCGGTCGAGTGCTTGGCGTTTTTCGTGTAGTTCTCGTGCTGCACGGCAGGCGGCAGGATCTGGTCGCGTCCTCCGGCGATGAACAACAACGGCGCACGGTCGTCGTTGGCGAAGTTGTAAGTAGTAGCCGCGTTGTGGGTGAAGTTAGCCAATCCGCCTTGGAACAGGATCCGCGCCGGCACCGGAACTGCGTAACGCTCATAGGCGGTCTCGGACGCGGATTCGGTGAGTGTGTTGGTAAACGCGTAGTGGAATTGCGCGGCTGTGATGGCTACCGCGCGGTGCAGGTTCGCGGGATTTTTCAATACCGGGAATGTAGCCCGGATCTCTGAGAACGGCAGCGCGTTGATGCCCTTGACGGCCGCACCGTCGATGGACACACCGGCTCGCCCATAGCCGGCGTCGAGCAGGAGCTGTACGAAGGTGCCCCCGAAGGAGTGACCCATCAGTATCGGCGGTTCGGCGAGTTCGTCGATGAGCTCGGCGAGGTGATCGAAGACCTCTCGCACCCCGAGATCGGCTAAGGGCGTGGGATCCTCACGCAGCGCCGCAACCCCGGCCGGGCCGGGGTCCACGCCCGGGTAACCCGGCGTCAGGACGGTGAACCCGCGGGCTCGGTAACGCGCGCCCCAGTCCTCCCAGGCAAGCGGCGTCATCCACAGGCCGTGGATCAGAACGATGGTCTGCTCGGCGGGGGCATTCATGACAAGTATGGTGATCACTCGGTGCGGGCTTCACAATGAACCGCAGCCCAGATTCACCATCGCGGATGCTGTGCCCGCGCACAAAGGCGCGCTTCGCTCTACGATCCCGTGCATGGTGGAGCAACGACCGCTGACAGTCCTGGCCAACCGGGTCCGCCAGCAGTCGGATGCGATCGTCACCAGGGTCCTCATCCGGCTCCGCAGCGAAGTTCCCGACTACCTGCACAGCAGCGGAGACAGCGACGAGACCGTTCGCGAGAACATCGCCGACTACCTCGCCGAGATGCTCGAATGGATCGACCGGGGCGCTGAACCGGATCACGTCAGTTTCGACTCGGCCATCCTTTGGCGTGCCGGCGAGGGGCTAACCCTATCCAGTTTGTTGCACGCCTATCGCTTAGGAGCGGCGACCATCTGGGATGAGCTCGCGCGTCTGGCGGGCACAGATGAAATCGACAAGGAAGCGCTGATCGCGGCGACACCGTCCATCTTCGCGTGGATGAACACCAATTCGCTTCGCGCACATGCGGTTTTCCGCGAAATCGAGATCCGCGACGCGCGGCGCAACGAGCAAGTGCGTGCCGCCCTGCTCGATACGGTGCTCTTCAACGAATCCAGCATCGGCGCAGCGTTCTGGGACGCTGTCGCCGCCCTCGGTCTGCCTCGGACCGGCCAGCTGACGGTGATCGCGGCCACCACCGCGGCGCCCATGGTCGAGCAGCCACCCCCCGATATCGAGGCACTGTTTTCTGCGCACCCCGCTGTCCAAGGTTCGTGGTTTCGCCTTGCATCGCACTCGCAAGTGGGGATCGTGGCCCTACGACCGAACCGCGCCGACGCGCTGGACGGCATCGCCGAGAACATCTGCGCCGACGTCCCGATCTTGATCGGCCTCAGCAGCCCCTTTACCGCTATCGCTGACTGCTCGAAAGCCCGCGCGCAGGCACAAGTCGCCACGTCCGCCTCCGCCAACGACCGACCGACCACCCGGTACAACCGCGACGTGCTGCCCGTATTACTCGCCAGCTCACCCGACGCCGCCGAGGCTGTCGTGGCCGCCACCCTAGGTCCGGTGCTCCAGCTACCATCCGAGCGAGCCCAGCCCCTCATCGCGACCGTCCAAAGTTGGTTACGACTGGGCCAATCCGTAGCAGCCACGGCAGACAAAATGCATTGTCATCGCAACACCGTGAACTACCGACTGCGTCGATTCGCCGAGCTCACCGGAAAGCCACTAACCGACAACATCTGGCTAGCCCAAGTCACCTTGGCGCTCGAAGCTATAGGCGCACAATCAACGCCACCCACGACCACTGCGCCGCCCGCTCTTTGAGCAGGTTGGGTCGCCGAACACGACGCCAATTCGGCAGTGCGACCCGACAAACGGCCTTGCTGGCGCAGCGATGCGCTCGGGGCGCCCTGTCCAGGACACCCCAATAACCCAAATATCGCAGCCTCCAACGGATCCGAACCCCGGGAAAATCCCGCCGGCCGGCGGCGGCAGTGCTCACCGACCTTCCCCGGCGGCGTGCTCGGCGATGCGGTAATGTCCTGACCGCCCGAGCGTGGAACTTGCGTTCCGTCGTGGGTGCGGCGCCGACATCCCGGCGCTCGGCGGTGGCGGTAGGGAGGAGATGGCAGGTGTATCGACTCTTCAAGAAGGTCTGGATCCCGCTACTTCTCGTTGTCGTCGTCGCGCTCGGCTCGTATGTCGTGCTGCGGGTCCGCGCCAGTTTCGGAGCAACCGCACACGCTGCCGCCCACGACGCCAACGCCGACGACACGAAGCCGTTCAACCCGAAACACATCACCTACGAGGTCACGTCGCCATCGGGGGGCAGCGTCAGCGCCAACTACCTCGACGAGAACGGGCAACCCCATCTCGTCGAGCACGCGCCGCTGCCGTGGTCGTACACGATCGTGACGACCCTGCCGTCGATGTCGGCCAACATCGTCGCCCAAGGTGACAAAGGCCTGCGCAACATCCGATGTCGGGTCATCGTCGACGGCCAAGTCCGCGACGACCGCACCATCGACGAATACGAACCCTTCATCTACTGCCTGGTGAAATCCGTATGAGTACCGACCCCGGCTCTCGCTCCCGCATCGCCCGCATGATCCGCGTCCTGGCGGTGCCGATCATCCTGCTTTGGCTGCTTGTCGCGCTCGGCACCACGCTGTTCACGCCCTCGCTCGGCGACGTCGCGGGCAGGCACTCGGTGCCCATGACCCCGCGGGACGCGACCGCATTCAAAGACATGATGAACATCGGCCACAAGTTCCAGGAGTTCGACACCGACTCCACGGCGATGGTCGTGTTGGAAGGCGACGACAAGCTCGGCGACAGCGCGCACGAGTTCTACAACAAGATCGTCGCCAAGCTCAAGGCCAGCAAGCATGTCCAGTTCCTGCAGGATTTCTGGAGTGACCCGCTGACCGCCGCCGGCTCCCAGAGCCCGGACGGTAAAGCCGCTTACGTGCAGGTCTTCCTCGACGGCGCGCAGGGCACCACCCCCGCCCACAGGTCAGTCGCCGAGGTCCGCAAGATCGTCAAGAGCGTGCCGCCGCCGCCGGGGGTCAAGGCCTACGTGGCCGGCAACACCGCGCTCAATACCGACACCCTGATCGCCGCGCACAACAGCATGGAACTGATGACGATGGTCACGATCGGCGTCATCTTCGTGATGCTGCTGATCATCTATCGCTCGCTGAAGAACGCGATCTTGGCGCTGATCCTGGTCCGCTTCGAGCTCTACGCCGCGGAAGGCATCGTGGCGACCGCCGGGAATCTGGACATCATCGGCCTGACCCCGTACGCCGTCAGCATGGTCACGATGCTGACCATCGCCACGGGAACCGATTACTTCATCTTCCTGTTGGGCCGCTATCACGAAGCCCGATCCCGCGGCGAGGATCGCGAGCAGGCGTACTACAGCGCCTACAACGGCGTCGTGCACGTCATCCTGGGGTCGGGTCTGACGATCGTGGGCGCCTGCCTGTGCCTGACCGCCACCAAGCTTCCGTACTTCCAGACGATGGGCATCCCGTGCGCCATCGCGCTGGTGGTGACGATGCTGGCGGGCCTGACGCTGGCTCCCGCGTTGCTCGCGGTCGCGTCCCGGTTCGGTTTCTTCGACCCGAAACGTCAAGTGTCGGAACGGGGTTGGCGCAAAGTCGGCACGATGGTGACGAGGTGGCCGGTACCCATCATCGTCGTGGCGTCCTTTGTCGCGGTGATCGGTTTCGTCAGTCTGACGACCTATGTCCCGACTTACAACGACAGGAAGTTCACCCCGCCGGACATCGCGGCGAACGTCGCGCAGACGGCGGCCGAGCGGCACTTCAGCCCGGCGCGGATGAATCCGGAACTGCTGATGGTTGAAGCCGACCATGATCTGCGCGATCCGGCGGACATGCTGATCATCGACAGAATCGCCAAGAGCGTCTTCCATGAACGCGGCATCGGGCGGGTCCAAACCATCACCCGCCCGCTGGGCGCGCCGATCGAGCACAGTTCGATCCCCTTCGTGATCGCCATGAACAGCTCCAGCACCTTGCAGACCGCGAAATTCATGAACGACAGCATGGCGTCGATGCTCGAGCAGGCCGACGAGATGGGCCGAACGATCAACGTCATGCAGCACATGTATGGCGTCATGCAGCAGATGACCGCCACGACCCACAGCATGGATCGCCGAACGCACGACCTGGTGGACACCACCAACGAGCTGCGGGACCGCATCGCAGACTTCGACGACTTCTGGCGGCCCATTCGCAGCTATTTCTATTGGGAGAGGCACTGTTTCGACATTCCCATGTGCTGGTCCTTGCGCTCCATCTTCGACGCGCTCGACGGCATCGACCAGATCTCCGACAAATTCGCCGGGCTCACAGTCGATTTCGACAAGCTGGACCAGTTGATGCCGCAGCTGCTCGCCGACTTTCCCAAAACCATCGAGTCGATGCAAAGAATGCGCGACTTCATGCTGTCCACGCACAGCTCGATGGCGGGCATCCAGCGGCATATGCAGGAAAATGCCGAAGGCTCGACGATGATGGGGAACTACTTCGACGAAGCCAAGAACGACGACAGCTTCTACCTTCCGCCCGAAGTCTTCAAAAACCCCGACTTCAAGCGCGGTTTGAAAATGTTCGTCTCGCCCGACGGTAAGGCGGTCCGTTTCATCATCACCCACCAGGGCGACCCCGCCTCGGTGGACGGGATCCAGCATGTGAAGGGCATCAAGCAGGCGGTTGCCGACGCGGTCAAGGGAACTCCCTTGGAGTCTGCGAAGGTGTCGCTGGCCGGCACCGCCTCGATGTACAGCGACATGCAGGACGGCGTGAAGATCGACCTGACGATCGCCGGCATCGCGACGCTGATCCTGATCTTCGGCATCATGCTGGTGATCACCCGTAGCCTGGTGGCCGCGCTGGTGATCGTTGGCACCGTGCTCGCGTCGCTGGGCACCGCGTGCGGTCTGTCCGTGCTGCTGTGGCAGGACATCCTCGGCGTGGGCCTGCAATGGATCGTGCTACCACTGACGGTGATCATCCTGCTGGCCGTCGGGTCCGACTACAACCTGCTGCTGGTCTCTCGCCTGAAGGAAGAAATCCCGGCCGGGCTCAACACCGGCATCATCCGGGGCATGGGAGCCTCCGGCCGGGTGGTGACCGCGGCCGGCCTGATTTTCGCGGCGACCATGGCGTCGATGATCGTCAGCGACCTGGTGGTGATCGGGCAGTTCGGCACCGCGATCGGGTTGGGTCTGCTCGTCGACACGTTCATCGTGCGGGCGTTCATGACGCCGGCGATCGCCGCCGCGCTGGGCCGCTGGTTCTGGTGGCCGCTGGACACCTTTGCCATGCGGAAGCGAAACGCCCCTAAGCCGGAGCCGGAGGGTGACACCGCGCCCGTCCCGCAACTGACGGGGGTGTGACGCAATGGAATCGAAGCTTCGCCAGCGCACGGATGGCCGCCTGGACCGGTCCCGTGATCCCGCGATCCTCAACGCCGCTCTTGCCGCACTGACCGAGAACGGGTACGACGCCACGAACATGGATGACATCGCCGCGCGGGCCGGCGTCGGCAAGGCCGCGATCTACCGGCGGTGGTCATCGAAAGCGGCGTTGATGACCGACGTCCTCGTCTACTGGCGGCCCGATCTGCGCAACGACGACGTTTACGACACCGGTAGCCTGGCCGGCGACTTGGACGCCCTGATCGAGCGCGCGGTGCGCAACGACAACGAGTTGATCACCAACGACCTGGTTCTCCGCGTTGCCCTGGAAGCGACGCACGACCCCGAACTCGCCACTGCCCTCGACGACCTGCTGTTGCTGCGGGGCCGACGCGTGATGACGACAATCTTGGCCCGCGCCGCCGCCCGCGGTGAGATCGCCGCCGACCGCGACTGGTCCCCGGTCGCCGACGTGCTCACCGCGATGAGTTTGTTTCGGGTGCTCAACGGCCAGACCGTCGACGCGGGTTACTTCCGGCAGGTCATCGACACGCTTGTGCTGCCCGCGCTGTCCACCTAGGGCTTGTCGCAGCCTCCTCGGGTATCGCGCGAGAGCTGTAACAGTTTCGTAATGAGGAAAACGGGCGCCCCGCTAGCCGGCGGAGCGGGCGTTACGCCGGCGGAAGAAATCCGTCCACGACACGACCTCGGGATGCTGTTTGAGCAAGGCCCTGCGCTGGCGCTCGGTCATCCCGCCCCAGATTCCGAACTCGACTTTGTTGTCGAGCGCCTCCGCCGCGCACTCCCGGAGCACGGGGCAGTGACGGCAGATAACGGCAGCCTTACGTTGTGCCGCCCCCCGCACGAACATTTCGTCGGGATCTGCGTCTCGGCACAGCGCCTCCATGACCCAGGTGCGATCGTCCGCCTCCATGGGGCGCGGAGCGCTGGTCACGGGCACAAGACTGATTGGCCGCACGGCCGTCGCTGATTCTGGCAATGAGCTATCCCTTCGTACCGGCCGGCCGAGCGCGTGCTCTGCGACCGCCTCCCCTGAGACCCCGTTGGGACGCGCGCCACATCGTGCCCGTTCGTGTGACCTAAATCCCCCCGTCCCAAAGTTAAGGGATTCAATATCGATTGCGCAACGTTTTGTGGCACATCCGTACCTTTTTTCTTGATTGGCTCGGAGCTTGGCGCCGGTGACCTCGGCGTTTGCCGGGGCGCCGCCGGGCCTGCCCGCGACGAACCCACGCACCTCCGACCGAAATCGTGATCGACTAGTCCCAGCCGCTACAGAGCAAGAGACAAGGATGGTGGACGATGGCAGCCAACCAAGAGGGCATCGGCGTGTTGAAGCTCGAATGCCCGCAACGCCACCCGGTGGGCAGGATCCTCAAGGAGGCCCCGCACCAGTCGGTCATGTACGACCCCGGCGCGATGGCCGGCGAGCGCCGATTCTGGCCGAACGAAGAGGACCAGCCGCAGTTCAAGACCCACTGCCGCTTCTGCGACAAGCCGGTGGCCGAGGCAACGACCACCCTGCAGGGCCAGTTGGCGTCCCTGGTCGGCGACGCCTCGCAGACCATCGGAACCGTCACGATGCAGTTCGCCTAGGGGGCGTTACAGTCTTGGGGCGCGATGTTAAGCGCCGACGCGTGAGAGGAGCCCCGTGGCGACACCGGACGACGCCCCCCGCCCGCCCGAAGGCGACTGGCTGGGCACCCCGTACCTGAAGTTTGACCGCCAGGGGCCGATCGCGGTGTGCACGATCGACCGCCCCGAAGCGCGCAACGCCCTGACCCCGGCGATGTACTTCGGGATCCGTTACGCCATAGGGCGTGTCAGCGAGGACCCGGACCTGGCCGGGCTGCTGATCACCGGAACCGGGGATGTCTTCGCGCCCGGCGGCGACATGGGCGGCGGGGGAGCCACCGACAACTGGATCACGTTCGGCTCGGCGCTGGGCATGGACGTCACGCCGTTCGACGCGGTGCGCACGTCGGCCAAGCCCGTCGTCTCCGCGGTCAACGGGCTGTGCCAGGGCGGCGGCATGCAGATCGCGCTGTGCAGCGACGTGTCCGTGGTCAGCGAGCGGGCGACCTTCCGGGTACCCGAGCTGTTCCGCGGCTACGCCGACACCTACTACAGCCAGATGCTCGTCCGCGTGATCGGGCCGGTCCGCACCCGCGACCTGATGTTCACCGGCCGGGTGCTGACCGCCGCCGAAGCCCTCGACTGGGGCCTGGTCACCCGGGTGGTGCCCCACGACGAGCTGCTCGCCACGGCCAAAGACCTGCTGGCGCAGGTGTGCCGGACCGCGCCGCGCGCCCGCGGCGTCATCAAGTCCAGCATCGACAACTACCTCGGCCTGTACGACCGCATCGGCATGACCGCCAGCCTCACCGACGCCGAGGCCCGCGACGGCTTCCGCGCGTTCAAGGAGCGCCGCTCGCCGGACTGGGTGCACCCCGAGCTGCGCACCGAGGGACGGCTATAGGTCGATCCACTCGCCGCGCGCCGCGACCCGCAGCACGACGGCGATCCCGGCCTGATCGAACGCCGCGGCGAATTCGTCGGCGCCCTCGCTGAAGTGGGCCCAGCCGTCGACGTGGGCCGGGATCACCACCTTGGCGCCGAGGACCTCGGCGGCGGCGGCCGCGCGCGCGGACGTCAGCGTCAACGGCCGGCCGCGCTCCTTCGCGGGCACGCGCGCCGCCCCCGCGAACAGCACCGCGACATCGACCTCGCCGACCCGATCGGCGACGGCCTTGACCGCGCTCATCGAGGCGTTGTCGCCGCTGAGATACACGGTGGGCAGGCCCGGCCCCGACAGCACGAACCCCGTCACCTCGCAATTGACGTGGCCGCCGGCGTCGCGCTGCCCGTCGGCCGGGCCGTGGACCGCCGGAACCGCTTGCGCCACAAGCAAACCCGAGCCGCCCGGCAGGTCATACGTCTCCCACGCCGGCACGCCCACCGCGGGCGGGCCCAGCCGCCCGGCGGCGCCGGGATTGGTGAGCACCAGCGGGGCGGCCAGCGCCATCCGACGGCCGTCGTCGTCGAGGTTGTCGGGATGCTGGTCATGACTGATCAACACCGCATCCACCGGACCCAACGCGTCGACGCCCACCGCCGGTCCCGCGAGCTTGGTCAGGTAGCCATGCTCACCGGGCGGATCGAAGGTCGGATCCATCACGATCCGGCGACCGGCGATGTCGATCACCGTCGTCGGCCCACCCAGCACCGTGATCGCAAAGTCGCGTCGCCGCGAGTCAAACATTTCGTGCCCGGCCTTCCCAATACGGTTCGCGCAGCGCGGTTTTGAGGATCTTGCCGCTCGCGTTGCGGGGGAGCGACGGCACGAAGTCTACGGTGCGCGGGCACTTGTAGCCCGCCAGGTGCCGCCGGCTGAACTCGATGATGTCGGCTGGGTCGACCTGCTCGGTGGTGACGACGATCGCCTTGACCGACTCGCCCCAGAAGTCGTCGGGCACACCGATCACGGCGGCGTCGGCGATGGCCGGGTGCTCGATCAGCACGCTTTCCACCTCGGGCCCGTACACGTTCTCGCCGCCGGTGATGATCATGTCCTTGAGCCGGTCCTCGATGTAGACGTAACCGTCGGCGTCGAGGCGCCCGATGTCGCCGGTCCGCACCCAGTCGTCGTCGGTGATCGTCTCGGCGGTCGCGTCGGGGCGGTTGAGGTAGCCGCTCATGTTCTGGTTGCTGCGCACCCAGATCTCGCCCGACTGCCCGACGGGCAGCACCTCGCCGGTTTCGGGGTCGACCACCCGAATCTCGGTGCCCAGCACGGGCTTTCCGGCCGACAGCTGCAGGTGGGGGCGGTCGGGGTCGCGGTGGTCATCGTCGCCGAGCGCCGTGACGGCCCCGCACAGTTCCGTCTGCCCGTACACCTGGACGAAGTTCGTCTCGGGCCAGGTTTCGAGCGCCCGGTGCAGCAGCGGCACCGGCATCGGCGCGGCCCCGTAGACGATGTATCGCAGGCCCGCGATCGCCGCGCTCGCCGCCTCGCCGGCGTCCAGGAACCGGGCGATGACCGGTGGCACGAAGAACGCATGCGTCGCGCCCGACCGCACCGCCCCGATCAACGCCGCGGCGTCGGGCTCGCGGGTCATGATCGTCGGCACCCCCGCCGCGATGCCGAACAGCGCGTACCCGATTCCGCCGACGTGGAAGAGGGGCATCGCCACCAAGTTCGCGTCCCCGTCGCCGAACGGGAACGCCGGCGCCAGGTTCGCCGCGTGATTGGCCAGCGCGCGCTGGCTCAGCAGCACACCTTTGGGTCGCCCGGTGGTGCCGGAGCTGTAGATCACCAGCGCGGTTTCGCCCTCGTCGACCTCGGCGACCGGCGCGGGTTGCGCTGCGGCGAGCAGGGATTCGTACTCGTCGTCGATCACCACGAGGCGGTCCAGGCCGTCGACCCGCGCGGCGGCCGGCTCGGCGGCGGGCCGCAGTTCCGCGCCGACGAACAGCAACCGCGGGCGGCTGTCGGCCAGCACGTGCGCGAGCTCGTCGCCCATCACCCGCCAGTTGACGACGGTCGTCACCGCGCCGATCGACGCCGCGGCGAACAGGATCTCCAGGCAGGCCGGGTGATTCTTGTCCAGGAACGCCACGCAATCACCGCGCCGCACGCCGGCGGCTTGCAGCGCCCCGGCCGCCCGCCGAATCCGCGACGCCCACTGCGCCCACGACCACTGCCGCTCGCCGTAGCGGATCGCGACGTCGTCGGGCCGCTGCCGGGCATGTCGCTCGACCAACCCGGCGAGCGTCGTGCTGTCCATAACCCCTCCGCAGAAGTCAATCTGTTCCACTCAGTGATACGCGGTCGCGCTCCCGCACGCCGCGGCGGGCCGCGGGTTCAGATTTACGCGAGCTGGCGAGGTAGCCGGCGGCAAGCACCAACGCACAACCGCCGAGCTGCAGCGCCGAGGGACGCTCGCCCAGCACAACGGCGCCCAGCGCGACGGCGCCCACCGGAGTCAGCAGGAGCAGCGCAGAGCTGACGGTGCTGGGGACGCGGGCCGAGAAGAAAGCCACGAACAGCCAGCCGAGCAACTGGCCGGTGACGGCGACCAGGATCAACCATCCGACGGCGTGCCAGCCGGGCCACAGCTCCAAGCCGTGCCACCAGGGCCCGACGGCGACCGCCAGTACCGCCGACGTCGCCAGCACGACCGCGTACGTCTGCATGGCTTGGCCGGCCTGCCCACCGCGTCGCAGCAGAAACAGGAATCCCGAATAGCACAGCGCGGCGCCGATCGCGTGCGCGGTGCCCAGCGCGGGGTTGCTGCCCGAGATTCCGTGTTCCAGCATCCCGCCGGCGAGCGCGACGCCGACCAAGAGCGCGGGCAGCGCCAGCAGGAACCGGGCCGAGACCCTCTCCCGGTCGACAAGCCAGCTCAACAGCGGAACGACGGCGACCTGGGTGTTGACCAGGACGGTCGACAGGCCCGCCCCCACCTCCGGAGTGGCCTGCGTCCACAGCAACATGTCACCGGCGAACAAGGCGCCGCAGCAGGCGGCCGACAGCAGGCCGCGTCGCGACAGAGCGCGGCCCCGTCGCGACTCCGGGATGGCGAGCACGACGACCACCGGCAGCACGAGCAGGCAGCGCGCGGCCGTCGCGGTCGCCGGAGTTGTCGCGGCCAGTTTCAGGAAGACGGCCGAGGCGGACACGCACAGGGCGCCGACGGCCAATCCGACTCTGTCTGCAGGTGTGCGCTTCATGTCGATGCGAGTACCCGGCGATCTAATGGTTAAATCGATATTTAGGAATTAGGCGGTGATGACTGATGGTGCGCTCGGAGGCGGCCGGACTCGACTTGCGTGGGGGTCATCCCGCGGTCGACCTGGTCAACACGGTGGCGTGGCGGGGCGACCCGGAGCGTAGTACGGAATACCTGGCGGACTATCTCGACCTGGTGGCGTGGGCGCGCCACGCCGGGGTGCTGTCGCCCGGTGAGGTGCGCGAGCTCGCCCAGTGGGCCGACTCGCACCGCGATGCCGCCGGGAAAGCGTTGCGTCAGACCGTCCGGCTCAGAGAGGCGCTGTATCGCATCTGGACGGGGTGCGAGTCGACCCGCGATGCCGACACGATCGCCGGCGCATACCGATCCGCGCTACGGGCCCAACGCCTCACGATCGACGGCGACGTCGTGGGGTGGCACGAGATGGCGCTGGACGCGCAAACGCCGCTGCATCGGCTGGCCGCCGAATCGGTGACGCTGTTGACCGCCATCCCGCTGTCGCGCATCAAGCGATGCGGCGACTCGGCGTGCGGCTGGCTGTTCCTCGACACCAGTCACCGGCAGAACCGCCGGTGGTGCAGCACCGCCGACTGCGGCAACCGCGCCCGGGTCCGACGGTTCTACGAGCGCGCCCGGGACGGCCGGCCCGATCGCTAATTCAGTGTGAACCGAGGGCTTTGCGTGTGCGCACAGGGCGGGAATTTGGCCGGTCCGCCGCCCCGGGCTCACCCGCGACGCCGTGGGCCCACACGCGGCGCCGTCGGCGCACACCGGGCGCCGGTGTGCCACTATCACTGCCATGGTCAACGCCGATCGCGCCCGGTCCCGCACCTTCGTCGTGACGGGGGCGGCGTCCGGCATCGGATTGGCCACCGCGCGGCGCCTGCTCGCCGAGGGCGGCACCGTCGTCGGCGCCGACGTGGCGGCCCCACCCGACCTGGGTGCCGAATTCCACTTCGTCACCGCTGACATCACCGACGAGGACGCCATCGCCGCGGTGCTCGCCGCCGTCCCCGACCGCCTCGACGGCGTGTTCCATGCCGCGGGCGTCGCCGGCGGCGGGCCGGTGCACCTGCTCGACCGCAAGGAATGGGAGCGGGTGATCGGCATCAACCTGACCGGCACGTTCTTGGTGGCCAAGGCGGCCCTGGCGAAGATGATCGAGCAACCCCGCGTCGACGGGGAGCGGGGCTCGATCGTCACCGTCGCCAGCATCGAGGGGCTGGAGGGCACGGCCGGCGGCAGCTCCTACAACGCGGCCAAGGGCGGCGTCGTCCTGCTCACCAAAAACATCGCGCTCGACTACGGGCCCAGCGGCATCCGCGCCAACGCCATCTGCCCCGGCTTCATCGAAACCCCCATGGCCCAAGGCGTTTTCGGGCTGCCGGGGATGGAGGGTCCGCTGGCCTCGATCACCGAGGAGCACGCCCTGCAACGGTTCGGCCAGCCCGAGGAGGTCGCGGCGATGGCGGCGTTCCTGCTGTCGCCCGACGCCTCGTTCGTCAGCGGCCAGGCCATCGCCGTCGACGGCGGCTACACCGCCGGTCGCGATCACGGTGTCGTCAAACTCTTCGGCTTGCCTGACTAGCGCCTTAAGATTCGCGCATGGTCACTCCCGACGAGGCGATCGTGGCGATTCGAGGCACCGGCGGCGCGCAGCCGGGCTACCGGGCACTGCACGCCAAAGGCACGCTGTACCGCGGCACGTTCACCGCGACCCCCGATGCGGCGGGCCTTTCGCGCGCCAAGCACCTCGACGGCTCGACGGTGCCCGCGCTGATCCGCTTCTCCAACGGATCGGGCAACCCGTCCCAGCGCGACGGCGCTCCCGGGGTGCGGGGGCTCGCGGTGAAGTTCACGCTGCCCGACGGGTCCACCACCGACGTCTCGACGCAGACCGCCCGCCTGTTCGTCTCCAGCACGCCGGACGGATTCGTCGATCTGCTCAAGGCCATGCGGCCCAGCCCGACGACTCCGCTGCGCATGGCCAAGTACTTTCTGACCCATCCCCGGCTGTTCGGCGCGCTGCCCGTGCTGCGCGACGCCAACAAGGTCCCGACCAGCTACGCCACCATCGAATACCACGGCCTGCACGCCTTCCGCTGGGTCGCCGCCGACGGGAGCGCCAGATTCGTTCGCTACCACTGGGTTCCGGCCACCGAGTCCAAGGCGCCGGCCCCCCAAAGTGACGGACCGGACTTTCTCACCGACGAACTGAACGCGCGCCTGGCAACCGGTCCCGTCCGGTTCGACTTCCGCGTCCAGATCGCCGGACCGGACGACTCGACGGTCGACCCGTCGGCGGCCTGGCAGAGCACCCAGATCGTCACCGTCGGCACGCTGCAGATCGACGGCCTGGACACGCAGCGCGAACACGGCGGCGACATCGTTGTGTTCGACCCGATGCGCGTCACCGACGGCATCGAACCCTCCGACGATCCGGTGCTGCACTTCCGCAGCATCGCGTATTCGGCATCGGTCAAGCTGCGCACCGGCGTGGACCGCGGGCCCGAAGCGCCGCCCGTCTAAGGCCGACTAAACTTCGCGGGAGTGCTGCTCTCCCATATGGTTTTGATCGTCGTGGCCGGGTTCGCCGCCGGCGCCATCAACGCCCTCGTCGGATCGGGCACCCTGGTCACCTTCCCGACGCTCGTCGCCCTCGGCTATCCGCCCGTCACCGCCACCATGTCGAACGCGGTCGGCCTGGTGGCGGGCAGCGTATCGGGCACCTGGGGCTATCGCGCCGAGCTGGCCGGGCAGTGGGATCGGCTGCGCTGGCAGCTGCCGGCGTCGCTGGCCGGTGCGGTGCTGGGCGCCTTCCTGCTGCTGCACCTGCCCCCGACGGTGTTCGCCCGGGTCGTTCCGGTGCTGTTGGTGCTGGCACTGGTGCTGGTGGTGATCGGGCCGAAGCTGCAGACGTGGGCGGCCCAGCGCGCGGAAGAGGCGGGGCGTTCGCCCGAGCACATCACGCCGGCACGCAAGGCCTTACTGGTGTTCGGGACGTTCGCCGTCGCGGTCTACGGTGGCTACTTCACCGCCGCGCAGGGCATCCTGCTGGTCGGTGTCATGGGCGCGCTGCTGCCCGAATCGGTGCAGCGCATGAACGCCGCCAAGAATTTGCTGACCCTGGTGGTGAACGTCGTTGCGGCGGTGAGCTATTCGCTGGTGGCGTTCGGTCGGATCAGCTGGCCGGTCGCCGGGTTGATCGCGGCGGGCTCGCTGGTCGGGGGACTGGTCGGGGCGCGCTACGGGCGCCGGCTGTCGCCGACGGCGCTGCGCTCGACGATCGTGGTGGTCGGGCTGATCGGCCTGTACCGCCTGCTCACCGTGGGTTGACGACGGCTTCGGCGATGACGTCCATCACGTCGTGGCGCTTCTGCCACGCCCGCAGCTGACGCATCGCCCCGTTGCCCTGCGCGGCGACGCGGTCGAGTTCGGTTGTGACGCGGTCGTATTCACCGAGCGCGTCCAGCGCCGGGCGCACCCGCTGCACCAGTGCGCCCAACATCTGGCGCACCGGCACCGCCCCACTTCCGTGGATCAGGTCGAGCGTGCGTCCCGCGAGCCCGTCGTGCGCGGCCTTCCAGTACGCGGCCCGCAGCGCCGCGGGCGGCAGGCGCTCGTTGCCCCCGCTTCGCTCGTCCAGCGCCGTCATCACCGCGGCCCTGACCAACGTGGCCAGCAGCACCGTCTCGTCGACCGTGGCCGGCACGTCGGCCACCCGGATCTCGACGGTCGGGAAGTTCTCCGACGGGCGCACGTCCCAATAGACCATCTTGTGGTCGAGGATGACCTCGCTGTCGATCAGCATGCGCACCGTGCGGTCGTACTCCTCGGGCGCGGGGAAGAACGGCGGCGGCCCGGCCACCGGCCAGCGCCGCCACAGCACACTGCGCCAGCTCGCGTAACCGCTGTCGGCGCTGCGATACACCCGCGAATTGGCCGACAGCGCCAGCAGCGACGGCAGCCACGGCCGCAGCCAGTTGCTGACCCGGATCGCGGCGGCCCGGTCGGGCACCTCCACATGGACGTGACACCCGCAGATGCCCTGCTCGTGCGCGACCATCCCGTACGCCTCGCCGATACGCCGATACCGGGGTGTGTCGGTGAGAGGAAACTCGTGCGGCGTGCTGGGCGGGAGGCCGGTAGCGAGCAGCTGCACCCCCGCGGCCTCGGCTGCCTCGGCGGCGGCGCGGCGCAGCCGGGTGAGCTGCTCGCCCAGTTCCGCGCTGGTCGCCGTGACGCTGGAGTTGGTCTCGACCTGGCAGCTGCTCAGTTCCAGTTGCAGGGTCGCGCCCCGCCGCTCGGCTTCTTCGGCCACCGCGGCGTTGCGGGGGGCCGGTTCACCGGTATGCGGGTCGACGAGGAGGAATTCCTCCTCCGCACCGAAGGTGGGAAGCCCGCTCATTCAGCCGATTATCGGCCGATTGACTCGGGGCGGCTTACCAGCGAGCGGTCGACGCGAGCGCGGTGTCCGCGGTCGGGTAAACCGGCAGCAGGCGGCCCAACCCGCAGGCGTCGACGATGCGGGCGACGAACGGTTCGCAACTCACCAGGCGCAATTCGGTGCCGCGCTCTCGACACCGTTGCGCCTGCTCGGCCAGCACCCCGAACGCGCAGCAGCCCATGAATTCGAGGCCACTGACGTCGATGACGAGGGGACCGGGCGGGATGACGATGCTGGCGGCCTCGCTGACCAGGCGGCGCCAGGTGTGCTCGTTGCAGGCGTCGACCTCGCCGCCGGCGTTGATGATCACCGCCGCGCCGTTGCGGTCAGTGGTCGCCCGCAGCGTGCTGCGCGGGTCACCCAGCTCGTGGACCAGGCGCGTGCTGAGGGTTGGGTGTGGAGTCGATATCGATTCCGCAGTAATCGGGCTCATGAGGGACTCCCTAATCTACCGACGCCGGGCGCCGGGATGGATGCCCGTCCTTCTGTCTGAAGACAGACGCTGCGCGAAGCTCATTTGTATAACGAGACAGGGCGGTCTGTCTACATTAGCCTGTTAAGAGTATGGTAAGGCCCGGTATGACAAGCGACGATGTCACTCCTGTCATCAGCTCGGCCCGCGAACGCATCCTGACCGCGGCGTATGAGCTGTTCAGCCGGCGTGGGATCCGCGCCGTGGGCACCGACGAGGTGATCGTGCGGGCCGGCGTGGCCAGGGCGACCCTCTACCGCCACTTTCCGACCAAGGACGCGCTGGTGCTGGCGGTGCTGCAGCGCCGCGAGGAGGTCTGGACGCACGGCCTGATTGAGCAGCAATCCCACCAGCGGGGCAACACCCCCGAGGAACAGCTGCTCGCGATCTTCGACGTGCTGCACGACTGGTTCCAGTCGCGCGACGGCTACGAGGGCTGTTCGTTCATCAACGTGCTCCTGGAATTGGGCGTCGACCATCCCGCCGGCCAGGCCTGCATCGCCCACATCGACCACGTCCGCGACATCGTGCGCCGCCGCGCCGTCGCGGCCGGGCTGACCGACGTCGAGGAGTTCGCGTCGTCCTGGCACATCCTGATGAAGGGCGCGATGATCCTCGCGGTGGTGGGGGACCTGGACGCCGCCCAGCGCGCCCGCAAGATGGGCCTCTCGCTCATCGAGGAGCACCGCCCGGTCGAGCCGATCGACATCGGCGAGGCGGTGGGTTAAGCGGCGTTGGCTCAGGGCCTTGAGTGTGAATCCTGGGCTTTCAGCGTGAGCTGATGGCGGGATCCGGGCGACTTTCCCACCCTGGACGCACGCGCAAAGCCATGGATTCACGCTAAACGGCCACGGAGCAGAGCGCGCGCTCGTCCGCCCGGGTTAAGCCGCGTCGGTGGCTTCGGCTTTGCGGTGGTGCTCTTCTTCCAGCTCGGCGATCATCCGCGACGTGCGTTCGCGCAGCAGGATCGCGGCGGTGATGCCGCACACGACGGCGACCACCAGCCCGATCCAGGAGAACCGCTCCAGCCAACGTTCGGCGGCCATTCCGGCGAAGTACACGAGCGCGGTGGTGCCGCCCGCCCAGCAGATGCCGCCGGAGACGTTGGCCGCCAGGAAGCGCGGGTACGGCATCTTGAGCGCGCCGGCGAGCGGCCCGGCAAAGATCCGCAGCAGGGCGATGAAGCGGCCGAAGAACACCGCGCGGACGCCCCATCGGTTGAACAGCTTTTCGGCGAGCGCGACGTGCCCCGGGCCGAAGTGTTTGGGGAACCGCCGGCCGAGCCGGTCAAAGAGCGGCAGCCCGTACCGGCGCCCAACCGAATAGCCGATCGAGTCGCCGACCACCGCGCCGATCACCGCGGCGGCGCCGACGCCGACGGGATTGACCGCCAGGTCGTGGTGCGACGACATCAGCGCCGCGCTCACCAGCACGATCTCACCCGGAAGGGGAACGCCCAGGCTCTCCACCCCGACCACACCGCCGACTACCAGATAGACGAGCAGCGGTGGAATCGACTGCAGCAAAGCCTCCACATTCATGGGTCAAGGATGCCTGACTGACGGACAAACCGCGCCGCACTTGGTGCGGTGACCGGTTCCAGGCGCGGGCGCTTGGGCACCCGCCCGTCGGCCGAGGACTTGCCGCGCATGCGCCGCCACACCCACGGCATGAACTTCTCCTGCGTCCAGCGCAGCTGCCCGTAGGTTCGGGTCCGGAACGGCAGCCGCGTGGGGCTGCCGCTCGCCTCGGCCCAATCATGGTTGCTGCCGGGCAGATTCAGGGCCTCGGCCGCCGCGGCGGCAAACAGGATGTGGCCCTTGGTGGACGCGTGCACGCGGTCGACGTCCCAGGTGTCCAGGTCGCGCATCGAGGGCGCGTCGTAGAGGTCGACCAGCCGGAAGCCGTATTGGTCGGCGGCGGCCCGGATCGCGTCGTTGATGCGGGCGAGCCGCCCGGAGACGAGCCGGCCGAGCGGGAGGAACTGCGCGACGTTGGGGAAGGTGGTGGTCACCACCGTCGCCCCGGATTCGGCGAGCGCGGCGTGCATGTGATCGAGGTTGGCCAGCGCCCGGCCGAACGAGTTTCCCGGCTGGATGACGTCGTTCATCCCGACGCACACGGTGATCAGGTCCGGCCGCATGGCGAGCGCCGGCGGGAGCTGCTCGTGCAGCACGTCGGCCACCAGCTTGCCGCGAATCGCCAGGTTGGCGTAGTGCAGGCCGGGGTAGTGCGAATCGATCATTGCGGCGAGCCGGTCGGCGAACCCGAGGAAGCCGACGGTGTCGTTACCGTCCCACAGGCCCTCGGTCTGGCTGTCCCCGATGGCGACGTATCGGCTGTATCCGGTCTCGGTAGCCCCGTACACGATGCCGAGACTAACCGGTAAGTCCGTTTTCGGCGGCCATCGCGTGGCGTGGCGCGGGCGATCCCTCGGGCCCGTCGGCCCCGGTGGGCGCTTCCAGAGGTTGTCCGTTAGCGTCATGCGCGTGGCGCTGCCATTGAGTGTCAATGCAATTCGCTCGCCTGGCCGCGCGGGTGTGGCGATAGGCGCCGTCGCCACGGCAGCGGTGTTCGTGACGGGGCTGCTGTGGGCCAAGTGGACGCCGTATGCGACGAAAGCGCTGAGGGCCCAGCGAACCCATCACTGGCCGGGATCGAACATCCTCACCGTGGGCGGCGTGCACAGTGGCGACGCCCCGACCTGGCATGCCGCCACGACGTTCTTCCACGCCTACGTCCTGTCCATTTGGCAGGCGCTGGTGGTGGCGCTGCTGATCAGCGCGTCAGTTCAGGCGTTCATACCGCGCTCCTGGTTGCCCCGCGTGCTGAACCGGCGCCGCCTGGTCTCCAGCGCGGTGGCCGGCGGCCTTGCCGGCATGCCGTCGATGATGTGCACGTGCTGCGCCGCCCCGGTCGCCGTCACCTTGCGGCGCAACGGGGTCAGCCCGGTCGCCGCGATCGCGTATTGGTTGGGAAACCCCGTGCTGAATCCGGCGGTGCTGGCCTTCCTGGTGTTCGTCGCGCCGTGGCAGTGGGCGCTGACCAGGCTGGTGGTCGGGATTGCCGCGGTGGTCGGCGTCGCGACTGTCGTCGGCCTGATGACGCGGTCGCGTCGGGTTTCACCGCCCGAGACGCCCGCGCCGCAGCCTTGGGCGCCCGCCCGAAGCTTCGCGGGAGCCCTGCTGCGCTTGTGCCTGGTCCTGCTGCCCGAGTACGCGGTCCTGGTGCTTGCACTGGGTGCGTTCCGCGGCTGGCTGCTGTCCCTGAGCCGCCTGCAGCAGGGCGGCCTGCTGGTCGTGGTGCTGGCGGCGGTCGTCGGCACGCTCATCGTGATCCCGACGGCGGGCGAGATCCCGATCCTGCAGGGCCTGGCGCTGTTCGGCGTCTCGTCGGGAACCCTCGGCGCGCTGTTGATCACCCTTCCGGCCGTCAGCGTCCCGGGTGCGGTGATGGTTGCCCGCAGCTTCGGCTGGCGGGCCGTCGCGACGGCGGCGGTCGTAATGATCGCGGCCGGCCTGCTGGGCGCGGCATTCCTGACCCTGATCTGAATCGCGTCCCGAGTACCGTCACTGCCATGAGCAGCAGGCAACGGACGGGAAGCGAGCCGTCCGCCGAACCGCTTGCGCCGCAGTACCCGATCGAGTCGGTCGACAACGCGCTGAAGCTGCTGCTGTTGCTGGGGGAGCGGCCCGAGATCCGGCTGAGCGAGGCCACCCGATACCTGGGTGTCGCGCCGTCGACCGCGCACCGGCTGCTGGCGATGCTGGCCTACCGCGGCTTCGTGCGCCAAGACCCGGTGTCCAAGGCGTACCTGCCGGGTCCCTCGCTCACCGGCGTCGCGTTCGCGGTCTTCGGCCGGCTCGACATCCAGCGGTCCGCCGCGCCCATCATGCGTGCGCTGAGCGAGCAACTGCGCGAATCGATTCACGTCGGGATGCTTGACGGCGCCGACGTCCACTTCGTTGCCGCGATCGAGGGTCCGGCGGCGGTCCGGGTGGCGTCCCGGCTGGGGCGCACCATGCCGGCACACTGCACCTCGACCGGCAAGGTGATGCTCGCCCAGCTGCCCGAACACGAACTGCGCCAATTATTTCCGAATGAAGAGCTGGAACGGGTCACCTCGCATTCGATCGGCAGCCGCACCGAGCTGGAGGCCGAGCTGTCGCGGATCCGCGAGCGGGGCTACGCCATCAACCGCGAGGAGAGCGAGGACGGTGTCGCCTCGGTCGCGGTGCCGATCCCGACGCGGGCGCCGGGCGTGCGGCTCGCGCTCAACGCCGCAGCGCCGCAGGACCGGCTCGACGGCGACCGCTACCCATCGGTGGTGGCCGCGCTTGTCAAGGCGGCCAAGGAGATTGGCGATCAGATCGGCTGAGGCTGATTTAGCCGGTGAAATGCGCTGTGCGGTGCGGGATTTCGGGCTTCAGGAAGACGTCGTTGAGCGTCACGGTGCGCAGCCTGCGGGCCCGGATGATGTCCACCAGCTGCTTGTAAACGTGGGTGATCGGCGCGTGGTTGAGGTGACCGATCACGATGTTCTGCCGGGTGAAGGACAGGTCGGCCAACTTCACGATCTGGTCTTCGGACAGCAGCGCCGAATCCCGCAGGTCCCCGGACCACAGCGTGGGCACCTGGTAGCCCAGATCGGCGGCCACCGCGTCCACCACGGCGTTGTGGTGACCGTAGGGCGGCCGGAAGTACGGGGTGGCATCCACGCCGTACGTGCTGCGCAGGAACTGATCGGTGCGACCGAGCTCGTCGGCCACCTGGTTCGGCGTGAGTTTCGTCAGGTCCGGATGCGACCAGGTGTGGTTGGCCAGCTGGATCTGCCCGGATTCGACGAGCGGGCGAAGCACTGCGGCGTTGTCGGACCACGACCGATAGGAGCCGGTGACGAAATAGGTGAGCCGCACGCCGGTGTCCCTGGCGAATTCGGTATAGAGCCGGACCACATCGGTGTCGACGCCGTCGTCGACCGTCCAGGCCAGCAGGTCACCGTCGCCGGGAAGCTTGGTCAGCACCGCGCCGCCGGGCAGCGCGACTCGCGCTGCCCGGTCGGGGGGCGACAGCAGCGGCGGCAGGGCCGGGGCGGCGGGGGTCGGCGCGGGCCCGGGGACCTCGGCGCGTGCCACCGTCTCCTTGGGCCCGGCGTCCGAGCACCACGAGATCCCGGTGACCGCCACCGTCGCGGCCACCGCGACCAGGAAGCGCCTCCGGTCCAGTTCGCTCACGTCGGCCAGGTTAAGCCCGCCGCCGCCGCGATCCGGGCAGGGCGCGCGCCCGATATCAACCTGTGACTTCGCCCAACCGCGCGATCTCGTGTCGCCAGGCCGCGTCGGTGTGCAAGCCCGGGCCCAGGTCCGGGAGGTCGTCCCAGTCGGTGTCGTCGATGTCGCGCAACGTGCCACCGGCCGCGCGCACTCGCAACGCCATCCGCGCCAGGGAGTCGAGGCTGATCGCCTGCAGCACCGCCTGTTGAATTGTGTTGGCGGCGCTCGTGATCCCGTGGCCGCGCAGGATCACCACCGGCCGACCGCGCATCGCCTCGACCATTTCCTTGCTCAGCTTGGAGTTTCGGATCAGCACCGCGCGCTCGTAGACCGGCACGCCGCCGCGTGCCAGCCACGCGCCGGGGATGTCGAACGCGCCGTAGACCGGCCTCAGCGCGATATCGGCGAGGTCGGCGGCGACGACGGCGGGCGGGTGCAGGTGCGCGACGGCCCGGTGCCCGGGATCGGCGCGCATGGTTTCGACATGGATGGGCAGCTCGTTGGGCACCCGGTAGCCGTCGAGTTCGCCTGCGGCGCCTGCGGTTCCGTCGAATTTGACGAGCCGGATGTCGCTGGGGCGGGTGAACGCCACCCCGGTGTCGGTGTCGCTGCGGCAGCGCACGAGCAGGCGTTCGTCGTCGACGCGCAGGCTCAGGTGTCCGAGGATGCCGTCGACCAAGCCGCGCGCCGCCGCGACGCGGCAGCCCTGCGCCACTAGCTCGCGCTGCTCGTCAAGGCGCGTCATCGCGGTGCGCCCAAACCGAATCCGCCGTCGGGATGGACGGTTTCGCCGGTGACGCCGCGGGAGCGGTCCGACGCCAGGAACACGAAGCTCCAGGCGTGGTCCCCGCCTGTGAGCGCGACGCCGAGCGGGCTGCGCGCCGCCACATCGCGCGCCCGGTCGGGGTTGTCGTCGAGCCGCACGCCGTCGAGCCCCAGGCTGGCGAGGCCGCGCAGGTCGGTGTTCAGCGTGCCACCCGGCGCCACCCCGTTGACCCGAATCTGCGGTGCCAGTTCGTGAGCCAGCGTGGCCACCAGCCCGCGAACGGCGAACTTCGACGACACGTACAGCGCGCCGCCCCGCCCGGGATAGTAGGCGGACGTCGATTCGGTCAACACGATCGACGACCCGCTCGCGGCCCGTAGCGCGGGCAGCGCCGCCTTGACCGACTGCAGGTGGCTCAACACGTTGGTGCGAAACATCTCGTCGAACGCGCCCGACAGATCACCCGCGTCGATGTCGCCGATGCTCCGGTAGAAATCGAAGATTCCGACGCAGTTGACCAGCGTGTCCAGCCCGCCGAATTCGTCCGCCGCCGCGGCGACGGCGCGCTCGTTGGCCTCGCGGGTGACGGCATCGCCCTCCACCACCGGCACGTCGGGCGACTCCCGCCGCAACCGCTCGCACTTGTCGGAATCCCGTTCCAGCACCACGACTTTGGCGCCCTCGGCGCGAAACGCGTCGACCACGGCCCTGCCGATCCCCGAGCCGGCGCCCACCACCAGCGCCCGCTTGCCCTCGAGCCAGTCCGTCACGGCTGGTCCGGTTCGTCGGGCAGCAGCGGGCCATCGGGATTGCCGACCATGGCCGTCAGCGTACGGGTGTTCTGCCGGGTCAGCGCCTCGATCTCGAGCGCGTCGAGGGAGATCGAGCGTCCGGTCTTGGGCGCGCTGATCAGCAACCGCGACCCGTTGCGGGTGTCGATCCGCTGGATCACCACCTCGGTGAACTCGTTGGCTATTGTGATGGCTTCGCTCACAGGAACACCGCCAGGTTCTGCATCCGCAACACCGACTCGTCGACAAAGATGGTGCGGCGGGCCAGCTTCCAGCGATCGCCGCACCAACGCAGCAGGTCCTCGCGCCCGCACGACACCAGCGCGCTCTCGTTGACGTCGCCCCGGCTGCGGAAGAGCAGCTCGGCCGACTCGACGACGAGGTGTGTGTCGTCGTCGGCATACGTGCGCACGTTGGTGATGAAGTGACGCAACCGCGACGGCGGGTCCTCGGTCCAGGCGTGCTCGGTGGCGAAGCGAGCCGCCCGCTGGCTCAGGGAGTACTTGTCCTCGTCGAAGTGCGCCATGCCGGGTTTGGGAAAAGGTGAGGTGTTGAACCCGGCGCCGCGCGCCGTCGTCACCCGGACCGGCATGACGTAGCGGACGTCGTCGGTCAGCGTGTCCAGCCACGCGTCGTAGCGCTGGGCGTCCAGCAGGTAGGCCTCGTCGACCAGGAACTGATGCGCCTGGTGGTGCCGAAGGTCGCTAAAAGGCAGGCAGGGTAACGGCTTTCTCATTGCAGGTAATCCGCCCACAGCTTGAGCAATTCGCGCTGGTTGTGCTCGTTGTAGCCGACCTGAGCGCGCCCGGGCCCGTGGAAGGCGTCGGCGGGCAGGGCCGCAACGACGGGACTGTCGTCGCCGAGCAGTCCCATCCGGCTGTTCAGCAGCAGCCGCCGCGCCATCGAGCCGCCCGCGGTGGTGGTCAGCGACACCCAGTTCTCCACGTCGTCCTGCTCGAACATGCCCGTCGACCCGAAGCACATCAAATAGGCCTTGTAGGAGTCCTTCTTGAACTGTTCGGGTGCGGCGGAGTCCACCGCGAACCAGGAACACACCTCGGTTTCGTTCTCGCTGATCGGCTGCCACAGCCGGATCGAGATGAAGGGCAAGACTTCTTCTTTCTGGTCCTCCGGACCAGAGCGCACTTTCGGCCAGTTGTGCACGAAGCTGAGGTTGGGAAAGCAGGTCGCCGCCGAGATCATGAAGCCGTCCTCGCCGACCACCTGCTGCTGCCGCGGCGTCCAGGCCCGCTTGATGCGGCCGATCATCTCGTCCGGGTAGCCGACGTAGCGCATCCGTGCGCCGAAGTCACCCGGCGGGAGCTTGTAGGTGGTCCCGCCGCCGCGGTGCGCCCAATACGTCGCTCCGTCCTTGCGCTTCTGCGCTTTTGGCTCGCGGAACAGGCCGATGTCGACGATCGACGCGTGCGTGTGCGGCGTGTGGTACATGTCGCCGGCGAAGTTCTCGGCGCCGATCTTCCAGTTCGCCTTGATGCGCCAGCGCTGCGGCCCCCGCACCTCAAGGCCGGCCGGGCTCTGCTTGGTGTAGAAGTCCAGGTAGAACCGGAAGTCGCCGAGGAAATCCTCCAGCGGTTCGGCCGCCGGGTCCATGCTGATGAACATCAACCCGTTGTAGCTCGCGAAATTCGGTGCGGGGAGCAGGCTTTGGCCGTCCCGCGCGAGCCCGTCGTCGCCGCCGTAGGCCTCGCGGTGGAACGGCAGCCCGATCAGCCGGCCGTCGTTGCGATACGACCAGCCGTGGTACGGGCAGCGGAAGTTGGAGGCGTTGCCCAGCTCCGCGCGGCACACCTGCATCCCGCGGTGCCGGCACATGTTGAACATCGCGCGGATGCTGCCGGCCGAATTGGCGATGATGAACGAGTCGTCGAGAACCCGGCGCACCACGTAGTCGCCGTCGTGCGGGACTTCCGATTCGTGGCCCACGAACGTCCACGCCCGGCCGAAGAGGCGTTCCTTTTCCAACGCGAACAGCTCGGCGTCGTTGTAGACGTGGGCGGGGATCATTCCCCGTCGGACATTGTCGAAAACGCACTGAAGGTCGGTCACGCGATCCTCTGTTATTCAGAAATCATTTCTGCTAAATAGAATCCCCCACTCCCAAGTGCTGGTCAATCCCCACGGCCAGGGACCTCGGAGCATCCTTTTGGCTAACTCACAGGTGTTGGACAACCGCGGACCACGGCGGCGCGGTTACCGTGGTCACCGTGAGCTTACCGATGGTGTGAGCGCGAAGTAATGCTGCGGTAATCGCCGATTTTGCGGCCGTTATCGCCGTGCGATTTTTCACCTGAGGAAGGGCGGTGTCATGGTTGAACGGTCCCGGGGGGCCGGCGGCCGGCGGCGGGAACTCGGACCGCGAGTGCTGTCAGCTATCGGACGTCAGGAGTGGCTGGATCGGCCGAGCTACCGGTTCGAGCACCTCCTCAGCTTCGGCTACAACGCGCTGGGCGGGGCACGCGACAACGTCACCAACGCGCTGCACGGCGTCTGGCTCGGGCACCCCGTTCATCCGCCGCTGGCGTCGCTGACGAGCGGGGCGCTCGGCACCACCGTGGCGCTGGACGCGCTGAGCCTGCTGCCCGGCCAGCGGCCCAGCGAGGTTCGCGACGCATCCCGGTTCGCCTCCCGCGCGCTGGGGGTGGGAATCCTGGCGAGCATCGGGTCGGCGATCACCGGCACGACCGACTGGCAGCACACCCACGAGGAGGACCGCCGGGTCGGGCTGGTGCACGGTTTGGTGAACCTCGCCGCCACAGCGCTTTACGCCCAATCGTGGTGGGACCGCCGCCGTGGGCGCCATGGCCGCGGCATCGCGCTGACCGCCCTCGGCTACGCGATCACCCTCGGCGGCAGCTACCTCGGCGGGTCGCTGGTGTTCGAGTCCGGCATCGGCATCGACCGGTCGGGGGAGCGGTTGCGCGCGACGGAGTGGACGCCGGTGCTGCCGGTGAGCTCGCTAAACGGGAAGCCGGTGCGCGTCGAGGTCGACGGCGTGGGATTGGTTGTGTGCCAAACGAAGCCGGGCGAGGTGTCGGCGTTCGGGGAGTTCTGCCCGCACCTGGCCGCGCCGATGGCCGATGGCTGGGTCGATCGCGGGCGGGTGGTCTGCCCCTGGCACGGTTCGTGGTTCGCGGCCGAATCCGGCGAGGTGTTGCGCGGCCCGGCGGCGGCGCCGCTGCCGTGTTACGAGGCCAGGTTGGCCGACGGAATGGTTGAGGTGCGTGCCGAGGAGGTAGCGAAGTGAACGCGTACGACGTTTTGAAGGAGCACCACGTCGTGATCAAGGGCCTCGGCCGCAAGGTCAGCGAGGCGCCGGTGAATAGCGAAGAGCGCCATGATCTTTTCGACGAGATGCTGATCGAGCTCGATATTCACTTCCGCATCGAGGACGACCTGTACTACCCGGCGCTCAAGGATGCCAGCAAGCTGATCGCGGTCGCGCACGCCGAGCACCGACAGGTGGTCGACCAGCTTTCCGTGCTGCTCAAGACGCCGCAGAGCGCGCCCGGCTACGAAGACGAGTGGAACTCCTTCAAGACGGTGCTGGAAGCGCACGCCGACGAGGAGGAGCGCGACCTGATTCCCGCCCCGCCCGAGGTGAAGATCACCGACGCCGAACTCGAGGAGCTGGGCAACCAGATGGCCGAGAAGATGGAGCAGTACCGAGGCTCTGCGCTGCACCGGCTGCGCACCAAGGGCCGCGCGGCGCTGGTTCGCGCCCTCTAGGCGCAGGATCGGGAGTAGCCTCACGGCTCATGAGCGCCGAGGATGTCGCGTCCCAGGACGACATCACGGCGGAGATGGCCGCGATCGCGCGCACCGGCGGGCTCGGGGATCCGACCCGGCCGCGGCTCGACTATCCGCCCTATCGCAGCACCGCCCTGCGCCATCCGAAGCGCCCCGCGCTGACCGTCGACCCCGAGGAGCTGGAGCGCCACGCGCCGTGCTTCGGCGGCCGCGACGTTGACCCTCGTGACGCCGACCTGACGGCCGGCCATTCCGGTGAGCCGATCGGGGAGCGGATCGTCGTGGCGGGGCGGGTGCTCGACGACGCCGGCCGCCCGGTGGCGGGCCAGCTGATCGAGATCTGGCAAGCCAACGCCGCGGGCCGCTACTGCCACCCGGTCGACCAGCACCCGGCCCCGCTGGATCCGAACTTCGTCGGCGCCGGCCGTTGCCTCACCGGACCCGACGGGTCGTACCGCTTCCTGACCATCAAGCCCGGCCCCTACCCGTGGCGCAACCACCGCAACGCCTGGCGCCCGGCGCACATCCACTTCTCGGTATTCGGAACGGCTTTCACGCAACGCCTGGTCACCCAGATGTACTTCCCGGGCGATCCGCTGTTCGACCTGGACCCGATCTTCCAGTCGATCCCCGATCCCGCCGCCCGGGCGCGGCTGATCGCCCGCTACGACCACGACCTCACTCAGCCCGAGTACGCCACCGGCTACCGCTGGGACATCGTGCTCTGCGGCGCCCGCCGGACTTGGACCGGCGATGGCTGAATTCGCCTGCACCCCAGGGCAAACCGTCGGGCCCTTCCTTGGGCTGGGCTTGCCGTATCCCGGTGACAGCCAGCTGGTCGGCGACGGACATCCGCAGGCGGTCCGGTTGCACGGCACAGTCTACGACGGCGCCGGGCAAGCGGTGCCGGACGCGCTGGTCGAACTGTGGCAGGCCGACGGCGCCGGCCGCATCCCGCGGCTGGCCGGTTCCCTGCGGCGCGACGAAACATCGTTCACCGGATGGGGACGGTGCGCGACCGACGCCGCGGGCCGTTACTCGTTCACCACCGTGACACCCGGCCCGGCCGCACCCGGGCGGGCTCCGTTCTTCGCGCTCGCCGTCTTCGCGCGGGGCCTGCTGGATCGACTGTTCACCCGCGCCTACCTGCCGCGCGGCAATGCGGCGGTGGCGGGCCTGGTATGTGTCCCCGAAACCGGCTGCGCGGGATACCGTTTCGACATCCACCTGCAGGGTCCTGACGAGACCGTGTTCCTGGAGTACCGGCGATGACCAACCTGCTGTGGCCCGGCGACCAGCGGGCGGGGACGCACATGACGGACGCCGCGCTGCTGGAGGCGATGGTCACGGTGGAATCCGCCTGGCTGGGAGCGCTGACCGCCGCCGGCCTGGTGCCCGGCGAATGCGCCGGAGCCGACCTGGCGGCCCTGCTGCGGGACGGCGACGGCGAGTCGCTCGCGGCCGGAGCCGAGGGCGGCGGCAACCCGGTCATCGGCCTGGTCGACCTGCTGCGCGGGCGGGCCGCCCCGGCCATCGCGCCGTGGATCCACCGCGGCCTCACCAGCCAGGACGTTCTCGACACCGCCCTGATGCTGGGCGTGCGCGCCGCCGCCGACACCCTGACATCCGAACTCACGCAGCAGGTTTCGACGCTGTCGGACCTCGCCGCGGCGCACCGGGGCACGCCCATGGTGGCCCGCACCCTCACCCAGCACGCGGCGCCCACCACGTTCGGCGCCAAGGCGGCGCGCTGGCTGGACGGGGTCGTCGACGCCCACGAGCGGATCGCCGGGCTGATCACCCCCATTCAGGTCGGCGGCGCCGCCGGAACGCGGGCCGCGACCACGGAACTGGCCACGCTGATCGGGGGCGCTGCGGACCCGTCGGCGGTCTCCGATCGCCTGGCGCAAAGCGTTGCAACGTCTTTGGGGCTGAGCGACCGGTCACCATGGCACACGACGCGAACGCCGGTCACCGCGGCGGGGGACGCCTTCGTCGGATGCACCGACGCCTGGGGCCGCATCGCCTCGGACGTCGTCACCCTGGCCCGCCCGGAGATCGGCGAACTCGGCGAGCCGGCGGGCGAAAACCGCGGCGGGTCGTCGTCGATGCCGCACAAGCGCAACCCGGTGCTGTCCATCCTGATCCGGCGGGCCGCCGTCACGGCGCCGCAGTTGGCCTCGACGCTGCACACCGCCGCCGCGCTGGCCAACGACGAACGGCCCGACGGCCCCTGGCACGCCGAATGGGACACCCTGCGCACGCTGACCCGACGGACCGTGGTCGCGGGTTCGCAGTGCGGCGAACTGCTGGCCGGGCTTCAGGTGCATTCCGCACGGATGGCCGAAAACCTGCGCCTGGCAGACGTTTACGGCGAGCAGCGCACGATCGCGGAGCTGGCGGGCAAGGCCCCGTCGGCAACCTACTTCGGTGCCCCCGACCGCCTGATCGACCAGAGCCTGGACCGCGCCGCGCGGATCCTCAAAAACCGCTAGAGGCCAACGCCTCGGCGTCGGCCTTGTAGATGCTGGCCATCCAGATGTGCACCAGCATGTCGATCACGCGGTCCTCGGGTATCGCCGGCTCCTCGGCGGTGAACGTCGCGGCCATCACCCGCTCGCTCAACATGTTCAGCGCGACGGCCAGATCCTCGGCCGGGTAAGTATCGGGGGCGGCGCCGCGCCGACGCTCGGCCTTGATCGCCGCCGTGGTGTGCGAGATCCACTTCTGCATGAGCGTCGACCACAGCTGCCGGACCTCGGGGTTGGTGGCCTTCGCCGCGGCGCCCGCCACGGCGACCGCCCGATGCGAGCCCGACACCTCGAAGAACGCCTCGATGCGCGCCCGCCACAGCGCCGCGGGATCGCCGAACAGCTTGCCGCCCAACGCCGTAAGCGCCGCGTGCGCCTTACCGTTCATCTGGTCCAACAGCGACAGCAACACGGCGTTCTTCGACTGGAAATAAAAGTAGAAAGTGGGACGGGAAATGCCCGCGCCCTTCGCCAGATCATCGACCGAGAAGTCGGCCAGCGGCCGCTCCTGCAGGAGGCGCTCCGCGGTGGCCAGGATGGCTTGCTCGCGGTCGTCGCCCGAATGATGCGACGGACGGCGGCCGCGGGAGGCGTGCATCTACTCGGCCTGCGCGAGGTCGTCCACGAAAGTTACTTTATGGCCGCGTCGATATAAGTCAACGAATTGTTGATTACAACCAACAATATTGTCGATTAATATCGACGGTTTTTTTATCGACCAATTTGCTGAATGGTCGGCAGCCCGTCGAAAACTGTTTCACGCCCGTGCCGTGATTGCGCCGATCCCCGCGGGGTACCACTGGCTGCATGCCCTACATCGATCGGCGTGCGCTGCTGTGCGCCATCGCCGGAGGCGTGCTGGCCGCCATGACGCGCCCTCCGGTGGCCGCCGCGGGGGTGCTCACCCGGGCGCCCGGCGAGGACACCCGCATCGTGCTCACCGTCGACGACGGTGCCAGCAGCCCGGTGGTGGCCGCGTTCGCGCAATTCGCCCGGGACAGCGGAACCCGACTCACCTTTTTCGTCAACGGGGCCAATCCGTCCTGGTCGGACAATGCCGCGGCGCTTCGGCCCCTGCTGGATTCCGGTCAGGTTCAAATGGCCAACCACACGTGGTCGCACCCCAACCTCAATCGCATGGCGCTCACCGCCGTCGACGACCAGATCAGGCGCAACGCCGACTTCCTTCGGAACACCTACGGTACGGACGGCACACCGTTTTTCCGGCCGCCTTTCGGGGCGCACAACGCCGACGTCGACCGGGTGGCCGCCGACCAGGGCTACACCTCGATCACCCTGTGGAGCGGCGACGTCGGCGACTCCGCGCCGGAGAACGAGGCCAGCCTGGTGGCGCGCGCGACGAAGTCGTTCCAGCCGGGGCAGATCGTGCTGATGCACGCCAACCTGCCCACCATCACGCACTGCTACGGCCAACTGCTGGACCTCATCCACAGCCGCAACCTGCAGACCGCCACCCTCCGAGAGGTGTTCGCCTGACCGCGAATGCGCGCAGTGGTGACTTTCGCCCCTACTTCGCGGCATCCGCCGGTGGTCGCATCGAGGTGGGCTAATACCCGGCAAGACAAGGAGACTGGCGATGACCGGCAACGCTGACGGCACCAAGACCTGCCAAATCGACCTGGTGGTCGAGGAGCACGAAGAGCGCACTCGCGCCAAGGCGCGGCTGGCCTGGGCGGGCAGGAAGTTCGTCGGCGTGGGTCTGGCGCGGCTGGATCCCGCCGACCGGCCGGTCGCCCAGATCGGCGACGAACTGGCGATCGCCCGCGCGCTGTCCGATCTGTCGAATCAGCTGTTGGCCTTGACCTCAACCGATATCCAGGCCAGCACCCACGAACGCGTCACGGGTCTACACCGCTGACGCGCGACCGGAGAAGGGCAGCGCGGCGCTATCCGTAGAGAGCCGAGATGTCGTCCGCGGCCTTGCCGACGACCACCTTGCGGCGCAGCTTCATGCTGGGCGTCAGGTCGCCGGATTCGATGGACAGTTCGCGGTCCAGGATCGTGAATTTCTTGATCTGCTCCCAGCGATTCAGCTCCGCGTTGAGCTGGTCGATGTATCCGGCGATCAGTTCCCGGGTGCGCTCGTCGCGGGCGATCTCGGCGAAGGACTTGCCGGCCATGCCATGCTTTTCGGCCCAGTCCGTGATCGCCTCGCCGTCGAGGCTGACCAGCGCCACGCAGTAGGGCTTGGCCTCCCCGATGACCAGCAGCTCACCCGCGTACGGGCAGAGGCCCTTGAATCGCACCTCGATGGCCGCCGGCGCCACGTACTTGCCCTGCGACGTCTTGAACATGTCCTTCTTGCGGTCGGTGATGCGCAGGTAGCCGTCGGCGTCGATCTCGCCGATGTCGCCGGTGCGGAACCAGCCGTCTTCGTCCAGTGCCTCGGCGGTGGCCTCGGGCAGATCGTGATACGACGTCATCACCCCCGGGCCCCGCAGCATGATCTCGCCGTCGTCGGCGATATTCACCTCGGTGGCGGGGAACGGCCAGCCGACCGTCCCGAAGCGATAAGCGTTGGGGCGGTTGATGAATGACGCGGCGGAGGTCTCGGTGAGCCCATAGCCCTCGAGCACGGTGATGCCGACGGCGTCGAACCACTGCGCGACGTTGCGGTCCAGCGCGGCGGCGGCGGAGACGAAGAACCGCACCCGCCCGCCGAAGCGCTCCCGGATCGTGGAGAACACCAGCCGGTCCGCCACCCGGTAGGCGAGCGACGCCGCCAGCGAAGGCTTTTCGCCGGCCTGCCTGGCCGCGGACACCTTCAGGCCCACCCGGATCGACCAGTCGAAGATCCGCTTCTTCAGGCCGCCCTCCTCGGCGATCATCTGCTCGATGCGGGCGTGTGCCTTCTCGAAGATCCGCGGCGCGGCGCCCATGACGGTCGGGTGCAGCACCGCCAGGTTGTCGACGATCTTCTCGACGCGCCCGTCTATCGCGGTCGGGAAGCCGATCAACAGCGGGAGCGCCAGCATCACCTTGCCGAACGAGTGCGCCAAGGGCAGCCACAGGAAGTTGAGGTCGTCGGGGCCGAGCACGCCCAGCGAGTCGATGGCCGCGGCGGTGTAGGTCCAGGCGCCGTGGGTCAGCCGCACCCCCTTCGGCCGCCCGGTGGTTCCGGAGGTGTAGATGAGGCTGGCCAGCTGGTCCGGCCCGACGGCGGCGACCCGCTCCTCGACCGCGTGGGGCGAGTCGGCGAGAAGTTGCTTGCCGCGCTGTTCGAGCTCGCCCAGGGTGATGACCCAGTCGCCGTCGCCGTTGCCGTCGACGATCACCACCTGGGTCACGTCGGGCAGCTCGGCGCGGTGCTCGACGAGTTTGTCGACCTGCGCCTGGTTTTCGGCGACCACCACCCGGCTTCCCGAGTTGGCCACGATGTAGGCGACGTCGGCGGCGATGGTCGTCGGGTACACCGTCGTCGTCGCGGCGCCGGCGCACAAGACGCCGAAATCGACGAGCACCCACTCGTATCGCGTCGCCGATGCCAGCGCCACCCGGTCCTCCGGCTGGATGCCCAAGGCGATCAGGCCGGCGGCGATGCGCTGCACCCGCTCGCCGACCTGCCGCCAGGTCACACGCTCCCAGCCGCCGTTCTGCGGATACCGGAACGCTTCGGTGTCCGGAGTGGCGGCGACGCGCTCGACGAACATCCGTGCCACCGACGGCGCCCGGTTCTCGATCTTGGAGAGGTCGGGCTTTTCCAGTGCGGCGAGTGTTGCTGTCATGTCTTCGATCCATTGGTGACGGGCTTAAAAACCTCACTGTTCTGCGGCTCTTCGGCGGGGGATAGGGGAGAAAGTCCCTTACCCGCCGCGGTGCCCTACGCGCAGCATTGAGCCATGAAGTCGCTTATCGTCTGCGTTTCGAAGTCGCACGGCAACACCCGTCGGGTTGCCGATCGGATGGCAGAGGTCCTTGGCGCCGAGGTCGTCGAACCCGAATCGGTGGACCCCGAGAAGCTCTGCGAATACGACCTCGTCGGCTTCGGGTCCGGCATCTACTACATGAGCGTGGACGCCAGGCTGCGGGCGTTGATCCGCCGACTGCCGCGCGTTCGCGGATCGCGCGCCTTCACGTTCTTCACCAGCGGCGCGAGCGAGATCCCGTTGCTGGACTACAACAAGCCGGTTCGAAACCAGTTGGCGGCCAAGGGCTTCGAGGTACTCGATGCGTTCTCCTGCCGCGGGTTCGACACCATGGGGCCGTTCGGATTCATCGGCGGCATCAACCGCGGACGCCCCAACGACCACGACCTCGACCGGGCCGCGGCCTTCGCCGCGCACCTGCGCGAGCGCGTCGCGGGCTCGCCGGCCGCCTCGTGATCGCCGCGGGCGAAGGCTATTTGCTCATCGCCTCGCCGGCGCTACGCACCACGCTGCGGAAGAACTCCATCCGCGCGGCCACCAAGTCGTCGGCCAGGTTGAGGGCCGCGTCGACGACTGCTTTGCGTCGGGACTGCTCGGGCAACACGGGTCCCACCTCGTCGACGAACTTGCGGACGGCCTCGATCGCCTGCTTACGGCCGGCCTCGACCGACTCGAGCACCTCGTCGGACAATTCCGCCCAGCGGGGCTCGGATTTTTTCGGTTTCTTTTCCGATGCCTTTGCCATTTCAAGCTCCTTGAACTCGGCGCTTCGGCATGCTGCCGACGCCCTGACGTTACGGCCGGCGGGTCAACCCGACGAGTGGCTAAAGTCCTCACCCGGGTCATCCCGGGACTTCCGCGACCGCGACCGGGCCGTAAGTCCCTAACGCGCCGATTCGGGCGGGTGTTAGCGTGCCGCCATGTCAGAAGCCGCCGGCGACGACGGTCAGCGACCGGGTGATCCGCGCTGGAATCCGCCCCTGATCGGCGGGCTGGGCAACGCCGTCCGCCCGTTCATGCACACCGGCCTCTACCTCACCGAATCGTGGCGCGACTACCTCGACAAGGAGGAGGGCGGGCTGCCGATCGCGCGCCCCACCCTGGCGCTGGCGCTGCAGGCTTTTCGCGACGAGGTGGTCCTGCTAGGCCTGAAGGCGCGACGGCCGGTGAGCGAACCCCGGGCGTTCGACCGCATCAGCCGGGAAGTGGTCGCGGCGCTGAACTTCTACGGCGAGCGCGGATGGCTCGATCACCCGAAGAGATTCTTCGGTGCGCCGCCGCCGCTTTCGGACGTCACCGTCCAACAGGTCAAGGGGCGCAAACGCACCCTGTATCGCCTGTCTTTCGACAGCGGATACCTGCCTCGGCCCGGCGAGCCGGGCGGCCAACGGTGGATGGGCTACACCGCGAACAGGCGCGAGTACGCGCTGTTGCTGCGTCATCCCGAACCGCGACCCTGGCTGGTGTGCGTGCACGGAACCGAGATGGGCCGGGCCCCATTGGATCTCGCGTTATTCCGAGCCTGGAAGCTGCACGACGAACTCGGTCTCAACGTCGTCATGCCGGTGCTGCCGATGCACGGCCCACGGGCCCGCGGGCTGCCGAAGGGCGTGGTGTTCCCCGGCGAGGACATCCTTGACGACGTGCATGCGACGGGTCACGCCGTGTGGGACATCCGCAGGCTGTTGTCCTGGATCCGGTTGCAGGAGCCCGACTCGCTGATCGGGTTGAACAGCCTTTCGCTCGGCGGCTACATCGCGTCGCTGGTCGCCAGCCTCGAAAAGGGCCTCACCTGCGCCATCCTCGGCGTCCCGGTGGCCGACCTGGTGCAGCTGCTGGGGCGCCACTCCGGCCTGAGCAAAGGCGACCCGCGCCGGCGCACGATGGAGTTGGCCGAACCCCTCGGCCGGATGACGTCGCCGCTGTCGCTCGAACCGCTGGTGCCGATGCCGGGCCGCTTCATCTATGCCGGTGTCGCCGACCGGGTTGTGCACCCGCGCGAGCAGGTGGTCCGCCTCTGGGAGCATTGGGGTAAACCCGAAATCGTCTGGTACCCAGGCGGTCACACCGGATTCTTCCGGTCGCGGCCGGTACAGAAATTCGTGTGGGACGCGCTGCGGCAATCGGGGCTCCTCGACGCGCCGTCGACCCAGCGCGACCGCCCCGCCTAGGCGGCCGAGATGGCTCCCATGGATCCGCTTGACGTGGCGATGATGGCCGCGGAGCTGGTGGCCAGCCCGATGCATGTCGGTGCGGCGCTGATCCTGTCGCCGCCGGAGGACGCCGGCCCGGACTTCGTCGACGAGCTGTATCGCGACGCGCTCGCGGGCGGCCATCCGATCGACCCGAGGCTGCGCAGGTACCCGCACAGCGGCGTGGACACCGGCGGCGTGTGGGTGTGGCGGGACATGCGTGACGTCGACGTCAGCCACCATTGCCGGCGCCACACCGTGTCCGGGGGCCGGGACGAGTTCTGGCGGCTCATCGGCGAACTGGACGCGGAGCGCCTCGACCGCTCCCGACCGATGTGGATGTCGTATCTGATCGACGGCCTCGACGGCGGCCGATTCGCGTTCTACATCAAGGTCCACCACGCCGTCATCGACGGCGTGGCCGGCTTCCGGATGATCGCCGACGCGCTGAGCCCGGACCCGCAGTGCCGGTCGATGCCGCCGTTCTACGCCGACCGCCGTCCCGCGGCGCCGCAGTCGGAACGGGGCGGGCTGGCGTGGCGTCTCGTCGCGCCGCTGCGATCGCTGCTCGGCGCGGCGACGTCCAGCGTCGGGCTGATCGGGCGGTCCGCCACGGGCGAGCTGTCGACCGTGCTCGACAGCCTGGTCGGCCACACGACCGTGCTGCCTTTCGGGGCGCCCTACACGCGGTTCAACGGCCACCTCGGACACGAACGTGCCGTCGCGGCCGCCAGCTGGCCGAGAGAGCGCATCCAGGCGGTGCAGCGGGCAGCCGGGGTCACCGGCAACGACGTGGTGACCGCGCTGGTGGCCGGCGCGGTGCGCCGCTGGATGCTCGAGCGTGGCGAGCTGCCGGAGCGGTCACTGGTGGCGGCGTGCCCGATCACGGTGCGCGCTCGCGAGCGTGACGAGGGAAATGACCAGCACGGCAACATGTTCGGTCTGTGGCTGTGCCCGTTGGGCACCGACGTGGACGATCCCGCCGCGCGGCTGGACCTGATCCACCGATCGATGTCGGAAGGAAAGCAGTGGGTGGCCAAGCGCGGATCGGCGGCATCGCTGCTGACCGCCGCGGGAAGCATCGCCGCGACGGTGATTTTCCCGCTGCTGCCGTTCACGCCGAAGCTGCGGACCGGATACAACCTGCCCATCTCGCACGTGCCCGGCCCGCGCAGCGAAATGTATTGGAACGGCGCGCGTCTGGAGGAGATCTATCCGGTGTCCACCGTCTACGACGGGATGGCGCTTAATGTGACGACGTGTTCTTACGCCGACCGCATCGGATTCGGTTACGCCGCCGGTGCCGATGTGGTGCCCGACATCGAGAAGCTGATCCCGCTCACCGAGGAGTGCCTGGCCGAGCTCGAAGCCGCCGTGGGTGCGCGCAGCGGCTAGCCGCGCGCCCCGCCGCTCACGCGGGCCATGATGCGATCCAGCACGGTCTTCGCGAGATCACCGTCGTCGGCCACGCGGGGCAGACCGCGCCGCCGCAGGAACGTGTCCAGGCGCCGGTCGGGCGACCAGTCGGCATAGATGGGACCCAGGTAGCGCGAGCGCAAGAATTCACCCGCGAGGGCGTCAACGTCGGAATCGGACAATAACAACGGCGGGCTACCACCCATAACCGTCAGTCTCCTTTGTTCAGCCGCAACCGCCGCAGCCAAGTTACGTCAGACGAAGTCATTATTTCGTCACGCGCCGATACCGGATAGGGCCCAAAGTCCCGAGCCGGCGACGAGGGCACATCGGCACTGCCGCGGGGACCATCGACCCTGGCGGGCGGTTCGACCGCCCGCCCACACTGGCGCCATGGGCAACGCGACCAGGCGGATCACTGAGACGGCGGCGCTGCTCGCGATGCTGTACGGCGCGCGACGCTATTACCGCGATTGGGGCGCCACCAAGGCGGAGTGCCGGATGCTGCTGCCCGGTGACGCGTTGGTGGCCGACCCGGCGATCCAGACCACCGAGGCGGTGTACATCGACGCGCCGGTGGCGGCGGTGTGGCCCGCGCTAATGCGGCTGGCCGATGGCCGGCGCGAGCCCGATTCGGCGCCGTCGGCGAAACACCTTGCGGCAGGGGACGTCTTGCGCCTGGCCCCCGACGGCTGGCCGGGGCTGCCCGACGGGGTGACGTTCACCGTCGCCGAGATCGTGCCCGAGAGGTACATCGTGCTCAATGCCACGCGGGAAGACCTGCGCTGGAATGCGGTGTGGTCCTTCCACATCCAGCCGCACTGGGAAGACCGGGTGCGGCTGCTGACCCGCGCCCGGCTGGCCCTGCGCCATCCCGGCGAAGTGTTCGCCATGGAATTGGCCAGACCGGTGCTCGCGCTGGGCACCCGGGGTTTGTTGCTCCGCATCAAGCACCGGGTCGAACGGCCGCTCATGACGGCGCCGGCAGGAGCCGGGCGCTGAAACAATCTGTCCGCCCGCGACTTTGGAGGGTGTAGATGCGCGACGCGATCCCGCTGGGCAGGGTCGCCGGGTTTCCGGTGAACGTGAACTGGAGCGTGCTGGTCATCCTGTGGCTGTTCACCTGGAGCCTGGCGAGCACGCTGCCCGGCACCGCCAAGGGGTATTCGGCCCCGGTCTATTGGCTCGCCGGAGCGTGCGGCGCGCTGGTGCTGCTGGCATCGCTGTTGGCCCACGAGCTCGCGCATGCCGTGGTCGCCCGCCGGGCCGGGGTGGCCGTGGAGAGCGTCACGCTGTGGCTGTTCGGCGGGGTGACCAACCTCGGCGGTGAGGCGAAGACGCCCAAGGCGGCCTTCCGGATCGCGATCGCGGGCCCGACCACCAGCCTGGCCTTGGCGGCGGCATTCGGCGGGCTGGTCGCGGCGCTGCGCGCCCTGCATGCCGCGCCCGTCGTCGTCGGCGTCGCCTCGTGGCTGGCCGGCATCAACCTGCTGCTGGGCCTGTTCAACCTGTTGCCCGGCGCACCGCTCGACGGCGGCCGCGTGCTGCGCGCCTACCTGTGGCGGCGCCATGGCGACATCGTGCGCGCCGGCATCGGCGCGGCGCATGCGGGACGGGCGGTCGCGTTCGTCCTGATCGGTTTGGGCCTGGCCGAATTCGTCGCGGGGGGCGTGGTCGGCGGCGTCTGGCTGGCCTTCATCGGCTGGTTCATCTTCGCCGCGAGTCGCGAGGAAGAGGCCCGGATTACGACGCGGCAGCTCTTCGCCGGGGTGAGCGTCTCCGACGCGATGACCGCGCACCCGCACACCGCGCCCGCCTGGCTCACGGTCGAGGATTTCATCCAGCGCTACGTCCTGGGCGACCGTCATTCGGCGTACCCCGTCGCCGATCCGGACGGATCGATCGTGGGACTGGTAACGCTGACCCAGCTGCGCGACGTCGCGCCGGACGCGCGGGGCAGCACCCGGGTGGCCGACATCGCGCTGCCGCTGGACGCGGTGCCCACCGCCGGGCCGCGGGAGCCGCTGACCGCGCTGCTCGAGCGGATGGCGCCGACCGGTCCTCGCAGCCGCGCCCTGGTGCTCGACGGCGGCGAGGTGGTCGGCATCGTCACGCCGAGCGACCTCACCCGGCTGATGGACGTCTACCGGCTCGCCCACCGTGGGCCGGCCGTGACGTCTCCCGTCTAGCGGCCGAAAGGTGTTGGGAGCATTGTGAAACCGATCATCGTGGGGATCGACGGCTCGCCGGCGGCGATCGCGGCCGCGCTGTGGGGCGTCGACGAGGCCATCAGCCGCCACGTGCCGCTGCGCCTCGTCGCGGTCATGAAGCCGACGCATCTATCCCCGGGCGACTACGCCCGTGACCTCACCCATGCCGAGAAGTCGCTTCGGGCGGCCCGATCGGCGATCGAGGCCAGCGGAAAACCCGTCGCCGTCGAAACCGAAATCGGTCGCGGGTCGGCCGGCGCGCTGCTGGTCGAGGCGTCCTCCGATGCCGAGATGATCTGCGTCGGGTCCACTGGAATCGGGCGCTACGCCCGCTCCATCCTGGGTTCGACGGCAACCGAACTTGCCGAGAAGGCGCACTGCCCGGTTGCGATCCTGCGTACGGATGTCGACCAGCCACCGCCGGACATCAACTGGATCGTGGTCCGGATGACCGACGCGCCCGACAACGATGTCGTCGTGAAACACGCCGTGGGAGAGGCGAAATTGCGTCGGGCGCCCATGCTCGTCCTGGGTGGACGACCGGAGGACCTCACCGACCACGCCGACTGCCGGTTCCAACACCGGGTGCAGGACTGGCGCCAGCGTCACCCCGAGGTGCGCGTCTACCCGATCACCACCAGGGAAGCCATCGCCGGTTTCCTGGCCTCCCACGACGAGCGAGTCCTGCTCGCGGTCATCAGCGGCGCCGAGGCCGGCCAGTTGGCGCGGCTGGTCGGGCCGCACGGGCACCCGCTTTTCCACCATCCCGAAAGCTCGGTGCTCGTGGTCCGCTAGCGCCGGCGCCCAAGAAGTGACGTTTGGCTCTTATCGGCCGGTGATCGCGACGGGAATGATCTGGGGCTTGAACGGTGACCGTACTTCCCGGGTTTGGGCATCGATCGCGTCGCTCGCCGCGCGCGACGGATCCCCGATGTCTTCCGGACACGCGTGTCTGGCTTGCGTAGAGGCGGTCGGTGCCAGCGCCGCCGGTCTGATTCTGACGAGCGACAACTGGACGTTAAAGCCCGCGTATGTCACGGATTCGCGAGCCGGCGAGGCCGAAGAGTTGCAGGTGACCCTGGGACAGGGGCCGGGGATCGATGCGCTGGCGCGCGGCAGGCCGATCCTCGTAAGCGATCTGGCCGCGCCGCATAGCAGCCGCCGCTGGCCGACCTTCGCGGCGGAAGCGGGTCGGCTCGGGATACGGGCGATGTACAGCCTTCCGCTGGCGTTGGGCGCCATCGAGGTTGGGGTGCTCGACCTCTTCGGCGACACCACGGGCCACCTCGACCAGGGCCGGTTGATGGACGCGTTGATCTATGCCGACACCGCGCTGCTGCTGGTGGTCGACGCCGAATGTGGCATTCCGCCACCGGAAGCGCAGCACGCCAACGGCCCCGGTCCGGTTCTCTGGCACGCCGAGATTCACCAAGCCGCCGGACTGCTTTCCGAACAACTCGCCGTTTCACCGCTGCAGGCGTTGGTGCGGATGCGCGCGTATGCCTACCAGCACTACAAGCCGCTCACCGACGTCGCGCGCTCGGTGGTGGAAGGGCGGCTGCGGTTCCGCGCCGAGAACGCGCACCTCGTGGGGAACCACGGTCCCGGCAACTAAGCCAGGGCGTCCCGCGCCACGATCACCGGCGCCCGCGCCATCTGGGCGACGGCTTCCCCGACGGATCCCACCAGCATTCCGGCGAAACCGCCGCGGCCCCGGCTGCCGACCACCACCAGCTGCGCCCCCGCGGACTGCGCGACGAGCTGGCGCGCCGGCTGCGCCTGCACGACGGCACGGGTCACCCTCACGTCGGGGTACTGCTCCTGCCAGCCCGCCAACCGCTCGGCCAATACCTCTTCGGCCGCCGATTGCGTTGCGGGCCAATCAATTTCGGGCCACTCCGATCGGTCGAGATCGCTCCACGCGTGCAGGGCCGTCAAGTCCGCGTCACGGCGGGAGGCCTCGTCGAAGGCGATCGCGGTGGCAGGCTCGGATGCCGGTGAGCCGTCGATGCCGAGCAACACCGGGCCCTGGCCGGCGCCCGGCGTCCTCGGGTCCTCGTGGATGATCGCGACCGGGCAGTGCGCGTGACGCAGCAGCGCCGAGCTGACCGAGCCCAGCAGCCGGCCGGGCCAGCGGCCGCTGCCCTGCGCCCCCGTAACCAGCAGGTCCGCCTCCTTGGACAAGTCGATCAGCGTGGGAACCGCTCCCGAGGAAAGGATTTCGGTATTGATGGCGGCCGGGCCGCCGCGCCGCGAGGACGCTTCGACCACCTTGAGCGCCTCGTCGACCAGCCGGCGGCCGTGCTCCTGCTGCCAGCGCAGCACGCCGGCGGGCACGGGCGTCCTCAGCCACGTCGTGACCTCGGGGGAAACGGCGTGCACGAGGGTCAGCGGAACGTTGCGCAGCTCGGCGTCGCGCGCCGCCCACTGCACCGCCGCCCTGGCTGCCGGCGAGTCGTCGATTCCGACGACGATTCCCAAACGTGCGTTCTGCGATGACATCCCAGTCCTCGATTCGTCGGCGTGGCCGTTCACGCTGACCGTATCGGGGGCGGGTGTGCTTCAGCAGGGGCGTTTGTCACCAAACCGTTTTCACAAGAATTATTGTGTAAACTCGGGCGGGTGACGGGCGACCTGCCCGCGCGGCTCGCCCCCGACCTGGCCGATAATGGGGCCCGCGATGTCGACACATCGCTGGTCGCCGCCCAGCCCAGGGCCGACGAGACCAAAGGAGCGTGAGCGGCATTACGTCAGTGGGAGAAAACACCGGACGCCGCCGCCGCGAGGTGCTGCGGCTATTGCGGTCGTCGCCCGATCCGCTGAGCATCGTTGCGATCGCCGAACAGCTTGGCGTGCACCCGAATACCGTGCGCTTCCACCTCGACAGCCTGCTCGCGGCCAGCCAGGTGGAGCAGGTGGAGCACGACCGCAAGGGCCCCGGGCGCCCGCCGCTGATGTTCCAGGCGGTGCGGCAGATGGATCGCGGCGGGACGCGCCACTACCGCATGCTGGCCGAAGTTCTGACCGAGGCGCTGGCCGCCGAGCGGAATCCGCGCGCAAAGGCGGTTGCCGCGGGCCGGGCCTGGGGACGGAACCTGGAATCACGCGCCAAGGCGCCGAAGGCCCGGGGCGCCGACGAAGCCCTCGACCGGCTGGTCGGGGTCCTCGACGACCTCGGCTTCGCCCCGGAGCGCCGGACGTCCGACGGCGAGCAACTGGTGGGCCTGCGGCACTGCCCATTCCTGGAACTGGCCGAAACCCGTGGCGCGGTCGTGTGCCCCATCCATCTCGGCCTGATGCAGGGAGCCCTGGAGGCGTGGGGGGCGCCGGTTTCGGTCGATCGCCTCGACGCGTTCGTCGAACCGGATCTGTGCCTGGCCCACGTCTCGCCGGCCGGCCCGGCCCGGTGAGCACCGGATCCGCGGTCGCCGTCGCCATCACCTTCGTCTGGCTCGGCATGGTGCTGGCCATCTCGTTCCTCGAAGCCCCGCTGAAGTTCCACGCGCCCAACGTGACGCTGCAGATCGGCCTCGGCATCGGGCGCCTAGTCTTTCGCGCGCTCAACACCGTCGAGGTCGCCTTCGCGCTCGTCATCGTCGCGATCGTGGTGTCGGGCCCGACGCCCGCGCGGATCACCGCGGCGTTCGCCGTCGCCGTCGCCGCCCTGGCGATCCAGTTGATCGCGGTGCGCCCGGCGCTGACCCGCCGCTCAGATGCGGTGCTCGCCGGATCGGAAGGTCCGCGGTCCCGCGCCCACTACGGCTACATCGGCCTGGAGGCGGTCAAGGCCGTGGCCCTGCTGGTGGCGGGGATACTGCTATTGACCGCCTGATTGCGGGCTTGCACGACCGAAGGAGACGACTATGGAATCCATCTCGTTGACTGGCCTGGCCTCCGAAAAGCTGGCCGAGGCAGGGCGGTCGCACAGCGGACGCGCCGCGCACACCATCCACGGCGGTCACACCCACGAGCTTCGGCAGACCGTGCTCGCCCTGCTTGCCGACCACGACCTTTCGGAACACGACAGCCCCGGCGAGGCGACGCTGCAGGTGTTGCAGGGCCACGTCCGCCTGACGACCGGCGGCGACGCCTGGGAAGGCAAGGCCGGCGACTACGTCGCGATCCCGGCGGAGCGGCACGCCCTGCACGCCGTCGAGGATTCGGTGGTTATGCTGACCGTGCTGAAGAGCCAGCCCGGGGCGCACTAACCGGATGCTATCCACGCCCTGGTCAAGGAGTTTCGGGCTGCGGGTGCCGATCGTCAACGCCCCGATGGGTGGGGTCGCCGGTGGCCGGTTGGCCGCCGCGGTCACCACGGCCGGTGGGCTGGGCATGGTCGGCATGGGCAGCGACGGCAGCCGGGAAGCGCTGCAAGCCCAGTTGCCGCACGTTCGCGGGAGATTCGGAATTGGCTTGGTGGACTGGGTGATTCGGACCCAGCAGGGGCTGCTCGAGGACGCGCTGGCCGCCGGGCCCGCCCTGTTGTCGGTCAGTTTCGGCACCGACTGGTCGTGGGTCGCCAAGGCACACGACTTCGGAATCCCCACCGTCACACAGGTTTACGACGGGTTGGGCGCCCGCCGGGCCGTCGACGCCGGCGTCGACATCCTGGTCGCGCGGGGGTCCGAGGGCGGCGGGCACGGCGAGGTCAAACTCGCCACGCTGCCGTTGCTCGACGACGTGTTGGATGCCGTCACGGTGCCCGTCCTCGCGGGCGGTGGCGTCGCCTCGGCGCGCAGCCTGGCCGCGGTGCTGGCGGCCGGTGCGAGCGGGGCGTGGGTGGGCACCCGGCTCGCGGCGTGCCCGGAGGCGCTCACCGGTGACGGCAGCCGGCGCGCGCTGATCGCCGCCCGGGCTACCGACACGGCCGTCACCCGGGCATTCGACGTCGCCCGGGGGTTGCCCTGGCCGGCGAAGTTTCCCTCACGCGTGTTGGCCAACGACTTCGTCGCGCGCTGGACGGGCCACGAGGACGCACTCGATGTGTCGGCGTGCGACGAACTGGCCGCGGCCGTCGCCGCCGACGATCGCCGCGTCGCGCCCGTCGATGCCGGCGAGGGCGTCGGGATGATCCGCGACGACGCGACGGTGGGCGAGGTCATCGCGCAGATGTGCGCGGGTGCGGAGAAGCTGCTCACCGCGTGGGGGCGTTAGCGCGACGCTCGGGCGTCACGCTGGCGTGACGCTCGACGGTCGCAGCCACGCTAGCGTGACGCTCGGCGGCGGGATCAGACCGCGCGCAGGTAGCGCCGGGCGATCACGCGCTGGGCCGCCCTGACGACCGGTCCGCCGGCCTTGCTCCACCAGGCGGCGGGTCGGGAGAACGCCGACACCTCCGCGTATACCGCGTCGGTGGCCGGGTCGCGGCGCACGACGAAGCGCTCCTCGCCCGACTCCGGGTGGCCCGGCAGCGTGCCGTAGGCGAACCCGCGGATGTCGGGCTCGTCGACGACGTAGACGACCCTGCACGGCGCGGGCAGAAAACCCAGCCGGACCACCAAGACGGCGTCGACCTCGGCGACCTCGGTGCTGGCCTGCACGCGCAGGCCGGATCCGCGTTGCATGCCCCAGCGCATGACCGCGTCGCCGGCCTGCTCGAAACGCGTTCGGCCGGTACCGATTTGACGCTCGTTGTGCTGGTGGTCGTAGCCGTCGGGCAGCTCGCCGTCCGCCGTGGCGCCTATCTCTTTGTACGTGAGTGGAAGTTCTTCGAGCGCTTGTAGGTCCACGGGTTCAGCGTACGGTCGTAGAGGTGACCACTGAGACAGTTGCCCAAGCATCCGGAACGTTCACCCTCGGCGGCGACCTGACCGTCAACCGGCTCGGTTTCGGCGCCATGCGCCTGACCGGCAAGGGCGTGTGGGGGCCGCCCGCCGACCGCGATGAGTGCGTGCGGGTGTTGCGCCGCGCCGTCGAGCTCGGGGTGAACTTCATCGACACCGCGGACTCCTACGGGCCCTACGTATCCGAGGAGATCATCCACGACGCGCTGCACCCTTACGACGGCCTGGTGATCGCCACCAAGGCGGGGCTGCTGCGCACCGGCCCCGACGTGTGGGTGCCGCTGGGCAACCCGAGCTACCTGCGCCAGGAATGCGAGATGAGCCTGCGCCGCCTCGACGTGGAGACCATCGATCTGTTCCAGCTGCACCGCATCGACCCAAACTTTCCGCTGGCCGACCAGGTGGGCGAGCTGCTCACGCTGAAGAACGAGGGCAAGATCCGCCACATCGGCCTGTCCGAGATCGACGTCGACCAGCTCACCGCCGCCCAGCAAATCACCGAGATCGTGTCGGTGCAGAACATGTACAACCTGGCCTCCCGCGGCGCCGAGCCGCTGCTGGACGCCGCGACCAGCCAGGGCATCGGCTTCATCCCGTGGTTCCCGCTGGCCGCCGGGCCGCTCGCCGCGCCCGACGGCCCGCTGCAGCGCATCGCCGTCGAGCACGACGCGAGCCCGTCGCAGCTGGCGCTGGCCTGGCTGCTGAAGCGCTCGCCGGTGATGCTGCCGATCCCGGGCACGTCCAGCGTCGCGCACCTGGAGGAGAACGTCGCCGCCGCCGAGATCACCTTGACCGACGAGGAGTTCGAGACGCTCGCGGCCGCGGGAGCCCAGCGGACCGTCTGACCGCCGTCCGCACCCAAAAATAGGGAAAATTCCCGATATCCCGGGGCCGCCCGATTCCGCACACTCAACGGCGAGCGCTCCGGGCGGCCGGCACGGCCACACCAACCGCGACACCCCCACGCTGCGGCTCCCCGTCGCCGTGACGCCGCCCGGACGCGCCGAATACAGCTGTGGGCGGAGGGAAGAAATGTCGTTTGTGGTGGCGGCGCCGGAGGTATTGACCTCTGCGGCAACGGATTTGGAAAGCATCGGGGCGGCGCTCAACGAAGCCCACGCGGCGGCGGCCGGCTCGACGACCGGGGTGCTGGCGGCGGGGGCCGACGAGGTCTCGGGCGCAATCGCGGCCCTGTTCAGCGGTCACGGTCAGACCTTTCAAGCGCTCAGCGCTCAGGCGGCGTCGTTCCATCAGCAGTTCGTGCAGACATTGACCGGCGGCGCGGGCGCGTATGCCCTGACCGAGGCCGCCAACGCGTCGCCGTTGCAGACCCTGGAGGACGACGTCCTCGGCGTGATCAACACGCCCACCGAGGCGCTGCTGGGGCGTCCGTTGATCGGTAACGGCGCCGACGGTGCGCCGGGAACCGGGCAGCCCGGCGGGCCTGGCGGCATCCTCTGGGGCAACGGCGGAAACGGCGGGTCGGGGGTGGCCGGCAGCGGGACAGGCGTGGCCGGCGGCCCCGGTGGTGCCGGCGGGCCCGCGGGCCTGTTCGGCACCGGCGGCGTGGGCGGAACAGGTGGGACCGGTGGCGCCGGCGCGGTCGGCGGGGTAGGCGGCACCGGTGGCGTCGGCGGGTTGCTGGGCGGAGGCGGCGGGGCCGGCGGCGTCGGCGGGACCGGCGGTTCCGGGGCGGGCCTGGGCATCGCGGGTGGCCACGGCGGTAACGGTGGTCTCGGTGGCGCCAACGGCGCGCTGCTGGGCTGGGCGGCCGGCCCGGGCGGGGCCGGGGGTACGGGCGGCACCGGGGATGTCGGCGCCTCGGGCAATCCCATCATCGGCGGATCCGGTCAAACCGGTTTTGCCGGCGGGGTTGGCGGTAACGGCGGGGCCGGCGGGTCGAGTTCGGCACTCTTCAGCAACGGCGGAGCCGGCGGGGTAGGGGGTGACGGCGGGATGGGCGGCGCCGGTGGCGGCGGCACCACCTCGGTCCTTGGCGGCGACGGTCACGCCGGCGGCACCGGCGGGACAGGCGGTAGTCCGGGCGCAGGCGGTCCCGGTGGATCGGGCGGCCTGTTCGGGCTTCGGGGTGCCGATGCGCCGGGCGGTGTGGGCGGCACGGGGGGAACCGGCGGGGCCGGTAGCGCCGGCACCGCGGCGGTGACCCAAGGTGCCACCGGCTTCAACGGCGGCGCCGGAGGGGCCGGCGGCCAGGGCGGCAGCGCCGGTCCCGCAGGCACGAACGGCACCGGCGGCGACGGGGGCCGTGGCGGCCAGGGCGGCACCGGTTACAGCTACACCAGCGGCACCGGCAGCGGCCTCAACGGCGGCACTGGCGGACAGGGCGGAGTCGGCGGCGACGCCGGGGCCGCCGGCAGCGGGAGCGGCCTCGCCGGCCAGGGCGGCCACGGCGGCACCGGAGGCACCGGCGGCTCGGGTGGTCAAGGTGACAGCGGCGCAGTAGGTTCCGGCGCAAACTTCAGCGTCGGTGGTCACGGCGGTAACGGCGGCCGGGGCGGGGCCGGTGGCGTTGGCGGCGGCACCCCGAACGGCGGCAGCAATGGCGACGGCGGCCAGGGCGGCGTCGGCGGGGCTGGCGGGCAGGGCGGCGACAACTTCACCCCCGTGACCTCGCACAACTTAGTCAACGGCGGGGGCGGTGGCGGTGGCGGAGCCGGCGGCGCCGGCGGCAACGCCGGCACCGGCATCGGTACCGGCGGCGCGGGCGGTCAAGGCGGTCTCGGCGGCAATGGCGGCGACGGCGGGTTGGGCAACACCACGGGCACAGGCGCGGCGGTCGCCCATGGAGGCGAAGGCGGCCGTGGTGGCGCCGGTGCGAGCGGTGCGGTGAGCGGCACAGGCGGTCTCGGGGGCGCCGGCGGCGGAGGCGGCGGTGGCGGCGCCGCCGGGAGCTCATTCGATTCAGTGATCTCCGGTGGCGGCGGTGGCGGCGGCGGCGCCGGCGGTGTGGGCGCCATCGCCGGCGTCGGTGGTGATGGCGGCGACGCTAACGGCGCGAACACGGGGTACTTCGGAGGTATCGGCGGCGTCGGCACCGGCAGCGTGGTCGGCGGCGGTGGCGGGGGCGGATCCATCGCCGGTACCCCCAGCCTCGACGGCCAAGGCTCCAACGGGAGCAACGGTGCCTCGGGCGGGGCGGGCGGTGCCGGCGCCACCAGCAACGTCTACTTGAACAGCGGCGGCAACGGCGGCGCGGTCGGCACCGGGGGATCCGGCGGTGGCGCTTATTCCCTGTTTAGCTACGGCAGCTCCGGTCAGAACTCTTAGCACGTCACCGCCGCTGAGGACTTTGATCCCCAATCCGTTTCCGCGAAGCGCGAATCGAACACGCCGGCCCTACACTGAGATCCTTCGTTTTCGGGCTCGGATCGGAGGCCAGCGATGTCGTTCGTGGTTGCGGCGCCGGACATGTTGTCAACGGCGGCAAGGGATTTACGGGACATCGCTGCCACGCTCACCGAAGCTAACGCCGCGGCCGCAAGTCAGACGACCGCGTCCGGCCAGCATGGTTAAGACGGGGTACCTCCGCAGGCCGGACGCGGCCTTTCGACCCAACCGTCTAGACGGCGCGGTCAGGCGTCGCTGGCATGCCGGGCGCGTGTAGCGGCTTGCGTGCGGTTGGCGACGCCGAGTTTGACGAGGATCGAACTCACATGGCCGCCGGCGGTTTTGGGGCTGATGTGCAGCGCGGCGGCGATCTGGGCGTCGCTTTTCCCGGCGGCAAGTAGCTCGAGTATTTGGCGTTCGCGGCGTGTCAACCCGTTGGGGTCGGCAAGCGTCTTGGCGCCGGGGCCGCGACGGGTGGGACCGCGCAACGCCGCCAGGCGCTCCTGCGCGCGACGGGCCGAGGCGCGCGCACCGAGGCGGCGAAACGTCGCGAGCGCCGATTCCACCGCGGCGATGTCGCCGCTCAGCGCAGCGATCGCCGCGTCGTAGGGGCAGTTGCGGCCTGTCCACGCCGCCCCGACTGCTTGCCAGTCGTCGTCAGGTTCACCGCCGGCCAGGCACATCCACCGGCGCAGGGGTTCGACCAACCAGGCATCGGCTTCGGTGGGGCGGGCCGCCAACCCCGCCCGGGCCTCGGCGAGCGCGGTGTCGTCGTCGCCGGCCAACCACGCCGCCTCCGCGCGCGCCGCCCAAACCTGCAGCCCTAACACATTGCCCGCGGTGGACTCCAGGGCTTCATCGAGCAGGTCCCCCGGCCGCTCGCCGCGGCGCGCACGGGTCAGCGCAAGCACAACGAGCGGCAGGATTCGGTGCTGCGGGCTCAGATCCGTGCGGGTCAGGACTTGCTCGGCGAGTAGCGCGGCCTCGGCCCAACGGCCTTGGTGCAACCTGGTCAGCGCCTCCGCTCCGGTAATCAGCGCCTGGAACATGACCAGGTCGTGGTCGTCGCAGAACGCCGCCGCACGGGTGAGGTACTTCTCGGCGCGGGCAAGCTCGCGTCGCAGCGCGGCGGCCGAAGATATGAGGACGCCCAACACCGCAGCATGTTCGGTCAGGACCGGCTCGCCCAGCGCGTCGCGCCAGACCTCCTCGAAGTCTTCCCAGCCGGTGTCGCCGCGGAATACCCGGGCCATCGCCTGATAGCCGCGCGCCCGGATGACGACGGCGGGGTCGTCCAGTTCGACGCCGAGAGTCAGTGCGCGCTCGGCATATTCGGCGGCGGCTGTTAGGTCGTAGCTCACCACGGTGCAGGAGTGCGCCATGTTGATCAGCGACCAGGCCAGCTGCTGCGAGGGGCCGAGACCATCGAGTAGCCGAAGCGATGCGCGGCCCGCCTCGATGGCTTCGGCGGTCCGTCCGAGCGGCTCCAGCAGATGCGACAGCCAGCGCAGGTCGTCGCCCTCTTCGAGTCGATGACCGAGTTGGTGGCGGACTTCGATGGCCGCGCGCCACGACGACATCGACGCCGCCGCCTGCCCGCACAGGTAGCTTTCGAACGCGTGGCGCTCCAGCCACTGCGCATCCTGCTCGGGAGGGGCGGTGCCGCGATGGCGCAGCGTCAAGCCGTAGAGCTCGGCGGCCTCGGCGTGCGCGCCCAGCGCCGCGGCCCGCTCCGCCGCCGTCGGGCCGTGACGGGTCACCGCGTCGCCATCGCCGACTTGGTCGGCGTGAAAAACCAGCGCCGGCAACACGTTCGGGTCGATGGGTGGTTCGGCCAACGCGACGAGCGCGCGCTTGTGCAGCAGCCGGCGTCGGTGGTCGGGGATGCGAGAGAGCGTGGCCAGCCGCGCCAGCTCGTGGCGAAACCCGATCGCCTGCCCATCCGCGACCAGCACTCCCGCGTCCAGGCATTCGTCCAGCGCCGCGCCGACGCCCGGGCACACCTCTTGCACCAGCGCCGCGTCGGCGCGCGGTCCACAGACCGCGACCGCTTGTGCGGTCTCACGCGCCGCGCCCGACAGCAGAACCAGCCTGCCCCACACCGCCTCAGAGACGCTGCTCGGCAGGACGCTCCCATCCAGCGCGTCGACGCCGCAGGCCAACACCTCGGTGACGTAGAACGGGTTTCCTCCGGTGAGGCGGTGTAGCTGGTCGGCATTGAAGCCGCTGCCGGCGGCCAGCACCGCCACCGCGTCGCGGCTCAGAGGCTCCAACGGGACGCGGCTGACCGCGGCGCAGGTCGCCACATCCCCCAGCGCCACCGACAGCTGCCGGTCAATCTCCTCGTCGCGATAGGAAATCACCAGCAGCAGCGGCAGCGACGCGATGCGCCGGGCAAGGAAGCGGATCAGATCCAACGTCGACCCATCGGCCCAATGCGCGTCCTCGATAACCCACACCCAGCGCTGCCCGTCGCGCAATATCGCCAGAAGCCGCCGATACAGCGCGCCGGTGTCGCCGGATTCGATCGCCGTGACCAGACCGCCGGCCGCCGCCGGCTCGAATCCGGCCAGCGAGTCGAGCAGTGGGCCCAACGGGCGCGGCGCCGCCAGCGGATCGCACCAGCCCACCAGCAGCCGTTCCGAGCCGTCCAGCGCAGCCTTGAAGCGGTTGATCAGTGCCGTCTTGCCGACTCCGGTCTCCCCGCGTACCAACGCCACCCGGCCCGAGCCGCGACGCACGGCGCGCGCCAGCCCGGTCAGCTCGGCCAGCGCCGCCTGTCGCTCCAGCAAACACTCCACGGTCACTCGCTTAGCAAAAACAGGGAAAATTCCGGATCAACCGCGCCCACCCGCCAGCGCAGACTGTGGAGGGAACGCTCCGGGCGACCCATGCGGCCTTACTGTAGCCGCGACCCCGCGCGGACGCGCCCGATACGGCTGCATTTGGTGGGAGGGCCGAAATGTCGTTTGTGGTTGCGGCGCCGGAGTTTTTGTCAACGGCGGCGGGGGACCTACAAGGGATCGGCTCCGCGCTCAGCGAGGCCCACGCGGCGGCGGCGGGCCCGACGACTTCGCTGCTGGCGGCGGGCGCGGACGAGGTATCGGCGGCCATCGCGTCGCTGTTCGGCGGGCAGGCGCAAGCCTTTCAGGCGTTGAGCGCGCGGGCGGCGTCGTTTCACGCGCAGTTCGTCCAAGCCCTGAATGCCGGTGCGGGCTCGTACGTCGCCGCGGAGGCCGCCAACGTGTCGGCGCAGACCGTCGAGCAAGACGTGCTGGGCGTGATCAACGCGCCGACCGAGGCGGTGTTGGGCCGCCCGCTGATCGGCGACGGCGCGCCCGGGGCCCCCGGGCAGGCCGGCGGGGCCGGCGGCTTGTTGTTCGGCAATGGAGGTCCCGGTGGCAACGGTTTGCCCGGCCAGTCCGGTGGCCACGGCGGTGCCGCGGGATTGCTCGGCAACGGCGGCGCCGGCGGGATGGGTGGGGCCGGCGCCTCCGGCGGCACCGGCGGCCGGGGCGGACTGTTGTACGGCAGCGGCGGGAGCGGCGGGCAGGGAGGAACCGCGCTCGCGGGCATCAACGGCGGCCTGCCCGGCCACGGTGGCAGCGGCGGCAACGCCTTCCTCTTCGGCAACGGTGGCTCCGGCGGCCAGGGCGGCACCGGCTTGACCGGGGCCACTGGTGTCAATCCCCCGGTCAGCGGCCAAGCGGCCATGGGTGCCGCTGGTTCCTCTGAAGCTGTGGTTAATGTCGGTGCCAGTGGAGGCGCCGGCGGTGCCGGCGTTGATGGCGGACTCGGCGCCACCGGCGGCACGGGCGGATTTGGCGGGCTGGCAAACGTCACCAGTGGCACCGGAGACGCTCTTGGCGGTGCCGGCGGACCCGGCGGTACGGGCGGCAACGGGGGTGCCGGCGGCCTCGGGGGCGTGGCCGCTGGACCCTCCGGCGGCTCCGGCGATGCCGTCGGGGGCCGCGGCGGCAACGGGACTTTGGGCTCGGCGCCCGGGGGTGCGGGGGGCGCCGGAGGCAATGGCGGGCAAGCCTTCCAGAACGGAACCGGCCTCGGCGGCCTAGGTGGCTCCGGCGGCGGCGGGGGCACGGGCACGGCCGGCGGTGTCGGCGGCACCGGGGGCGCGGGCGGCAACGGCGGTCACGGCGGCCTCTTGGTCGGCGACGGTGGTGCCGGCGGCACTGGAGGCGCAGGGGGTATCGGGGGCACCGGTGCCACCGGCGGCCCAGGCGGTACCGGCGGCGCTGGTGGAGACGCCATCCTCAGCACGGGCGCCGCGTTTGGCAACCGCGGCGGCACCGGTGGCGGCGGCGGGGTGGGCGGCCTGGGCGGCGACGGCGGTGCCGGTGGCGCGGGCGGTAACGGCGGTGCCGCCGGGTTGCTGGGTGCGGGCGGTAATGGCGGCAACGCCGGCGTGGGCGGCGTGGGCGGCACCGGTGGTATGGGCGGCATGGGCGGCAACGGGGGTCCGGGTGGCAACGCCTCGGCTGCCCTTTTCAACCATGGTGGCTCCGGCGGTGGCGGCGGCGATGGCGGTACCGGCGGCGGCGGGGGCAACGGCGGCGGCAGCGGATTGGGCGGCGCGGGCGGGACCGGCGGGTTGCTGATGGGCCCGGTGGGTGTCGGCGGCGCCGCCGGCATCGGCGGCGCCGGGGGGCCCGGTGGCGCCGGGGGCGCGCTCGGCAGCGGCGGCTCTTTCGGCACCGGGTCAACCAGCAACGGCAACCCCGGCGGCAGCGGAACCGGCGGTGCCACCGGCGCGCCCGGCCAGCACGGTTAATCCTCCCTGACACCGATACGGTGTCCTGGTGGCCGGCGACCATCACAGACACCCCGGCGGCGGCTTCAACCCGCCCGAGCCGACGACCAAGGGCGGCCCCGATTACGGCCGGTTCATCGACGCGGTGCGCCGGCTGCAGGACCACGCCCGCGCCGTCGACGCGCCCGACGAGGTGATCACCGAGGCCGCCGATCAGCTGGAGAAGCTCTCGGCGCTACTGAGCCCGTACGACGCCGACGAGTGGGAGTCGCCGTCCGGGCGCCGGATGGACCTGCCCATGCGCGGCAACATCCTGAGCATCCCGATGAAGGCGAGCAAGGGTGACGACGGCCGGATCCACGGCTGGGCGCGCTTCCGGCGCTATCACCTGGGCCGCAATGGCGCCGTGCACGGCGGGGCGCTGGGGATGCTGTTCGACAGCGTGCTCGGGTTGACGTCGTCGGTGATCACCGGCGGTCCGCGCCAGCGCACCGCCTACCTCAAGATCGACTACCGCCACATCGTGCCGATCGAGAAGGAATTACAGTTCGAGGCCGGCATCGACCGGGTGGACGGGCGCAAGATCTTCGTGTCGGGCCGGCTCTCCGACGGCGACACCCTGCTGACCGAGGCCGACGCGCTGTTCGTTCGGCTCAAGCCTGGCCAGCCCTGAGGGTCGTCGACCCCGATAGCATTGCAACGACTAATCACCTAGACGTTGGAGTACAGACCCGATGAGCGCCGCCGCCAGCCCTGCCCCGGCCCCCCCGATCCGGGTGCCCGCCGGGACCACCGCGGCCGCCGCCGTCGGTGAGGCCGGGCTGCCCAGGCGCGGCGCGCCCGACGCGATCGTGGTGGTGCGCGACGCCGACGGCAAGCTGCGCGACCTGAGCTGGGTGCCAGACGCCGACGCCGAGGTAATCCCGGTCGCGGCCAACACCGACGAGGGCCGCAGCGTGATCCGGCACTCGGCCGCGCACGTGTTGGCCCAGGCCGTCCAAGACCTTTTCCCGCAAGCCAAATTGGGCATCGGGCCGCCCATCACCGACGGCTTCTACTACGACTTCGACGTGGCGGAGCCGTTCACGCCGGAGGATTTGGCCAAGCTGGAAAAGCGGATGCGCCAGATCGTCAAGGACGGCCAGCTCTTCGAACGGCGCGTCTACGAATCCAAGGACGCCGCGCGCGCCGAGCTGGCCAACGAGCCCTACAAGCTCGAACTCGTCGACGACAAGTCCGGCGACGCGGAGATCATGGAGGTCGGCGGCGACGAGCTCACCGCCTACGACAACCTCAATCCCCGCACCCGCGAACGGGTTTGGGGCGACCTGTGCCGAGGACCGCACATCCCCACCACCAAGCACATCCCCGCGTTCAAGCTGACCAGAAGCTCGGCGGCCTATTGGCGCGGCGACCAGAAAAACGCGAGCCTGCAACGCATCTACGGCACCGCGTGGGAGTCGCAGGAGGCGCTCGAGAACCACCTGGAGCTGATCGAGGAGGCCCAGCGCCGCGACCACCGCAAGCTCGGCGCCGAGCTGGACCTGTTCAGCTTTCCCGACGAAATCGGTTCGGGTCTGGCGGTATTCCATCCCAAGGGCGGGATCGTGCGCCGCGAGCTCGAGGACTACTCGCGGCGCAAGCACACCGAGGCCGGCTACCAGTTCGTCAACACCCCGCACATCACCAAGGCCCAGCTGTTCCACACGTCGGGCCACCTGGACTGGTACGCCGACGGCATGTTCCCGCCGATGCACATCGACGCCGAGCACAACGAGGACGGGTCGCTGCGCAAACCGGGGCAGGACTACTACCTCAAGCCGATGAACTGCCCGATGCACTGCCTGATCTTCCGGGCGCGCGGGCGGTCCTACCGCGAATTGCCGTTGCGGCTCTTCGAGTTCGGCACGGTCTATCGCCTGGAGAAGTCCGGCGTGATCCACGGGCTGACCCGGGTGCGCGGCCTGACGATGGACGACGCGCACATCTTCTGCAGCCGCGAACAGATGCGCGACGAGCTGCGTTCGCTGCTGCGCTTCGTGCTCGACCTGCTCGGCGACTACGGCCTCACCGACTTCTACCTCGAGCTGTCGACGAAGGACCCGGAGAAGTTCGTCGGCTCCGACGAGGTGTGGGAGGAGGCCACCAACGTGCTGGCCGAGGTGGGCGCCGAATCCGGGCTGGACCTGGTGCCGGACCCGGGCGGCGCGGCGTTCTACGGCCCGAAGATCTCGGTCCAGGTCAAAGACGCGCTGGGCCGCACCTGGCAGATGTCGACCATTCAGCTGGACTTCAACTTCCCGGAGCGTTTCGAGCTGGAATACACCGCCCCGGACGGGAGCCGGCAGCGCCCCGTGATGATCCACCGCGCGCTCTTCGGGTCGATCGAGCGGTTCTTCGGCATCCTGACCGAGCACTACGCGGGGGCGTTCCCGGCATGGCTGGCGCCGGTTCAGGTGGTCGGCATCCCGGTCGCCGACGAACACGTCGAGTATCTGGAAAGCGTTGCCGCGCAACTGAAGGCACACGGTGTCCGGGTCGAGGTGGACGCCAGCGACGACCGGATGGCCAAGAAGATCGTCCACCACACCAACCAGAAGACGCCGTTCATGTTGCTGGCCGGTGACCGCGACGTGCAGGCCGGCGCGGTGAGCTTCCGCTTCGGCGACCGCACGCAGATCAACGGCGTGGCTCGCGACAGCGCCGTCGATGCGATCGTGAAGTGGATCGCCGACCGCGAAAACGCCACTCCTACAGCCGAACTCGTGAAGGTAACCGGCGGTGAGTGACTCCGAGCGCGACGACACGATCCTCGACCGGGGCGTCGGCGAGCAAGACCACCTGCAACGGCTGTGGACGCCGTACCGGATGAACTACCTCGCCGAGGCGCCGATGAAGCGCGACAACGGCAAGACCGAGCAGCCCTTCACCGACATCCCGCAGCTGCCCGACGAGGACGGGCTGGTGGTCGCGCGCGGCGAACTCGTCTACGCCGTGCTCAACCTCTACCCCTACAACCCCGGGCACCTGATGGTGGTGCCCTACCGGCGGGTCTCGGAGCTCGAGGACCTGACCGAGGCGGAGAGCGCGGAGCTGATGGCCTTCACGCAGAAGGCGATTCGCGTCATCAAGAACGTGTCGCGGCCGCACGGCTTCAACGTCGGGATGAACCTGGGCACGTCGGCCGGGGGCTCGCTTGCCGAGCATCTGCACGTGCACGTCGTGCCGCGCTGGGGCGGCGACGCCAACTTCATCACCATCGTCGGTGGCGCCAAGGTGATCCCGCAGCTGCTGCGCGACACCCGCCGGCTGCTCGCGACGGAGTGGGCGCGAAACCAATGAGTAAAGTGCCGTTCCTGTCGCGGGCGGCGTTCGCGCGGCTCACCACTCCTACGGCGCGGGCATGCCTGAAAGTCGGATTGACCCCCGACGCCGTCACCATCCTGGGCACCGTCGTCGCGGTCGCGGGGGCACTGACGCTGTTCCCGACGGGCCGGCTGTTCGCCGGCACGCTGGTGGTCTGGTTCTTCGTGCTCTTCGACATGCTCGACGGGGCGATGGCCCGGGAACGGGGCGGCGGAACGCGTTTCGGCGCGGTGCTGGACGCGACGTGCGACCGGATCAGCGACGGCGCCGTGTTCTGCGGGCTGCTGTGGTGGGCCGCCTTCGGCCTGCACGACAAGCTCTTGGTGGTGGCGACGCTGGTCTGCCTGGTCACCTCGCAAGTCATCTCCTACATCAAGGCGCGGGCCGAAGCCAGCGGGCTGCGCGGCGACGGCGGCATCATCGAACGTCCGGAGCGGTTGATCATCGTGCTGGTCGGAGCCGGCATCTCCGACTTCCCCTACATCGCTTGGCCGCCCGCGCTGTCGGTGGCGATGTGGCTGTTGGCGGCGGCCAGCGTCGTCACCTGCGTGCAGCGGTTGCACACGGTGCGCACTTCCCCCGGCGCGACGGAGCCCATGCCGTGATCCCGAACCCGCCCGGCCTCAATGCGATCGGGGCGCCCCGCCGCCTGGTGAGTCGCCTGGTAGCAGCCACCACCACCGACAGGATGAGCGACTGGGCGTATGCCACCGGGTGGATGGCGGTGCGGGCGATGCCGGAGTTCGCCGCCCGCAACGCATTCGACGCCGGCGCGCGTTACGCGGCTCGCGGCGGCGGGCCTGATCAGTTGCGCAAGAACTTGGCCCGCGTGATCGGCGTGCCACCCGATCAGGTGCCGGACCAGCTGATGCGAGCCTCGCTGGCGTCCTACGCCCGCTACTGGCGGGAGGCCTTCCGGCTGCCGACAATGGACCACCGCGAGTTGGCCCGTCGCATCGACAAGACGTTCCGCGGGGCCGACCACATCGACGCCGCCCTGGCCGAGGGCAGGGGAGTGGTGCTCGCGCTGCCGCACAGCGGCAACTGGGACATGGCCGGGGTGTGGCTGGTGCAGACGCACGGCACCTTCGCCACCGTCGCGGAGCGCCTCAAACCCGAATCGCTGTACCGGCGGTTCATCGGGTACCGGGAAAGCCTTGGCTTTGAGGTCATCCCGCTCTCCGGCGGCGAACGCCCGCCGTTCGAGCTGCTGTGCGAGCGGCTGCGGGCCAACCGGCCGGTGTGCCTGATGGCCGAGCGCGACCTGACCCGCACCGGTGTGGAAGTGAAATTCTTCGGCGAACCCACCCGCATGCCGGCCGGGCCGGCGAAGCTCGCGATCGAAACCGGGGCGGCCCTGTGCCCGGCGCACTGCTGGAACGAGCCCGACGGCTGGCCCGTCGAGATATACCCGCCCGTGGATACCTCGAGCGGCGACGTCCAGGCCATCACGCAGGCGCTGGCCGATCAGTTCGCCACGAACATCGCCGCGCACCCCGAGGACTGGCACATGATGCAGCCGCAGTGGCTCGCGGACCTGTCCTCGGAAAGGCGAGTCAAGCTGGCAGGTCCGAGGGAAACCTGATGCGAATCGGGATGGTCTGTCCGTATTCGTTCGACGTGCCGGGCGGGGTGCAATCCCATGTCTTGCAGCTGGCCGAGGTGATGCGCGCCCGCGGGAACGAGGTCAGCGTGCTGGCACCGGTGTCCCCGCACGCCGCGCTGCCCGACTACGTCGTCTCCGCCGGCAAGGCCGTCCCGATTCCCTACAACGGGTCCGTGGCCCGGCTGCGGTTCGGCCCGGCCACCCACCGCAAGGTCAAAAAGTGGCTCGTGGAAGGTAATTTCGATGTCCTGCACCTGCACGAGCCCAACGCGCCCAGCCTGTCGATGCTGGCCCTGAACATCGCCGAGGGGCCGATCGTCGCCACGTTTCACACGTCGACCACCAAATCGCTGACCCTGACGGTCTTTCAGGGCATCCTGCGCCCGATGCACGAGAAGATCGTCGGCCGGATCGCGGTGTCCGACCTGGCCCGGCGCTGGCAGATGGAGGCGCTGGGCACCGACGCGGTGGAGATCCCCAACGGGGTCGACGTGGATTCGTTCGCCTCGGCGCCGCGGCTCGACGGATATCCGCGGCCGGGCAAGACGGTGCTTTTCCTGGGCCGCTACGGCGAGCCCCGCAAGGGCATGACGGTGCTGCTCGAGGCGCTGCCGCGGGTGGTGGAGAGTCACCCGGATGTGCAGTTGCTGATCGTCGGGCGCGGCGACGAGGACGAATTGCGCGAGCAGGCAGGCGAATTGGTGGACCACATTCGCTTCCTCGGTCAGGTGGACGACGCCGGAAAGGCGTCGGCGATGCGCAGCGCCGATGTCTACTGCGCGCCCAACACGGGAGGGGAGAGCTTCGGGATCGTTCTGGTCGAGGCGATGGCCGCCGGCACGCCGGTGGTGGCCAGCGACCTGGACGCGTTCCGGCGGGTGTTGTGCGACGGCGACTGCGGGCGGCTGGTGCCCGTCGATGACGGCGCCGCGCTGGCCGATGCGCTGGTCCAGGTGCTGGCCGACGACGCGCTGCGCGAACGCTACGTGGCGGCCGCTTCGAGGGCGGTCCACCGCTACGACTGGTCGGTGGTGGCCAGCCAGATCATGCGGGTGTACGAGACGGTCGCCGGGTCGGGCGCCAAGGTTCAGGTGGCCAGTTGATGACGTGGCTCGTCATCGCCGTCGTGGCGTTGGTGGCGCTGCTCGCCTTCGCCGGCTGGGCATACCAGACCGCCCACCGGCTCGACCGGCTGCACGTCCGCTACGACCTGTCCTGGCAAGCGCTCGACGGGGCGCTGGCCCGACGCGCGGTGGTGGCTCGGGCCGTGGCGATCGACGGGTATGGAAGTTCCGCCGAGGGCAGGCGGCTGGCCGCGCTGGCCGACGCGGCGGAACACGCGCCGCGCCCGGCCCGCGAGAACGCGGAAAACGAGCTGTCGGCCGCGCTCGCAATGGTCGACCCCGCGTCGCTGCCGGCGGGTCTGATCGCCGAGCTGGCCGACGCCGAGGCCCGCGTGGTGCTGGCCCGCCGCTTCCACAACGACGCCGTTCGCGACACCCTGGCCCTGCGTGAGCGATTCTTGGTGCGCACCCTTCGACTGGGCGGAACCGCCGCGTTGCCAAGCTATTTCGAGATCCTGGAGCGCCCGCACGCACTGGCGCACCCCGAGCGCGGCGTGCCCAACCACCGCACGTCGGCGCGGGTGGTGCTGCTCGACGAGTCCGGCGCCGTGCTGTTGTTGTGCGGGTCGGACCCGGCCAACCCGGCGTTCGGCGACGGGGCCGCGCCCCGGTGGTGGTTCACCGTGGGTGGCGAGGTGGGTGATGGCGAGCGGTTGGTCGAGGCCGCCGTGCGCGAGCTGGCCGAAGAGACCGGCCTGCGGGTCGAGCCGGCCGACATGATCGGACCCGTGTGGCGGCGCGACGAGGTCTTCGAGTTCAACGGCTCGCTGATCGAGAGCGAGGAGTTCTACCTCCTGCACCGCACCCGCCGATTCGAGCCGTCCCTGGCGGGGCGGACCGAGCTGGAACGCAGCTACATTCACGGCGCCCGTTGGTGTGACGCGAACGACATCGCCGAGCTGACCGCCGCGGGCGAGCAGGTGTACCCACGCCAGCTGGGCGAGCTGCTGCCGGTGGCCAACCGGCTGGCGGGCGGCGCCGACAACGCCGCGGCCGGAGTGCCGCAGCCCATCCTCTGAGGTCGCTAGAGCCGCAACCCCACGTCGGTCAGCGCGTTGGTGACTCCCTGCACCGCCCCCTGCTGCAGCTCGGCGCCGAGCGTCGCCGGATCGATCTGCGGGAACAGCCCGAACGGCGTCGGCACATCCTGGTAGGCGGCGCGGTCGTAGCCCAGCTCGACAAGCACCCGCAGGTCCGGCTGGACCAGGTCGGCCAGCGGGTGTCCCACCAGGGGAATGGCGCGCAGCGGGTCCAGCAGCGGCAGGTTCGGATTGGGAATCAGGATGTAGGTCGTCATGGTGTCCCCCGGCGACACGGGCTGGACCACCCCCGACGCCAGCTGGGCGGTGGTCACGGTGTTGTAGGCCGGGTGCACGAAAAGGAAGCCGGCGATGGCGTTGGCGTCGGCCAAGATATCGATGGGGTACTGCGGGAAGTCGGCGGCGCCGTCGTATTGGACCGCGTAGTCGATGGTGGGGTAGGCGTTGGTGGGCGTCGCGCCGTAGAACGTGAAGCCGATTCCCGGTATGGAGAAACCGGGAATGCGCGCCAGCAGCCCGCCGTCGGGGCGGTCCGGGTTGGCGATCAGCACGAAGGACAGCTGGTCCAGCGCCGGCCGCACGCCCGCCGGCAAAGATTGCAGATAGCGCATTTCGACGGTGGCGATCACGGCGCTTTGCGAGCCGCCGAAGACGATGACGTGGTTTCCCGCCGCGAGTTGCGTGTTGATCGCCGTGTTCAGGTTCTGCACACCCTGGGCCACGGACTGGTCCAGCGTCAGGCTGTCCAGCCCGGTGAACGGGAACAACTTCTCGGGCGTCACCAGGAACTGCGCGTTGTAGTCGGGATGAGTCGGATTGATGAAGAGCTCGGAGGCCAGCACGTTGTGCAGCCGGGGCAGCGGGCCGAGGCCGGTGCCGCCCATGATCAGCGCCGTCGGACCGCCGACTCCCACCTGGTTCTCGTTGATGAGCAGCACCCCGACGTTGCCGTTGCCCGGGTTCCCGAAGCCGATGTTCTGATTGCCGGTGTTGCCGATGCCGATGTTCTGGTTGCCCGTGTTCTGGATGCCGAAGTTCGCGTTGCCGAGGTTTCCGATGCCGATGTTGCCGTTGCCGACGTTGTTGATGCCGATGTTGCCGACGCCGACGTTTCCGCTGCCCAGGTTCTGCGGCAGCGCCTGCCACGGCACCAGTTGCGCGACCGCGGCCGAGGCGCCGGCGTAATAATCCGACATCGCGGCCGCGTCCTGCGCCCACATCTGCTCGTACTCGGCCTCGGCCGCCGCGATCGCCGGGGCGTTCTGGCCCAGCAGGTTGTATCCCACCAGCGAGGTCAACCGGGTTCGGTTGGCGGCCACCGCAATTGGGTGCACCGTGGCCGCCAGCGCCGCCTCGAAGGTCTCGGCGGCCAACCGGACCTGGGCGGCGGTCTGCTCGGCCTGACCCGCCGCCGCGCTCAGCCACGCCGCGTACGGGCCGGCCGCGCTCGCCATCGCCGCCGCCGCCGGGCCGGCCCAGGCCTCGCCCGCCAACTCGGCGGTCACCGACGCGAAGGAGCCCGCCGCGGCGCGCAACTCCTCGGCCAGTCCGTCCCATTCCGACGCCACCGCCAGCATCGGGCCCTGGCCCGGACCGGCGAACATGCGCGCGGAATTCAATTCCGGAGGCAACACGGCGAAATTCATCGCAACGTTTCTTTCGACTCGGTGATCTGACGATATGACAGGTCCCGCGCCCGAGCTGGAAAAACCGGTTTGTTGGCCCCCACTAGACTGGTGCAGGCATTGACGGAGCGAAGGAGAGACGTGGACACCGCCCAGGCAAATGGTGGCCAGGCCAACCAGACCGGCACCGCGCGCGTCAAGCGCGGCATGGCCGAGATGCTCAAGGGCGGCGTCATCATGGACGTCGTCACGCCCGAGCAGGCCCGCATCGCCGAGGGCGCCGGCGCCGTCGCGGTCATGGCGCTGGAACGGGTGCCGGCCGACATCCGCGCCCAGGGCGGGGTGTCGCGGATGAGCGACCCCGACATGATCGAGGGCATCATCGCCGCCGTGACCATCCCGGTCATGGCCAAGGTGCGGATCGGGCACTTCGTCGAGGCGCAGATCCTGCAGAGCCTCGGGGTGGACTACATCGACGAGTCGGAGGTGCTGACCCCGGCCGACTACACCCACCACATCGACAAGTGGAAGTTCACCGTGCCGTTCGTGTGCGGCGCGACCAATCTCGGCGAGGCGCTGCGGCGCATCGGCGAGGGCGCGGCCATGATCCGGTCCAAGGGCGAGGCCGGCACCGGCGACGTTTCCAACGCCACCACGCACATGCGGGCCATCAGCGGCGAGATCCGCCGGCTGACGTCGCTGTCCGAGGACGAGTTGTACGTCGCCGCAAAGGAATTGCAGGCGCCCTACGAGCTGGTCCTCGAGGTGGCCCGGGCGGGCAAGCTGCCGGTCACCCTGTTCACCGCCGGCGGCATCGCCACCCCCGCCGACGCGGCGATGATGATGCAGCTCGGCGCCGAGGGCGTGTTCGTCGGCTCCGGCATCTTCAAGTCCGGGGCGCCCGAGCACCGCGCCGCCGCGATCGTCAAGGCCACCACCTTCTACGACGATCCCGACGTGCTGGCCAAGGTGTCGCGCGGGCTGGGCGAGGCGATGGTGGGCATCAACGTGGAGCAGATCCCGCAGCCGCACCGCCTGGCCGAACGCGGCTGGTAAGAACAACCTGTGTCGATCGAGAAGATCCTTGATCTCGAGCAACTCGAGGTCAACATCTATCGCGGAAACGTGTTCAGCCCGGACTCGGGATATTTTCAGCGCACCTTCGGCGGCCACGTAGCCGGGCAGTCCCTGGTGTCGGCCGTGCGCACCGTCGACCCGCACTTCCTGGTGCACTCGCTGCACGGCTACTTCCTGCGGCCCGGGGACGCCACGGCGTCGACGGTCTTCATCGTCGAACGAATCCGCGACGGCGGCTCGTTCTGCACCCGCCGCGTCAACGCCATCCAGCACGGCGAAACCATCTTCTCGATGTCGGCGTCGTTCCAGACCGACCAGGAGGGCATCAACCACCAGGACGCGATGCCCGCGGCGCCGCCGCCGGATGGCCTGCCGGGGTTGAGCTCCATCAAGGTGTTCGACGACGCCGGGTTCCGCCAGTTCGAGGAGTGGGACGTCCGGATCGTGCCGCGGGAGCGCGTGGAGCGGCTGCCCGGCAAGGCCTCGCAGCAGCAGGTGTGGTTTCGCCACCGCGACCCGCTGCCCGACGATCCGGTGCTGCACATCTGCGCGCTGGCCTACATGAGCGACCTCACCTTGTTGGGCTCGGCGCAGGTCACCCACCTCGACGAACGCGCGCACCTGCAGGTGGCCTCGCTCGATCACGCGATGTGGTTCATGCGGGTGTTCCGGGCCGACGAGTGGCTGCTCTACGACCAGTCCTCGCCCTCGGCCTGCGGCGGTCGCGCGTTGTGCCAGGGCAAGATCTTCAACCAGTACGGCGAGATGGTCGCCGCGGTCATGCAGGAGGGTCTGACCCGCTTCCCGCGCGGATACCAGCCGCACAAGCAATGATTTCCCCGTGAGCGCGCCGAAGATCGGGGTCCTGGCCCTGCAGGGCGACACCCGCGAGCACCTGGCGGCGCTGCGCGAGGCGGGAGCCGAGTCGATGCCGGTCCGTCGCCGCAGCGAGCTGGATGCGGTGGACGGGCTGGTCATTCCCGGCGGCGAATCCACCACGATGAGCCACCTGTTGCTGGATTTCGAGCTGCTCGAGCCGTTGCGGCGGCGGCTGGCCGAGGGGCTTCCCGCCTACGGCGCGTGCGCCGGCATGATCCTGCTGGCCACCGACATTCTCGATGCCGGCGCGCGGGGCCGGCAGGCGCTGCCGCTGCGCGCGATCGATATGACGGTGCGGCGCAACGCTTTTGGGCGACAGGTCGACTCGTTCGAGGGCGACATTCCGTTCGCCGGGCTCGACGGGCCGGTGCGCGCGGTGTTCATCCGCGCGCCGTGGGTCGAGCGGACGGGCGACCGGGTGCAGGTGCTGGCCAGCGCGGCCGGGCACGTCGTCGCGGTCCGGCAGGGCCCGATGCTGGCGACCGCGTTTCACCCCGAGATGACCGGCGATCGTCGCATCCACCACATGTTCGTCGACATCGTCAGGGGCGAGGCGTAGTCACATCGGTCACTTGCGTCCCGCGCCGGGTGGCATGAGGCTTTTTGTCCGCCTCACAGCGACAGCCGTTGTCGCTCTGAGGCGGACAACAAGGATGCCGGTCACTTTCTTGTGACGCCTGTGACTGCGGTGACGGCGGGGACACCGGGGCCATCGGCATCCGCCGCCCACGTAGACTCGTTGGGCGAGTTATCGAGCACCAGAATGCAAAAGAAGAGGTAGCAACACCGATGAGCGGCCATTCCAAGTGGGCCACCACCAAGCACCAGAAGGCCGTCAAGGACGCGCGCCGCGGCAAGGAGTTCGCGCGGCTGATCAAGAACATCGAGGTCGCGGCCCGTACCGGCGGCGGTGACCCGGCCGGCAACCCGACGCTCTACGACGCGATCCAGAAGGCCAAGAAGACCTCGGTGCCCAACGACAACATCGAGCGCGCCCGCAAGCGCGGGGCGGGCGAGGAGGCCGGCGGCGCCGACTGGCAAACCATCACCTACGAGGGCTACGCGCCCAACGGGGTGGCGGTGCTGATCGAGTGCCTGACCGACAACCGCAACCGCGCCGCCAGCGAGGTGCGGGTGGCGATGACGCGCAACGGCGGCACCATGGCCGACCCCGGCTCGGTGGCCTACCTGTTCTCCCGCAAGGGCGTGGTCACGCTGGAGAAGAACGGCCTGACCGAAGACGACGTGCTGACGGCCGTGCTCGACGCCGGCGCCGAGGACGTCAACGACCTGGGCGACAGCTTCGAGATCATCTCCGAGCCGACCGACCTGGTCGCGGTGCGCACCGCGCTGCAGGACGCCGGCATCGACTACGAGTCGGCCGAGGCCAGTTTCCAGCCGTCGGTCAGCGTTCCCGTCGACCTCGACGGCGCCCGCAAGGTGTTCAAGCTCGTCGATGCGCTGGAGGACAGCGACGACGTGCAGAACGTCTACACCAACGTCGACGTCTCCGACGAGGTGCTGGCCGCGCTCGACGAGGAGTGAACGGCGGGGATCGATGACCGAGCCGCCCGTCGTCAACCATCACGCCGACCACCCGGGCTTCGGCGGCCCGATGGGCATGGTGACCGCCCTGGGCATGCTCGTCATGGGTCGCGGCAACGCGCGCCTGGCCGTCGACCTGGCCGGGGTGTCTGGCGCCGACCGCGTCGTCGACATCGGTTGTGGCCCAGGCAATGCCGCACGAGCCGCCGCCAGCCGGGGCGCGCGGGTCGTCGGGGTGGACCCGTCCCCGGTGATGCTGGGCCTGGCTCGCGCCGCGACGCGTGACCGCCCGACGGTCACCTGGGCTCAGGGCGGCGCGGAGGGGCTGCCCGTTTCCGACGGCTGGGGGACGGTCGCGTGGTCGCTCAAGACGGTGCACCACTGGAAGGACGTCACCGCCGGGCTCACCGAGCTGCGTCGCGTGCTCGCGCCGTCGGGCCGGCTGCTGGTGATGGAGCGCCGGGTGCAGCCAGGGGCGACGGGCTTGGCCAGTCACGGCTGGACCGAGCCGCAGGCCGAGGCGTTCGCGGCGCAGTGCCGGGCGGCGGGCTTCGTCGACGTGCGCGTCGACCAGCGTCCCAAGGGCCAGGGCGCGGTGTGGGTGGTGCGGGCGGACCAGCCTGCCTAGTCGGCGATCGCAAGCGCGGCGGAGCCGGGCGAAGCGGGTCGCCGCCCGAGTGCCTAGTCGTACCCGTGCCGCATGTCCTCGACGACGCGCGGGTTGTCCAGGGTCGACGGCTCGAGCGGGCGGTCCCCGATGTCGCCGGCGAAGACGGTGGCCGCGTCGAGCACCCGCTGGTTGAGGAACCGCAGCGGGGGAGCGTCGGTCGGCACCCGCGGGACCGGCGCAGCGTCGCCGCGTTGCGCCAAGGCGAAACCCCAGTCCCCGAACGTGGGCACGTGCACGTGATACGGCGTGACGGCGTAACCGGCGGCCCGGATCGTCGAGACCGTGCGCCAGAACGCCGTCCGCGTGGAAAACGGGCTGCCCGCCTGCACGACCATCAGCCCGCCGGGCGCCAGCGTGCGGGCGGCGAGCGCGTAGAACTCGGTGGAGTACAGCCGACCCAGCACGGGCGTGTCGGGGTCGGGAAGGTCGACGATCACCGCGTCGAATCCGGTGTCCGAGGCGCCACGCAGCCAGGTCATCGCGTCGCCGATCACGACCTTGACGCGCGGGTTGTCCAGCGAGCCGCCGTTGGCCTCGCGCATGGTGGTGCGCGCCAATTCGATGACGGCGGGGTCGAGCTCGACCTGCACGATCTTGCCGATGCCGGGCTGGCGCAGCAGCTCGCGGGCGGCCAGGCCGTCGCCGCCGCCGAGCACCAGCACCGAGTGGGCGCCGGCACCGAGGGCGGGGTAGACCAGGCTTTCGGTGTAGCGGTATTCGTCGCGGGTGGAGAACTGCAGGCCCCCGTCGAGGTAGAGACGCATGTCGTTGCCGCGCCGGGTCACCACGATCTCCTGATAGGCGGTGTGCCGGTAGGCGATGATCGGGTCGGCGTAAAGCCTTTGCCTGCTTGTCGTTTCGATGTCCGCCGAGCGCACCAACAGCGTGGCGAGCAGCCCGAGCGCGGCGGCGAGCGCGCACAACGCCGTCGCCAGTTGCCGCGCGGACACGATGCGGCGCAGCAAGAAGACCGCCACGATCCCCGCCGCCGCCAGGTTGATGATGCCCGTGGCCGCCGCGCCGCGGATCATCCCGAGGTGCGGTAGCAGCAGGAACGGCCAGACGAGCCCGCCCAGCAGCGCGCCCAGGTAGTCGGCGGCGTTGAGGCTGGCCAGCGTGCGGCCGGCGTCGGCCGCGCGGGCCGTCCGCCCCCGCTGCAGCAGCGTCATCAGCAGCGGCACCTCGGCGCCGACCAGGCCGCCGATCAGGGCCGTGCCCGCCGCCAGCACCCACGTCGAGCCCACCGAGCCGTCCAGGAACGCGAACACCGTATACAGCGCGGCCGCGGACAGGCCGCCGATAATTCCCAGCAGCGCCTCGACGGCGATGAAGGCGATCGCCGCGTGCGCCAGCAGCGGCTTGGCCAGCAGCGCGCCCGCGCCCAGCGCCGCGATGTAGCCCGCGACGATCAGCGACGTGGCGACGATGCCCCCGCCGTTGAGGCTGGCCGACAGCGTGAGCAGCGCGAGTTCGTAGATGATGCCGCAGGCCGCGCACGCCGCCACGGCGGCCAACAAGACGGCGCGCCACCGCAGCGAGGCCCCGACCGTGACGCCCGCGGTCATGACACCGCCGCGGCGGTCACCCCTCCCACGGCCAGCAATATCAGGGCGACCGCGAAGGACCCGGGATGCAGCGTGGGCTCGTCGATGTGCTCGTGGAAGTCGCCGGGGATCAGCAGGTGCATCGCCAGCAGCGCGATCCCGAGCAGGATCACGCCCATCAACCCGTACACCGCCACGCCGAGCAGTCCCTGACCGAGCTGGCTGTAGCTGTTGGCGATGGCGGTGATGATGACGATGGTGAGCGAGATGTACATGGCGCCCGCGACGACGACGGCGTTGGGGCGGCGGTCGATGAACACCAGCTGGCGCAGCTTGCCCGGGGTCAGCCAGTCGACCATGTAGAACCCGACGAGCAGCACCGCCATCCCGACGGCGAAGTACAGGATCGTCGCGACCGCGCCCCTCAAGACGGGATTGACGTCGACGTTGCCGATCTCGACGGCGAGGTTCATGGTTGTCTCCTTTACGGTTACTGCCTTAAGCCATCACTTGGTTCCGCCGGGGCCGCCCGGGGTGCCGCCGGCGCCGCCCGACGGGGAGCCGGGGAAGAAGCCGGGGCCCAGGAAGACGAACGCGCCGTGGCTGTATCCGGCGCTCAGGGGTTCGACGCGGATGCTGCACGGATTGTTGCCGTCGGGCCCGACGATCACGATGTTGTTGCTGTACCGCAGGTATTCGCTGTCGCCGTTGGACGCGCGCGCCTCGGGCGCCTGATAGTCGGCGAGCGCGTCGGCGACCTGGTCGGGGGACCCGGTGCACTGGTAGCGCGTGCCGTTCACGTCGCGGGAGTACTCGTGATAATGGCTCGCGATGTAGGACCCGATGTCCTTCTGCTCCAAGATGATTCCGAAGACCAGGCAGACGACGGCGGCGACGGCCAGCGCCCCGGAGATCAGGAACAGGCGGTTGCGGCTCACGGACGCCACCGGCTCTCGGTGTGCACCACCACGCCGCCCGACTCCAGCGGGTACAGATGCCAGGTCTGCCAGTGCCAACCGGCGCCGTCGGGCTCGGCGGCCAGGGCGGTCAGCGCGGCGTCGTCGCCTGGGAACGTGCCGCCGAGCCAGCCCGGTTGCCGCGCACACCGTTCGCGCAGCTCGCCGGCCAGCCGGCGGAAGCTCGCCTCCTCGTGCCTCTCGGTGCGGGAGCGCAGCCGGTAGCCGGGGGCGTCGGTGCGCCGCGGCAGGTCGCCGCCGATGCCGCGGGCGGTGCACGAAACCTGTTCGGAGAACTGGCCTTTCGCGTGCTCGACCGCGACCACGTGCGATGCGCCCAGCACGCCGAGCAGCAGCGCGCCGCCGTCGGGATGCTCCAGCGAACACTCGGCGAGCGGCGCCGGCGCGGGCGCGTTGAGCGCGAGCCCCAGCCGTTCCCCGGACACGTCCGCCGGAGTCACGGCGAGCTGATGGAGGGGCACCGAGTGGGTCCTATGGGGATGAGGGTGGGGGCGCGGGGTAGACGGTCAGCTCCCCGGGCACGACGGACTTGCCCGTCGAAACCTCCCAGGGCATGTCCGGGGCCCAGCGCTCGAACGAGAGCAGGGCGCTCTCGTTGGCGTTGGTGCAGTCGAGGAATTCCATCTCGCCGCCGGCGGGCAGGCCGGTGGTGCCCTCGGTGGTGTAGGACGCCCGGCCGCGCTCCGTCTCGTGGAAGGCCACGCCGTCGATGACGTACTGGTCACCGGGCTGCAGAGTGAGGTCCTTGCGGGTGACCCACATGGCCAGCTCCAGGCGCCCGTCGTCCTCCTCGACGCTCAGCCAGATCGGCTGGTCGCCGCCCTCCAGGAGGTGCTCCCACCACACGAACGGTCCCTCGCGGAACGTCACCGAGCCGCGCACCACGAGGTCGACGCCGCCGTAGCTGACGATCGCCCCGGGGCCGAGTTGGCGGGGCCCGAACTGCGGCATGGCGTTGAACGACAGCGGGTCAGAACGCCCGCTCGGCGGGGCCGGCTTTTTGGGTCGCCGCAAAGCGATGACCAGCACCACGATCGACGCGATGAACAGCACCGCCGCCAGGACGAGCAGGACTGTTCCCACGCTGAACCTTCCGTTGCCACAGGGCTAGAGCGAACGTGGGCTATAAGTTAACAGCTTTTACCCGAGGGCAGCGTGTCCTACCGGATGCCGTCGGTGTCGCCGGTTAGGCTCTCGAACAGCTGTTCGTACGAAGGAGCCGGCAATGCGCGTGATGGGCGTCGACCCGGGGCTGACCCGATGCGGCCTGGCGGTCGTGGAGACCGGCGGGGGGCGCAAGGTCGTCGCGCTCGACGTAGACGTGGTGCGCACCGGGTCGGACGTGCCGCTGACCAAGCGGTTGCTGGCCGTCAGCGATGCCGTCGAGTACTGGCTGGACACCCACCGGCCGGACGTGGTGGCCATCGAGCGGGTGTTCTCCCAACACAACGTGTCGACGGTGATGGGCACCGCGCAGGCCGGCGGCGTGGTCGCGCTGGCGGCGGCCAGGCGCGGCATCGACGTGCACTTCCACACCCCCACCGAGGTGAAGGCCGCGGTCACCGGCAACGGGTTCGCCGACAAGGCGCAGGTCACCACGATGGTCACCAAAATCCTTGCGCTGCAGGCCAAACCGACGCCGGCCGACGCGGCCGACGCGTTGGCGTTGGCGATCTGCCACAGCTGGCGCGCGCCGATGATCGCCCGGATGGCCGCCGCCGAGGCCCTCGCCGCGCAGCAACGGCACGCCTACCGGGCCAAGTTGGCGGCGACGCGCAAGGCGGCCGCCCGATGATCGCGTCGGTGCGCGGCGAGGTGCTCGAGGTGGCGCTCGACCACGTCGTGATCGAGGCGGCCGGCGTCGGCTACCGGGTGAATGCGACGCCTTCGACGCTGGCGACGCTGCGGCAGGGCGGCGAGGCCCGGCTGATCACCGCGATGATCGTGCGCGAGGACTCGATGACGCTGTACGGGTTCACCGACGCGCAGACCCGCGACCTGTTCCTGACGCTGCTGTCGGTGTCGGGGGTCGGGCCGCGGCTGGCGATGGCGACGCTGGCGGTGCACGACGCACCCACGTTGCGGCAGGTGCTGCACGACGGCGACGTCACGGCGCTGACCCGGGTGCCCGGCATCGGCAAGCGCAGCGCCGAGCGGATGGTGCTGGAGCTGCGCGACAAGGTCGGGGCCGTGGCCGCGACCAACGGGGCGCCGCTCGTCAACGGCCACGCGGTGCGCAGTCCGGTGGTGGAGGCGCTGGTCGGTCTGGGCTTCGCCGCCAAGCAGGCCGAAGAGGCCACCGACAAGGTGCTGGCCGGCGATCACGAGGCGACGACGTCCAGCGCGCTGCGGGCCGCCCTGTCGTTGCTGGGTAAGTCGCGATGACGCGCCCCGACGACGACTTCTCCGACCGCGACGTCTCGCCGGCGCTGACCGTCGGCGAGGGCGACATCGACGTCAGCCTGCGGCCCCGCTCGCTGCGGGAGTTCATCGGGCAGTCGCGGGTGCGTGAGCAGCTGCAGCTGGTCATCGAGGGGGCCAAGAACCGCGGCGGCACCCCGGATCACATCCTGCTGTCCGGTCCGCCGGGCCTGGGCAAGACCTCGCTGGCGATGATCATCGCGGCGGAGCTCGGCTCGTCGTTGCGGGTGACGTCCGGTCCGGCGCTGGAACGCGCCGGCGACCTGGCCGCGATGCTGTCCAACCTGGTCGAGCACGACGTGTTGTTCATCGACGAGATCCACCGCATCGCGCGGCCCGCCGAGGAGATGCTCTACCTGGCGATGGAGGACTTCCGGGTGGACGTGGTCGTCGGCAAAGGCCCCGGGGCGACGTCGATTCCGCTTGAGGTGGCGCCATTCACCCTGGTCGGCGCGACCACTAGGTCCGGCGCGCTGACCGGCCCGCTGCGCGACCGTTTCGGGTTCACCGCGCACATGGACTTCTACGAGCCCGCCGAGCTGGAGCGGGTGCTGGCCCGGTCCGCCGGGATCCTCGGCATCGAGCTGGGCGCCGACGCGGGCGCCGAGATCGCGCGACGCTCGCGGGGGACGCCGCGGATCGCCAACCGGCTGCTGCGCCGGGTCCGCGACTTCGCCGAGGTGCGCGCCGACGGCGTGATCACCCGCGACGTCGCGAAGTCCGCGCTGGAGGTCTACGACGTCGACGAGCTGGGGCTGGACCGGCTGGACCGGGCGGTGCTGTCGGCGCTGACCCGCGGCTTCGGCGGCGGTCCGGTCGGGGTTTCGACGCTGGCGGTGGCGGTGGGCGAGGAGGCGGCGACGGTCGAGGAGGTGTGCGAGCCGTTCCTGGTGCGGGCCGGCATGGTCGCGCGCACCCCGCGCGGCCGCGTGGCCACCGCCCAGGCCTGGACGCACCTCGGCCTGACGCCGCCGGCCGGGGCGGCCGGCCTCGGGCAACCGGGCCTGTTCGACTAGGGCGAACGGCACCGCCCGCCGGGGTGTGGGTTACGTCACTGGCGCCGCGGGTACCCGCCTCGCAACAGCAATCACTGTTGAAGGAGATTCTGATGAGGCGAACCAACCCCGACTATGACCGCCCTCGCGCGGCGTACATGCCTCGCAGCCGCGGCGCGCTGAGCGGGCTGCTGCTGATCCTCTTGGGTGCGTGGGGCGCGCTGATCCCGTTCTTCGGACCCAACGTCAACTGGGCGTACATGGCCGACCCGGCATGGACGTGGACGACGGCGAAAGGCTGGCTCGAGGTGCTCCCCGGCGTCGTCGCCGCGGTGGGCGGCCTGATCCTGCTCGTGTCCGGCAATCGCGCCAGCGCGGTGCTCGGCGGCTGGCTGGCCGTCGTAGCCGGCGCCTGGTTCGTGGTCGGCCGGGCGTTCGCGCCGATGCTGAACATCGGGGACGTCGGCCAGCCGGTGGCCGCGACGGACCTGAAGCGGGCCCTGCTCGAGGTCAGCTACTTCACCGGCCTTGGTGCGCTGATCGTGTTCCTCGGCGGCGCCGCCCTGGGGCGCGTGGCGGTGCGGCATGCTCGCGACGTCGTGGTGACGGAACCGGCGCCGGTGGCCGCGGCCCCGGCGGAGCAACCGGCCATGTATGACGAATCGCGTCGCGACGTGCCGACCGACGAGCGCGCCGGGCGCGGCTTCTTCCACCGGCGCACCGGGGGCGGCCTGTTCCGTCGCCACCACCACGCCGGCGTCTGATAACCCGCGAGAGCACCGGTAGCCCCAGCGGGCCGCCGGTGCTGTTGCGCGCCCGGGCGAGCGCCGCTCGGTATGGTTCTTGGGTCGTTCGACTTACCGAGGAGGAGCGATGCTCACCGCCGGGTTGGTGTTTGCCGGGCTGGCAGCCCTGCTGCACGTCTACATCTTCACGATGGAGTCGTTGACCTGGACCTCGGAGCGCACCCGCGCCGTCTTCGGCACGACGGCCGAGGAAGCCGAGACCACCCGGCTGCTCGCCTTCAACCAGGGCTTCTACAACCTGTTCCTGGCCATCGTCACCCTCCTCGGCATTCCCCCGGTGATCATGGGCGACAAGGCGGTCGGGGTCGCGCTGGTTCTCGCCGGCGTCGGATCCATGGCCGCCGCCGCGATCGTGCTGGTGTTCTCCGCGCGGGACAAGGCGCGGGCCGCGGTCATCCAGGGCACGTTTCCGGTGATCGCCATCGTGCTGGTGGTGCTCGGCCTGTCCTGGTAACGCCAGGAACATCAGCCTCACTGGTCACGGAAATCCGCTCCTTGCGGCCGCGCGTGTTACATCGCGGCCGGGTCGGGTACTCCCGGGGGGCCGGAAATGGGCCCGGCTTCAATTGAGGAGATGGAATGAAATACGCAGATAGGGACTATCCAGGCGCGTTGACCATGCCGCGCTCGCGCGGCGCGATCAGCGGATTGATCCTGGTGCTCCTTGGCGCCTGGGGGGCGTTGATCCCGTTCGTCGGCCCCCGCTTCAACTTCGCCTACACGCCCGACCGCGACTGGGCATGGACGACGGCGCGCGGCTGGCTCGAGGTGCTCCCAGGCGCCGCCACGGTGGTGGGTGGCCTGCTGTTGATCGTCGCCGGCAACCGTATCGCCGCCATGCTGGGCGGCTGGCTCGCGGTCCTGTCCGGCGCGTGGTTCGTGGTGGGCGGCCAAATCGCTCCTCTGCTGGGCATCGGATCCGCCGGCGACCCGATCGCGGCGACCGAACGCAAGCGCGCCGCCCTCGAGGTCTCCTATTTCTCCGGCCTCGGCGCGCTGATCATCTTCGTCGGCGGAGTCGTCCTGGCCCGCACGGCGGTGCGGCTCGCGCGCGACGTGGCACCCCTGAGCCATCCCGAGGCAGCTGCGCCGGTCGGGGAGCCGGCGTACGTGTCCGGGCTCGACGAGTCGCCCGCGGTGTCGTCGGGCGCGGTCACCAAGCCCCGGATGGAGCGCGGCTGGCGCCGCCAGCGCGACGCCGCGGGCTCGCCGAACGCGGCGTACCTGCGCTGGCCCCACCCGCAGGGCTGAGTCAGGAAGAGCTGACGCAGAAAATCGCCGACCCGCGTAGGGCCGGCGATTTTCTGTGCGTTCTTACAGCAATCCGAGCAGCTGCAGGTCGCTGACGTACTTGGCGATGATCTGCGGCGAGATGTGCGGAATGTCCTTCTCCGGGCCGATTTTCGCGTCCTGAACCGCGGCACGGAACCGGTCGGTAGGCGCGATCGAGCCGTTGATCGGCCGCTCGGGCTTCTGGTAGTTGTGCAGCAGCGGCAGCAGCGAAGCGTTGCGCTGCTTTTCGGGCAGCCCGCGCAGGCTGGTCTCGAACCGCTGCAGCCAGTCGCCGTAGTCGTCGACGCGCCGGATGGCGCATCCCGCGTCGATCAGCCAGTCGACGAACTGATCCATCCCGATGCCGTCGTCGTACGGGTTCATCACGTGGAAGGTGCGGAACCCGTCCGCGCTCTGGGCACCCAGCGTGGAGATCGCCTCGGCGATGAACTCCACGGGCAGCCCGTCGTAGTGGGCGCGCTGCCGGTTGCCGTCGGCGTCCAGCTCGTAGAACGAGGCGGGTGCGATCCCGGTCGCGGCCAGGCTCAGCATCATCCGGGTGAACATGTCCGGGACGTTGAGCTGGCCGGCGTAGGTGGTGTCGGCCAGGATCATGTCGCAGCGGAACACCGCGACCGGCAGCCCGCACAGGTCGTGGGCCTCGCGCAGCAGCACCTCGCCGGCCCACTTGCTGTTGCCGTAGCCGTTGGCGTAGCTGTCGTTGATCGCCCGCGTCGCGCTGATCTCGCGGATGTCGGCGTCCTCGGTGAACTTGCCGGGCTGGATCTGGTCGCCCACCCCGATCGTCGAGACGTAGGTGTACGGCTTGATCTTCGTCGTCAGCGCGAGCCGGATCAGCTCGGCGGTGCCCAGCGCGTTTGGCCCGAACAGCTCGCTGTATGGCAGCACGTGGTTGACCAGCGCCGCGGGGTCGACGATCAGGTCGACGGCGTCGGCCAGCCGCTGCCAGGTCTCCCGGTCCAGGCCGAGGTCCGCCTCGCCCTTGTCGCCGGCGATGACCTCCAGGTGGTCGGCGGCCAGCGCCTGGTAGTGGGCCAGCAGCTGGGGGTCCCCGCTGTCAAAGGTCTTGTCGAGACGCGCCCGGGCGTCCTCGTCGGAGCGGGCTCGCACCAACGCGATCACCTTGCCGTCGACCAGGTCCATCCGCTCAAGCCATTCCAGGGCCAGGTAGCGGCCCAGGAATCCGGTTGCGCCGGTGAGCAATACGGTGCGCACCTCGGAGGTGGGCTTGGGCAGCTCGGGCGCCGACTCCAGTGTCGAGGCCTCCAAGAACTTGTCCAGCGTCAGCTCGGCGGCGTGCACCTCGGTCGCGTCGCGCCCGTGCACCGAGGCGAAGCTGGGGCGCTTGGTGCCCTTGCGCTCGCCCTCGATGTAGGTGGCGATCGCCGCCAGGTCGTTGGCCGGGCTGACGATCACGCCCACCGGCACGTCGACGTCGAAGATCTCGTGCAGCAGGTTGCCGAATGTCAACGCCGACAACGAGTCTCCGCCCAGGTCGGTGAAGTGTGCGTCCGGCGACACCTCGCTGCTCGCGGTGCCCAGCAGGGCGGCCGCGGCGCGGCTCACCGTCTGCAGCGCCGGCGCGTCGGCGCCGCTGCGGCGCAGCTCGCTCAGCTCGTTGGCCTGGCCTTCGGCCAGCTCGGCGTAGAGCTGTTCGAGGCGCTCGCCGTAGTGCTGCTTCAGCTTCGGCCACGCCAGCTTGCGGATGCCGGTCAGCAGGCCGTTCTCCAGCGTGAAAGGCGTTGTCTCGATGAGGAAGTCGCGCGGCACCTCGTAGGACTGCAGCCCGGCCTCCTTAGCGACATACTGCAGCGAGTCGGCGATCATCGGCTTCAAGGTGTCGATCTCGTACGCTGCCAACGCCTCTTCGGTGGGCACCACGACCGCCAAGAGATACGGGTGGGCGCTGTTGCCGTAGACGTAGATCTGGCGCACCAGCGGGCTGTTGCCGAACACCGCCTCCAGCTTCGCGACGGTGACGAATTCGCCCTGCGCGAGCTTGAGCACGTTGTTGCGGCGGTCGACATAGACGAGCTTGTCGGGAGCGACCTCGGCGACGACGTCGCCGGTCCGGTAGTAGCCGTCCTCGTCGAAGACGCCGGCGGTCACCTCGGGCCGCTTGTAGTAGCCGGGGAACATGTTGTTGGTCTTGAGCAGCAGCTCGCCGCGCGGGTAGGGCCGGTCGGTGGAGAAGTAGCCCAGGTCCGGGACGTCGACCAGCTTGTAGTCGACGACCGGCGGGCGCTGCACCTCGCCGTCGAACAGGACCATCCCGGCCTCGGTGGAGCCGTAGCCGTCCAGCAGGTGCATCTGCAGCAGGGACTCGACCCACTGCCGCAGCTCCGGGGAGGTGGGCGCCGAGCCCGTCATCGCAAAGATGAACCGCCCGCCCAGCAGGTGGTTGCGCAGCTCGTCCATCACCTCGGCCTCGTCGTCGCCGCGGTCGACCCGGCGCTGGTACTCCGCGTAGATGGTCTCCCAGATCCGCGGCACGAAGTTCATCTCGGTGGGCCGGACCAGCTCGAGGTCCTCCAGCAGCGTCGAGAGGTCACTGCGGGCCGCGAAGTAGGCGGTGCCGCCGTTGCCGAGCGTGCCGTAGAGGATGCCGCGGCCCATGACGTGGCTCATCGGCATGAAGTTGAGCGTGATCGACGCGGCGCTCGGTCCGAACCAGTTGCGGGCCGACCGGCACCACATCTTCCCGACGTTGCTCGCCGGGTACATCGCGCCCTTGGGCGCGCCGGTGCTGCCGGAGGTGTAGATCAGCAGGGCCAGCGGGTCACCCTCGGCGGGCGCCGGCGCCGGCGCCTCGGGCAGCGCGCTCCCGCGCTCCAGCAGGTCGGCCAGGGCCTCGACGGTGACGGCGGTGTCGGCCAGCCGCGCGCGGACGGCGTCGACGGCCTCGCGCTCGTCATCGGCCTGGGGGTGGTAGTCGAACACGACCAGCTTGGCCGGCGCGGGTCCGCTCAGGATCAGCTCGACGGCGTCGGGCAGCTGGTTGACGCTGGCCGCGATCACGCTGGGCTCGGTCTCGGTGACGATCGGCTGCAGCTGGGCGATCGCCGCGCTGGTCTGCAGCGGGACCGACACGGCGCCGATCACGCCGAGCGCGGTGTCGATGGTGGCGTAGTCGACGCTGTTGAAGCCGAGTACGCACACCCGGTCGCCGGCCTGCACCGAGTCGTGGGCCAGCGCGCGGGCCAGCGCGTCGACGCGGTCGCGCAGCTCGCCGTAGGTGACGGTCTCATAGCGGGGGAGCAGCTGCAGCGTCGTGCGCCCGGTCGTGGCGTCCTTGACGAACTCCACCGCGCGTTGCCCGAGAGCCGGGCGGTCGGCGTAGCCCTCGAGCACGGTCTGGATGATCTGCGGCAGTCGCAGTCCAGGCTGCTCAAGGGCCTCGGCGACGGCCGGGTCCGGTCGGGCGGCGGCGAACTGGGCGTCGTTGGCGGTGAGGTCGTCGACGCGGCGTGCGAGCCACTGTTCCTGAGTAGTAGTAGTCGACATAAACGATTCCCTCTTAACGCATAAGCACTAGGTGATTGGGTCGCGCGACATTGCGCTGATGTCAAGAACGTTAGCAAAACTAACGGTATTCCTCAATGGACTCGCCGTGGGTGTGATGTTGCACACCGACGCTAGAGCTCGCCGAGGAGGCCGGTGAGGGTGGCGACGCCCTCGGTCAGCAGCTCGTCGCTGATGGTCAGCGGCGGCAGCAGCCGGATGACGTTGCCGAACATCCCGCACGTCAACACGATGACCCCGGCCGCGTGGGCCGCCTTCGAAAGCGCTTCCGTCAGTTCGGGGTTGGGGTCCGAACTGCCCGACTTCACCAGCTCTATCGCGATCATTGCGCCGCGGCCACGAACGTCCCCGATCCGGTCGTCGGCCGCCTGCAGCCGCAGCAGCGGTTCGGTGATCAGCCGTTCCAAGTGCTGGGCCCGCTCGATCAATCCGTCGCTCTCGATGGTCTCGATCGTGGCCAGCGCCGCGGCACACGCGACTGGGTTACCGCCGAACGTGCCGCCCAAACCCCCGACGTGCGGGGCGTCCATGATCTCGGCGCGGCCGGTCACCGCGGACAGGGGCAGCCCGTCGGCGATGCCCTTGGCGGTGCAGATCAAGTCGGGTTCCAGGCCCGCCGGGCCCTCGTGCTCGCAGGCGAACATCGCGCCGGTGCGCGCGAAGCCGGTCTGCACCTCGTCGGCGATGAACACGACGTCGTTTTTGCGGCACCAGTCCAGCAGGGCGGGCAAGAACCCCTCGGCCGGGACGATGAATCCGCCCTCGCCGGCGATCGGCTCGATCAGGACGGCGGCCAGGCTGTCCGCGCCGACCTGGCTCTCGATCACCCGGATCGCCCGCTCGGCGGCCTTCTGGCCGTCGGTGGCCAGCTCCTTGTCCAGCAGGCCGTCCCGATAGGGGTAGGACAGCGGGGCCCGGTAGATCTCCGGCGCGAACGGGCCGAAGCCGCTCTTGTAGGGCATCGACTTGGCGGTGAGTGCCATCGCCAGGTTGGTGCGCCCGTGATAGGCGTGGTTGAACGCCACCACGGCGGGCTTGCGGGTGTAGGCGCGCGCGGCCTTGACGGCGTTCTCGACGGCCTCGGCGCCGGAGTTGAACAGCACCGAGCGCTTTTCGCCGGAGCCCGGCGTGATCCGGTTGAGTTCCTCGGCGACGGCGACGTACTCCTCGTACGGCGTCACCATGAAGCAGGTGTGGGTGAAGTCGGCGACCTGCGCGCGCACCGCGTCGACCACCCGGGGCGACGAATTGCCGATCGTGGTGACCGCGATGCCGGAACCCAGGTCGATGAGCCGGTTGCCGTCGACGTCCTCCACGATGCCGCCACCGGCGCGCGCGACGAACACCGGCAGCGAGACGTTGACGCCGTGCGACACCGACGCGGCCCGGCGCTTGTTCAGTTCCAGCGATGTGGGACCGGGGATTTCGGTGACCAGGTGGCGAGTCTGCTCGAGGCTGGCCACGACGTCCTCCTCACCGCGGCGCGCGTGTCACGTCGCGCGTCAAGCCTATCTGGTTCCGCGCGAGTCAGCGGGGCCAGTCGTTGGCCCCCTGCGGTGCTGGCAGACTGGCCGTTACTGGTCGTTTCGAGCTCCGGAACGGGCGAATACGAAAGATAGGCGCAATGAATAGTTTGGTCATGTTTTTGCCGTTCGTGCTCATCATGGTCGGCTTCATTTATTTACAGGGGCGCCGCCAGAAGAAGGCGATGCAGGCCACCATCGACCTGCACGACTCGTTGCGCCCCGGGGACCGGGTGCACACCACGTCCGGGCTGGAGGCCACCGTCGTCGCCATCACCGACGACACCGTCGACCTGGAGATCGCGTCCGGCGTGGTCACCACGTGGATGAAGCTGGCCATCCGCGACAAGATCCTGCCCGAGGAGCCGGCCGAGCTCGGTGACGACGACGCCGCCGACGACTTGGAGGAATCCGACGGGCTGACCGACCCGGGCCGGTAGGTGAGGGGGCACGTAGGCTTTTCTAGGCTCTGCCGGGGCAAGAAACCGATTCTCAAGGAGATACGAGGAAAGTGGCATCGTCTTCGGCGCCGGTGCACCCTGCCCGATACCTGTCGGTGTTCTTGTTGCTGCTGGTCGGCGTCTACCTGCTGGTGTTCCTCACGGGCGACAAGAAAGCCGCGCCCAAGCTCGGCATCGACCTGCAGGGCGGCACCCGCGTCACTCTGACCGCGCGCACCCCCGACGGGTCGCGGCCCAGCCGGGAGGCGCTGGCACAGGCGCAGCAGATCATCAGCGCCCGGGTCAACGGGCTGGGCGTGTCCGGTTCGGAGGTCGTCGTCGACGGCGACAACCTGGTCATCACGGTGCCCGGCAGCGACGGCAGCGAGGCCCGCAACCTCGGGCAGACCGCGCGGCTGTACATCCGGCCGGTGCTCAACTCGATGCCGGCGCAGGCCGCCCAGCCCAAGCCGCCGGCCCAGGCGCCCGCGGGCGGACCAGCGCCCGAGCAGCCGGCGCCCGGCCAGCCGGGCGCGCCCCAGCCGGCGCCCGGCCAGCCGGGCGGGGCGCAACCGGCGCCCGGCCAGCCCCAGCAGCCGGCGCCGCCCACGCAACCGGCGCCGCGCCCGCAACCGCGGCCCTATCCGCAAGACCCGCCACCCAGTCCAGCCCCCAGCCCGGCGCCGGCGCCGGCACCCGCGCCGCCGCCCGAGGCGCCCGGCCCGCCGCCGGCGGCGCCGGCGCCCCCCGACCCGCGCAAGGACCTCGCCGACCGCATCGCCGAGGAGAAGACCTGGCGGCAGAGCACCCGCCAGGGCATCCAGTTCCTCGCCCTGCAGTTCCAGGCGACCCAGTGCGACAAGAAGGACGACATCCTGGCCGGCAACGACGACCCGGCGCTACCACTGGTGACCTGCTCGACCGACCACAAGGTCGCCTACCTGCTGGGCCCGTCGATCATCAGCGGCGACCAGATCGCCGACGCCACGTCCAGCCAGAACCAGCGCGGCCTCGGCTACGTCGTCGACCTGCAGTTCAAGCCCGCGGCGGCCAACACGTGGGCGGACTTCACCGCCGCCCACGTCGGCACCCAGACCGCGTTCACGCTGGACTCCCAGGTGGTCAGCGCCCCGATGATCCAGGAGGCCATCCCCGGCGGGCGCACCCAGATCTCCGGCGGCCAACCGCCGTTCACCGCCTCCACCGCCAAGCAGCTGGCCAACGTGCTGAAATACGGGTCGCTGCCGCTGTCCTTCGAATCCTCTGAGGCCCAAACGGTCTCGGCGACACTGGGATTGACCTCGCTGCGGGCCGGGTTGATCGCGGGCGCCATCGGCCTGGGCCTGGTCCTGCTGTACTCGTTGCTCTACTACCGCCTGTTGGGTTTGCTCACCGCATTGTCGCTAGCCGCCTCCGGCGCAATGGTTTTCGCGATCCTGGTGATCCTGGGCCGCCAGATCAACTACACGCTGGATTTGGCGGGCATCGCGGGTCTGATCATCGGCATCGGCACCACCGCCGACTCGTTCGTGGTGTTCTTCGAACGCATCAAAGACGAGATTCGCGAGGGCCGTTCGTTCCGGTCCGCGGTGCCACGGGGGTGGGTGCGGGCGCGTCGGACGATCTTGTCGGGCAACGCCGTCACCTTCCTGGCCGCCGCGGTGCTCTACGCCCTGGCGATCGGCCAGGTGCGGGGGTTCGCCTTCACGTTGGGCCTCACCACGCTGCTGGACACCGTGGTGGTGTTCCTGGTGACCTGGCCGCTGGTCTACCTGGCGTCCCAGTCCACGACGCTGGCCAAGCCGGCGTACAACGGCCTGGGCGCCGTGCAGCAGGTCGCGCGGGAACGCCGGGCCGCGGCGGACGTGAAGACGGGACGGGGATAGCGCATGAGTACCGCCAAGGATGCGAGCGCGCTGACCGACAGCGCGCAGTTGCCGCACCACAGCTTCATTTCCCGGCTCTACACCGGTACGGGCGCGTTCGAGGTGATCGGGCGGCGCCGGATGTGGTTCGGGATCAGCGGCGCGATCGTCGCGGTCGCGCTGATCAGCATCGTGCTGCGCGGCTTCACCTTCGGGATCGACTTCAAGGGCGGCACGACGGTGTCGATGCCGCGGGGGACGGCGCAGACCGCGCAGGTGTCCGAGGTCTTCCGCAAGACCATCGGCAAGGACGCCGAGTCGGTGGTGATCGTCGGCAACGGCGCCTCGGCGACCGTGCAGATCCGGTCGGAGACGCTGACCAACGACCAGACCACCAAGCTGCGCAACGCGCTGTTCGACGCCTTCCAGCCGAAGGGCAACGACGGCAAGCCCAGCAAGCAGGCCATCAGCGATTCGGCGGTGTCGGAGACCTGGGGTGACCAGATCACCAAGAAGGCGCTGATCGCGCTAGTGGTGTTCCTGGCGCTGGTCAGCCTGTACATCACCATCCGCTACGAGCGCTACATGGCGATCTCCGCGCTGACCACCATGGTGTTCGACCTGACCGTCACCGCCGGCGTGTATTCACTGATCGGCTTCGAGGTCAGCCCGGCCACGGTCATCGGGCTGCTGACCATCCTGGGTTTCTCGCTGTACGACACCGTCATCGTGTTCGACAAGGTCGAGGAGAACACCCGCGACTTCCAGCACACCAACCGGCGCACCTTCGCCGAGCACGCCAACCTGGCGATCAACCAGACGTTCATGCGCTCGATCAACACCAGCCTGATCAGCGTGCTGCCGGTGCTGGCGCTGATGGTCGTGGCGGTGTGGCTGCTGGGCGTCGGCACGCTGAAGGACCTGGCGCTGGTCCAGCTGGTCGGCATCCTGGTGGGCACCTACTCGTCGATCTTCTTCGCCACCCCGCTGCTGGTCACCCTGCGCGAACGCACCGAGCTGGTGCGCACCCACACCCGCCGGGTCCTCAAGCGGCGCGCGCGCGCCGACGAGTCGGCCGTCGAGATCTCCGAGTCGGCCGCCGAAGAGCCGACGGAGGCGACCGAGGAGGCCGAGGCTACCGAGGCGGACAAGGCCACCGAGGCCGCCGAGGTCCCCGCCAAACCCGCGCCGAGCAAGCCGGCCCCCGGCGCACGGCCGGTGCGCCCCACCGGGACCCGCCGCCCGACCGGCAAACGAAACGCGGGCCGGCGGTAGGCCAGATGTTGCGGGCCGACCGGGGGAACCTGAGGGGGACCGCGGCGGCTGCGTTGGCCGGCGTGCTGCTGGCCGCGTTCGCGTTGGCCGGGTGCTCGGGCAGCGCCGCCTCGAACGTCGACTACGTGGTCGACGGCCCGCTGATCAGCTACAACACCAACACCGTCGTCGGCGCCGCGTCGGCGGGCGCGCAGGCGTTCGCCCGCACGCTGACCGGCTTCGGCTATCACGGCCCCGACGGGCAGGTCGTCGCCGACCGCGACTTCGGCTCCGTCTCGGTCGTGGGCGGTTCGCCGCTGGTCCTCGACTACCAGATCGCCGACAACGCCGTCTACAGCGACGGCAAGCCGGTGACCTGCGACGACCTGGTGCTGGCGTGGGCGGCCCAGTCCGGCCGGTTCCCCGGCTTCGACGCCGCCAGCCAGGCCGGCTACGTCGACGTCGCCAACGTCGAGTGCATCCCGGGCCAGAAGAAGGCCCGGGTGTCCTTCGTCCCTGACCGCGCCGTCGTCGATTATGCCCAGCTGTTCGCCGCGACCACGATCATGCCGTCGCACGTCATCGCCGACCAGCTGAACGTGGACGTGACCGCGGCGCTGCTGAGCAACAACGGGCCCGTGGTGGCGCAGATCGCCAAGCTGTGGAACACCGGCTGGGACCTCAAGCCAGGTGTCGACCTCAAGCGCTTCCCGTCGTCGGGCCCGTACAAGATCGAGCGAATCCTGGACGGCGGCGCGGTGGTGCTCGTCGCCAACGACCGGTGGTGGGGGCCCAAGGCGGTGACCAAGCGGATCACCGTCTGGCCCCAGGGGCCCGACATCCAGGACCGGGTCAACAACCGCAGCGTCGACGTCGTCGACGTCGCCGCCGGTTCCTCCGGCGCGCTGGCCACCCCCGACAACTACGAGCGTTCCGATGCGCCGTCGGACGGCATCGAGCAGTTGATCTTCGCGCCGCAGGGACCGCTGGCGCAGCCCAAAGTCCGGCGCGCGTTCGCGTTATGCACGCCGCGCGACACGATCGCGCACGACGCCGGGGTGCCGATCGCCAATTCCCGCCTCCAGCCCGCCACCGAGGATGCCATCGCGGCCGGTGAGGGCGCCGCCGAGGCCGGCCCGTTCGGCAAGGCCGACCCCGCCGCCGCCCGCGAGGCCCTCGGCGGCGCGCCCCAGCCGGTGCGGATCGGCTACCAGGGGCCCAACGCGCGCCTGGCGGTGACGGTCGGGTCGATCACCAAGTCCTGCGAGGCGGCCGGCATCACCGTCACCAGCGTCCCGCTGGACACCTCCGGGCCCCAGGCGCTGCGGGACGGCAAGATCGACGTGCTGCTGGCCAGCACCGGCGGGGCCACCGGCAGCGGGTCGACCGGGTCATCGGCCATGGACGCCTACGCGCTGCACAGCGGCAACGGCAACAACCTGTCGGGCTACAACAACCCCCAGGTTGACGGCGCGATCAGCGCGCTGGCGGTGTCTGCCGACCCGGCCGAGCGGGTCCGGCTGCTGGCGCAGGCGGCCCCGCCGCTGTGGACCGACATGCCGACCCTGCCGCTGTACCGGCAGCAGCGCACGCTGCTGACATCGAAGAAGATGTACGCCGTGAGCAGGAACCCGACCCGGTGGGGAGCCGGCTGGAACATGGATCGATGGGCGCTGGTCGAGTGACGGGCGCTCCGGTGGCTGAGGTGATCGCGTCGCTGACGCGGGACGTCGCCGACTTTCCGCAGCCCGGCGTGCAGTTCAAGGACCTCACCCCGCTGTTCGCCGACCGGGACGGGATGAACGCGGTCGTCGACGCGCTGGCCGAGATCGCGTCCGGCGCCGACCTGGTGGCCGGCATCGACTCCCGCGGGTTCCTGGTGGCCGCGGCCGTCGCCGGCCGGCTGGGCACCGGTGTGCTGGCCATCCGCAAGGCCGGCAAGCTGCCGCCGCCGGTGCACGCCGAGCGGTACGACCTGGAATACGGCAGCGCCACCCTGGAGATCCCGGCCGACGGGATCGAGTTGCGCGGCCGCGACGTTGTCGTCATCGACGACGTGCTGGCCACCGGCGGCACCCTCGGCGCGGCCGCCCGGCTGCTGGAGCGCGCCGGGGCGCACGTGACCGCGGCCGCCGTGGTGGTGGAACTCGTCGCGCTGGGCGGTCGCGAGGCCGTCGCGCCGCTGCCGGTGCACAGCCTGAGCAGGGCCTAGCCTGGCCCGAGTGTGAACTGGCGGCGTTGCGTGTGAACGTGGGGCGGGAATTCGCCGTTTGGCCGCCGCAGCCGCACACTCAAGTCCCTCAGTGCACACTCGACAAGGCCGGGAGATCGGAGTTTGGAGATATCCTCGACGTCGGAGGTGACAATCGTGGCGGACGACCAGAGCACGACGCAGGCCGTCGCGCCGCCGATCGAAGAGACGCCGGTCGTCGAGCCATCGGAGGCGCCGACCGAGACGCTGAAGACCTCCAGCAGCGCCTCGCGCCGGGTGCGCGCCCGGCTGGCGCGGCGGATGACCGCCCAGCGCAGCGCGCTGAACCCCGTACTCGAGCCGCTGGTGGCGGTTCACCGGGAGATCTATCCCAAGGCCAACTTGCAGCTGTTGCAGCGCGCGTTCGAGGTCGCCGACGAGCGGCACGCCACCCAGTTGCGCCACTCCGGTGACCCCTACATCACCCACCCGCTGGCCGTCGCGAACATCCTGGCCGAATTGGGCATGGACACCACCACTTTGGTGGCCGCGCTGCTGCACGACACCGTCGAGGACACCGGCTACACGCTGGAGCAGCTGTCGGAGGAGTTCGGCGAAGAGGTGGGCCACCTCGTCGACGGCGTGACCAAGCTGGACCGCGTCGTGCTGGGCAGCGCGGCCGAGGGCGAGACCATCCGCAAGATGATCACCGCCATGGCCCGCGACCCCCGGGTGCTGGTGATCAAGGTCGCCGACCGGCTGCACAACATGCGCACCATGCGCTTCCTCCCGCCGGAGAAGCAGGCCCGGAAGGCCCGCGAGACGCTGGAAGTCATTGCGCCCCTTGCCCATCGGCTGGGTATGGCCAGCGTCAAGTGGGAGCTGGAAGACCTGTCGTTCGCGATCCTGCACCCCAAGAAGTACGAGGAGATCGTGCGGCTGGTCGCCGGGCGCGCGCCGTCGCGCGACACCTACCTGGCCAAGGTCCGCACCGAGATCGTCAACACGCTCAATGCGTCGAAGATCAAGGCGACGGTCGAGGGCCGGCCCAAGCACTACTGGTCGATCTACCAGAAGATGATCGTCAAGGGCCGCGACTTCGACGACATTCACGACCTGGTCGGCATCCGCATCCTGTGCGACGAGATCCGGGACTGCTACGCCGCCGTCGGCGTGGTCCACTCGCTGTGGCAGCCGATGGCGGGCCGGTTCAAGGACTACATCGCCCAGCCGCGTTACGGGGTGTACCAGTCGCTGCACACCACAGTCGTCGGGCCGGAGGGCAAGCCGCTAGAGGTGCAGATCCGCACCCGCGACATGCACCGCACCGCCGAGTACGGCATCGCCGCGCACTGGCGCTACAAGGAAGCCAAGGGCCGCAACGGAGTTCCGCATCCGCACGCCGCCGCCGAGATCGACGACATGGCCTGGATGCGCCAGCTGCTCGACTGGCAACGGGAGGCCGCCGACCCCGGCGAGTTCCTCGAGTCGCTGCGCTATGACCTTGCGGTCCAAGAGATCTTCGTATTCACCCCCAAGGGCGACGTCATCACGCTGCCGACCGGCTCGACGCCGGTGGACTTTGCGTACGCCGTGCACACCGAGGTCGGTCACCGCTGCATCGGCGCCCGGGTGAACGGCCGCCTGGTGGCGCTGGAACGCAAGCTCGAAAACGGCGAAGTCGTAGAGGTTTTCACGTCCAAGGCGCCCAACGCGGGGCCATCGCGGGACTGGCAGCAGTTCGTGGTGTCCCCGCGCGCGAAGACGAAGATCCGCCAGTGGTTCGCCAAGGAGCGCCGCGAGGAGGCGCTCGAGGCCGGCAAGGACGCGATGGCGCGCGAGGTGCGCCGCGGCGGACTTCCGTTGCAGCGCTTGGTGAATGGCGAGTCGATGGCCGCGGTGGCTCGCGAGCTGCACTACGCCGACGTGTCCGCGCTGTACACCGCGATCGGTGAGGGGCACGTGTCGGCCCGCCACGTCGTGCAGCGGCTGCTTGCCGAGCTCGGCGGCATCGACCAGGCCGAGGAGGAACTCGCCGAGCGGTCCACGCCGACCACCATGCTGCGCCGCCCGCGCAGCAGCGACGACGTCGGAGTCTCGGTCCCCGGTGCCCCGGGCGTGCTGACCAAGCTGGCCAAGTGCTGCACGCCGGTGCCCGGCGACCAGATCATGGGGTTCGTCACCCGCGGCGGCGGGGTCAGCGTGCACCGCACCGACTGCACCAACGCAGCGTCGCTGCAGCAGCAGGCCGAGCGCATCATCGAGGTGCTCTGGGCGCCGTCGGCGTCGTCGGTGTTCCTGGTGGCCATCCAGGTCGAGGCGCTCGACCGGCACCGGCTGCTCTCGGACATCACCCGGGTGCTCGCCGACGAGAAGGTCAACATCCTCTCGGCGTCGGTCACCACTTCCGGCGACCGTGTTGCGATCAGCCGGTTCACCTTCGAGATGGGCGACCCCAAGCATTTGGGCCACCTGCTCAACGTCGTGCGCAACGTCGAGGGCGTGTACGACGTTTATCGCGTGACGTCCGCTGCTTAAAGCGGCTTAGCGCCGACTGGTCGCCGGCTTGCGCCGCGCCGGCAGGTGCACGACGGCGGTGTCGGACTGTTGCTGGTCCTCCAACACGATGACGCCCTCCGCGTCGCTGCCGACCGGTTTGGCCGCCCCCTCGAGCACTTCACCGACGACGCGAACCGCCTTGGGCAGCGCGGTGTTCGTCAACACCTTGAAGAGCGGGACCGCCGCGATGAACAGCGCCAGCGGCGGCTCGACCAGGCCCAGCCCGGTGGCCACCACCAGGCCGCCGAAATAGCCGATCGACCTTGGCACGTCGACTTCGACCGTGCCCACCTGAACTTCCAACACGTTTTCCGGTGCACCGAACCGGATCTCCACGGCGCTGCTGGTGGCCATCACGCCCTCCCGATACTCATGCCGAAAGTCTTCGAGTACCCCGTGCGGTCGCGTCTAGCCCACCCGCACGGAATTGAGCGTGTTGTTCGCCGCCAAACGCCCTATTCTTGGCGGATCGGGGTTTGACCGCGGTAGGTGGTACTGGCATGACGGCGGCGGAATTGGCTTGCGGTGCGTGCGGTATCGAATTGCCGCCGAATTCGAAGTTTTGCAATGCGTGCGGGTCTCCGGTCGCGGTGCCCGACACAACGGCGGAATACAAGCAGGTGACGGTGCTGTTCGCCGACATGGTGCGCTCGATGGACATCGCCTCCGCGCTGGACATGGAGCGGTGGCGCGAGATCATGACCGAAGCCGTCGAGCGGTCGGCGGCGGCCGTGCGCCGCTACGGCGGCACGGTCGAATACTACGGTGACGGGCTGATGGCCCTGTTCGGGGCACCAGTTGCGTTGGAGGATCACGCTTTTCGGGCGTGTCTGGCGGCGCTGGCGATCCAGGACGAGGTGAACCGGCTGGCGGAGGAGGTGGCCCGCCGCGATGGCGTGCCGTTGCGGTTGCGGGTGGGCCTGAATTCGGGACGGGTGATCGCCGGTGAGATCGGCTCGGGGTCGCCGAGGTACGCCGCGACCGGCCAGCCGGTCGGGTTCGCCGAGCGGATGCAGTCGGTGGCGCCGCCGGGCGGGGTGATGCTGTCGGAGTCGACGGCACGGCTGGTCGAGCATGCCGCCACGCTGACCGAACCCGAGTGGGTGCACGTCAAGGGCATCGACCAACCGGTGCGCACGCGTCGGCTCATCGGAATCGGTCCGCGGCATGGGCCGGTCGGGCGCGCCGAGGCAAGGCTGATCGGTCGCAGCCAGGAGATGGCGGCTCTCGGCGCGCTGGTGGACCGCGCGATCGGCGGCCACGGTGGTGTGGTGGGTGTGGTGGGGCCGCCGGGCATCGGCAAGAGCCGGACGGCCCGCGAGACCGCGGCCGTGGCGGCCGGTCGCGGTGTCGAGGTGTTTTGGACCTACTGCGAATCCCACGCCGGCGATGTTCCCTTCCGTGTGGTGGCCCAGCTGCTGCGCTCGCGCACCGGCGTGGCCGACCTCGGCGCCGAAGCCGCCCGCGGCCGGGTGCGGGAGCAGCTCCCGAACGCCGACCCGCAGGATCTGCTGCTGCTTGAGGATCTGCTCGGCATCGCCGATCCCGAGGTGCCGCTGCCCGCCATCGACCCCGATGCGCGGCGCCGCCGGCTGACCGCCTTGATCAACGCCGCGTCGCTGGCCAGCAACCGACCGGCGCTGTTGATCATCGAGGATGCCCAGTGGATCGACACGGTCAGCGAGTCGATGCTGGCCGACTTCCTCACGGTCATCCCGCAAACCTCGTCGATGGTGTTGCTCACAGCCCGCCCCGAATACCAGGGAGCCTTGACGCGGGTGCCCGCCGCGGAGACGATAACGCTTGCCCCACTGGGTGATTCGGACACCGCGGCGCTGATCGGTGAGCTGCTGGGCTCGGATCCGTCGGTCGGCGGGCTGGCGGATGTCCTCGCGGAACGGGCCGCCGGGAACCCGTTTTTCGCCGAGGAGATGGTGCGCGAGTTGGCCCAAAGCGGAGCGTTGGCCGGCGAGCGTGGTGGCTACGTGCGCCAGGTCGATGTGGCCGAGGTGAGCGTCCCGGCCACGGTGCACACGGCCATCGAGGCGCGCATCGACCGCCTGAGCACACCGGCCAAGCGGACGGTGCACGCGGCGTCGGTGATCGGCGCACGCTTCGCGGCGGACCTGCTTGACGCGTTGGGCATCGATGCGGTGCTCGACGAGCCGCTTGGGGCGGAGCTCATCGATCAGGTACGGCTCACCCCGACCGCCGAGTACGCTTTCCGCCACCCGCTGATCCGCGCGGTGGCCTACGAATCACAGCTCAAATCGGACCGTGCCGAGTTGCACCGGCGCGTCGCGGCAGCGATCGAATCACGGGACCCGGCAGCGGCTGACGAAAATTCAGCCCTGATCGCGGCGCATCTAGAGGCCGCCGGTGACTCGCATGCCGCCTACGGCTGGCACATGCGGGCGGCAACCTGGGCGACCTACCGCGATGTCAACGCCGCGCGACTGAGCTGGGACCGCGCCCAGAAGATCGCCGACGCGCTACCCGACGATGACCCAAACCGAACAGCGATGCGCATTGCTCCCCGCACCATGTTGTGCGGGATCGCCTACCGAGTCTATGAACGTGTGGCCGGCACCCGGTTCGAGGAATTGCGCGAGTTGTGCGACGCCGCCGGGGATAAGGCGTCACTGGCCATCGGGATGGCCGGGTTGATAATCGATTACGCGTTTGCGGACCAGGTGTGCGAAGCGTCGCGGGTGGCATCGGAAGCCTGGACTTTAATCGAGTCGATCGGTGATCCGATCCTCGCGGTGGGACTGTCTATGCCGTTGTTCTATGCCAAGGCCGAGACCGCCGACTTCGCTGACGGGCTGCGCTGGGCACAGCGAGTGATCGACCTGGCCGACGGTGACCCGACTAAGGGCAACTTCCTTTTCGGAGCGCCGCTGGCGATCGCTATTACGGCGCGTGGTGTGGCCCGGTCGGTCCTGGGTCATCCCGGGTGGCGCGACGACCTGCGGGACGGCCTGGCCATCGCTGAAGAATTCGACCCGATGTCGGCCGCCACGGTCGTCGGCTGGACTTATTCGAAGGGCATAGTTTCCGGCCTGCTCAACCCCGACGATCGCGCATTGCATGACATTGAGAATGCCTTGCAGAAGGCGGAACGAGCCGGTGATGACTTCGCGTTGTCCCAAGCCATGGTGACGCTGGGCCTTGCGTTGGTACACCGCTCCACGCCCGCCGAACGTAGTCGCGGGCAGCAGCTTTTGGCCGACGTCACCGACCTATGCCAACCCCGGGGACGGGCGCTATGCGACCTCTGGCTCTTCGGTGTCTACTCGGCACGCGAGCTGGCTCGGGATGGGGACCGCGATCAGGCCATACCGCTGATGCGTGCCGCCGTCGACCATTTGTTCCGCGAAGGACGACTGTTGGCGCATGGCATTGCAACGACCGGTGTTCTGGTGGAGGCCCTGCTCGATCGCGCCGGCAACGGGGACCACGAAGCTGACTTAGCCGAGGCTGAGGCCGCGATCGAACGGTTGGCGTCGGCGCCGGCCGACGAGGGTTTGGTGATCAGGGACGTCTGGCTACTGCGGCTGCGCGCGCTGCTGGCCCGCGCCCGCGGCGACGATGGCGCCTACCGCGATTACCGGGATCGCTATCGCGCCATGGCGGTATCGCTTGGCTACGAAGGCCACATCGCCTGGGCTCAGAAGATGTGTGGCTAGGGCAAGCCGTTCAGCCCGGGTGCGCCGAGCAGCGTGATGGTGCCGCCGCTGCCGGGGGCGCCCGCGGTCGTGCCAAGCCCGGCGTTGCCGCCGTTGCCGCCGGCGCCGAGGATCGCTACGGCATTGCCGCCGTTGCCGCCGTTGCCGCCGGTCGTCGCGCCGTCTCCGCCGGCGCCGCCGGCACCGCCGCCGCCCACGAGTAGTGGACCGGCCTGGCCGCCGGCGGCGCCGGCGGC